>JAHZGZ010000254.1:15311-23693 GCA_019420545.1 Bacteroidales bacterium | reverse complement strand
CCCATAGTAGTGCGACAGATCGTAACCGGCATCCTTCAGCGACTTGGGTAGCGAGGGAAGGCGGTCGGTCTTGTCGACAAACTTCATTATCGATGTTGTCGGCTGCCCCGGATAGCCGCTGAGAATGGCCGGGAGGGCGCGGTCGGTGCGGAAACTCGAGGCATAGCACTGCGTGAACAGCACTCCCTGCGCTGCTATCGAATCAAGCCTCATGGCCACAGGCGAGCCGCCGAGCGACGGCAGCATGTGGGCAGAGAAACTTTCAAGTATTACCAGGTATATATCAGGGCGCGCGGTGGAGAGCACCGGAGCGGCAACAGTGTCGCCGACACACTTGCGCTCCATGTCGGCCACAATGGCACGCGCCTCATCGGGGTCGAAGTAGCCGAACTGGGAATCGAAATCGTTCTGATGGGATGCAGAGTAGAGGAATGAGAACAGGGGATTGACGGCGGCATGATTCAGACGCGTGTCGTTGCTGAAATAGGCGCGACTCAGGTTCATGGTACTTACCGTAAGACCGCCGCGTATCGGCAGAAACAATGCGCCCGTGCAGAGAAGCATCACGCCGAGAACACGCAGACGTGCGCCGATACCACCCTTAACCGGCGTAAGGGGGATAAACTTAGTCCACATCAGCAACAATGCTGCGAAGATGACAGCCAGGATGGCCGTCATAGCCAAGCCGCCACCCATACCTCCACTTGCCGAGGCCGCCTCGGGCGACGACATGAAGTAAAACAGAGGCGTGGTGTCGAGTTTGAATCCCCAATATGGATATAACATGGCGTCGGCCGATACCGAGAGGGCTATCACCAGCGCCTCAACGACAAGCACACTCTTCAGAGCTCCGGAAATCACACCCGTCCACCGGCGTGACACCACAGGCGCACTAACGGCGAGCAACAGTCCGGGAAGCAGCGTCAGATAACCGGCCATGGAGAGATCCATCGGCAGTCCGTGCCACACGACGGCCATGAATCCGCCGAAGCCGATACCTTTATAGAGTTCCGCATTAACAAGTACAAAAGCACATTTGGCAATCATAAATATGACCGTCAACTGCACAAATATGGTAATAAATAACAATAATCGCTGCTTCACTGTGTATGGCTTATTGCACTGCGCGATAGATACCGGCCATATCGCGCCGGTTGCGTATCGTTTTGTCGACTGCAAAGATATACTATTTCGGCCAACATCAGCGAAATATTCTCCAACTTTTATTAATTTTTAGGCAGTTTCACGGAGATTTCATGAGGATTTAATAATACTTTCACAAAAATGTATCAAACACGGGTGCAGTAGGCCTCTCTCCCCTCAAATACAACAGTAATCAGCGGCGCAGCCGGGCGCGTATGGCGCGCCACGATGCCGCCGAGGTCACTATCAGAAGTAACGTCATTACAGCGTAGCCGATCGCCGTATCGGGTAAAAGTGTCGCGAGAAACGACAGCAACACAGGTAGAAAAAGCAGAAGCATCAGGCGCAAAGTGCCACGGTCGATAGTATATCCGTATGCACGATGGTTCACGACATAGTATGCCGCCACATCGACCGTATGCACAACAACGACGCCAATACCAAGCCCCACAAGCCCCCACAGCCAGTAGCACAGACAGTTGACAAGGAGCATCACGCTGCATCCAAACACCCCCTCCAGACAGAAATACAGCCGCTTGTTGCCCTTTGCAAACGCGATATAGCCCATCGGATAAGCCATAGCGCGCATGAACAGGCCGAGCGCCATCCACCTCACAAGCGGCACCACGCCCATGAATGCCTCGGAAGTAAGCAGCCGGATAAGCAGGGGGGCCGTGAGCATCAGCGCAATGGCAAGCGGAGCCATGATAAGCCCCACGAGGTCGAACTGCCGGTTGACGATCAGGGTCATGCGCCCATTATCGGATATAGCGGCGGAGAGGCGCGGGAAATAATCTAGCGACATGGCGGCAAACACCACGCCGACATATTGTCCGGCAATCGTATTTGCAGCCTGGAAAAGGCCCACGTCCTCCACCCCACCCTGTGCGCGCACCCACATGTTGATAAGATAACCCACAAGGGTAGTCAGCACCGTACCGGCCATGAGCACGACTCCGAGCGACAGCATGCGCCGGGCAATTGCCCACTGAAGCGAGCACGGGATAGCCTTCGGGCGTATATTTGGCATAGCCTTACGTATGTTGCAGGCATAAAACGCCCATGTGGCCACAGCAAGGATGATCATAGCAGGCACGATGCCGCCGTAGCCGAAGAAATAGTAAAGCGGCACACCGGCGACAAGGCCTGTTACGGCGCCCACAAGCGATGCTTTCGAGAGACGTTTTACTTCATGCAGCCCCTGCAGGAGCGACATCTCACCATCGGAGAGCACTGAGAAGAGCATCATCACCGACAGAGCAACGAAACTCCAGGTATACAGGTCGTTGTCAAATGTGATACGGCTCAGCAGCATAGAGCACGCCGCACAGAGGAGCATCGCAAACAGAGCCGTAAGACGCACTACACGCCGGGCCACCGACACTACAGTAGCCGTGTCGACCGGCGATTCCTCGTCGCGCGTCGCCGCAACTTCACGCACAATCGAGAGAGGGAGCCCGAACGAAGCGGCCTGTTTCAGAGTATTTGTCGATGAGACAAGCAGTTGCGATATCCCCATACCCTCCGGGCCAAGCAACAGTGCGACAAACTTACCGCGCACCACGTTTATGATAATCTGCAACACCTGGACACCCCCAAATGCCGACATACCACGCATGATGCTGCGATAGCTGTTTTCCTGACTGTCTGTTGCTGTCGAAGCCATATGGATCGGTTTATTTTACCCATGCCGAAGGGTTAAGCTTCTCCTTTTCACGGCGAAGCTCGAAATGGAGAAGAGCGCGTCCGTCATCGTCGGGATCGGCAAATACCTTGCCGATCGACTGCCCCTGCTTCAGTTCCTGCCCGTTGCGCACCGAGATATCCGTCAAGCCGGCCTATACTGTAAGATACCGGCCATGACGTATCATGACGATAGTGTTGTAACCAGGCTGACGGAAGATGGCGGACACCTTACCGGCGAACACCGCGCGAGCGACAGCCCCGGGCGAGGTCTCGATATCGATTCCGGCGTTGTCGGTGACGACATGCGGCAGATCGGGATGCTGCTGCCGTCCGAACGGACGCACTATGCGGTACCGCCCGCTTACGGGGAAGAGAAGACGCCCTTTGTTGCTCTCGAATGTGCCTGACAGATTGCGTGTCTCGGCTGCTGTGGCGTAAGTGCGCGGCTGCTCCTTTGCTTTAGCCGGCGCAGATGTGGACGGAGCTTTCCTGTCGCCACTCTTGTCTGCATTCTTATCCTTGGCAGGAGCGGCGGGAGTATCTTTTTTCTGCTTATTTTTAACAAGCTGACGCTGCCGTTCCTCCTCCTTGCGGCGTTCTTCCTCCTGACGCCGCTGCTCTTCGGCAATGAGACGGTCAAGTTCGGCATCAAGCGCACGTGCACGCGCTTCTTTTTCACGCAGCACCTGCCGGAGGGTGGAATGCTCTTTATTGAGCTGAGCCACGATCTGTGAAGTTTTTTCCTGCGAAGCCTGTAGTTCTTTACGTGCCGCGCCAAGCTCATTCAGCGAACCTGCCTTTTCTTTCTGCAGGGCATCAAGACGCGCTTTCTGCTGCCGCAGGGTATCGGCCTGCTCTGTCAGCTCGCGGCTACGGCGTTCACGCCATGCCGACACTTCTTTCAGATAACGCATACGCCGATAGCCCTGCGTCACAGTCTCCGCCGAAAAGATAAAGGCAAGCACCGATTCAGATCCTCGCTGATGATCATAAATCTTGCGTACCATGCGCGCATAGCTGTCGCGCATCTGCTGCAGACGTGCTTCAAGAGCGGTGACAGAGTCGTTGAGCATACGTATCTCATGATCTATGCTGTCGATCTGCGACGATATACGCGAAATAGAACTGTTATTGACAGCAATATCGGCATTTAGGGCATCAAGGCGGTTGAGTGAGCGGGCAGTATTGCGCTTGTTGGCTTCGATCTGTTCAGCCGTCTGCTGTATTGTACGCCGTGTGTCGCGTTGTTCCTGTTTTACGGTATTGATACCGCGTGGTTTCTGACGTGTGCGACGCTTTGCAGCCCCGGCGTCAGTAGCCGAGACTGCGATAATGATGGCGGTGAGAAAGAGTATGACGATGCGTCGCATTGATTGGTCTGTTGAAATATATGGATGTGTTATAGTTCTTTGATGATCTTGAGAAGCTGCGAAGGAGTTACGCGACGCAGACCCGCGGTAGCCGGAGGATCCACGGTAATCATTCCATTCCACCGGGCACTACCCCACTTCCATGTCACGGAAGCGGCATAATCGGAATTTGGAGTAGCAACCAGAAGGGCGGCGTTATCCATAACATTCCCGGCCGGAGTAAGAGGCTCGGAACCGGTGTACGAAGCCGTAAATGTCATGTCGCGATCCTCAGCGATGACACCCAGGGCAGTGACGACAGCCGGAATGTCGAGAACATATCCATAATCGGCCATAGGATGCTGACGACGTGGAAGCATCCTTACGGAACCGGAAGCAGTGTCGAAGTACAGATTAGCTGAGTCGGCGAGCGCAACGGTTGAGCCACCGGGAATAAAGGGACGTCCCATCAGCAGATCCTGAAGGTTGTCGAGATTGATCGGAAGTCCTGACGTAAGATCCGAGAGGCTTTCGGCCAGATATACCTTTTTAGGACGCGAGGCTGCAACCACAGAGTCGGGCGTAAACCACACACGCGCAACCTCGAAACCGAGCATGCGGAAACTAAGGTCGATACAACGGCCGCGCACCATACGGGCGCGCGCGCTTACCGACATACGCTTGGGCGCTTCAAGACTGAGGGTAACAGGCACAGTGACGTCAGTCCAGTCGCGGTAATTGTCGGCGACCGCCTTGAGGGGATGCTCGCCGGAAACACCGGAAACCTGTGCCGAGCCGGCTGAATAGCCACCGGAAGCGACAGCTCTTTTTGATGATTTACAGCCGGTAAAGGATACGGCGGCAAGCAGCACGCATCCTGCCAGAAAGATATGTGGGAATAATCGGTTCATTGAAATAATGATTTTGCCGGGCTTTCAGAAAACGCGGGGTGAGCTGAATACCCGAAGGCCTCGGAGAGCACATGGCGCCCGTAGAGCCTACTCAAAAAAGAATGTCTTATGGCGGACTTTACGCTTCAGAAGATCGTTGTCGGGAGCCAGACTAAGCGCCTGTTCCCAAAATTCCACAGCTTTCTCATGGTCGCCGTTCCAAAAATAGATGTCGCCGGCATGGGAATATAGTTCTTCGGCAGGCTCTTTAGCGAGATCAAGAGCTTTCTGTATGTATACCAGAGCCTCGGTATATTTCTTCTGCCGGAAAAGTATCCATGCATATGTATCGAGCGAGTTGATATCGTCGGGACGTTCCTGGATAGTGCGCGCACTCATACGCTCGGCATGCTCCAGGTCGCGCCCCTCGACGGCAAGCAGATAGGCATAGTTGTTGAGTGCGAGCATATTGTCGGGATTGATACCTATGGCCTGACGGTAAAGTTCTTCAGCCTTATCCTTACGGTCGGTTGCGGAATAAATGTCGGCCTCGGATACCAGCACCTCTGAAACGAACTTCACATCGCCGGAGTCGGCAAGCTCCATCGCATGTTCGAAATCGGGAAAGGCTTTGTCGTACTGCTTTGTCTGGCCGTAGCTTATACCTCGGAGGAACGTCAGGTTGGCACTCTCGGGATGATATCCGAGGGCACGGGTGCCCGCATCGACAGCTTTTGCCGGTTCGTCGGTCTGCAGATAAAGGCTCACCAGCGCGCCCCATTTACGCTCGTCGGACGGATCTATATCAAGGGCATAGCTCACCTGCTCAGCCGCTCCGGGATAATCCTCGACAGCAAGAAGGTAGGAATAATACAGATCATGCACGCTTACTTCGTGGGGATGCTGCTCGAGAAGCGACGCAAACAGTTCCTGTATGCGTGGCTGCTGGGCCGGATCGGCGTATAGCTCACGTACATAGTTGGTCATGATTTCGAGCTTGGTGTCAAGATCAAGGCTCTCCATCTTCAAGGCACGGAACACCTCGCGGTCATAGGCTACGCTGTCGTCGATCGATTTGTAGAAGTTCGCGCGGGAATAATATGCAAGGCCTGATGTAGAGTCAAGCTCACAGGCACGGTTATAATAGGCAAGCGCGGAATCGTTCTCGGAAAAAAGAGCGAATACATCGCCGGCAAATACATTGTTTTCCGAACTTGTCGGCGACGCGTCGAGAAGCGAATGCACTTCGGCAATAGCCGACAAAGTATCCTGCGTAGAGAGATAGCTGCGTATTTTGCGGGATGCCAGCGGTATGCTCTTTCCTTGTGTACGCTCTATGCGGTTGTACACATCGACGGTACGGCGCACCGCAGCCGAGTCGCGGCTCTGGAACAGGGCGTCGGCAAGCCGCAACGCCACTTCGGTCTTCGCGGGATACAGCGAATCGAGGGCGTTCCACACCCGCAGGGCCTCATCATTGCGGCCGACATGATCGTTGATGGCGCCGTAAGTATAAGAGGTATAATAGTCTACCGGTGCAAGATCGAAGTGGCGCTTCATCAGCCGGTATCCGTCCTCGAAACGCAGCGAATCGCTGCCCGAAGTCATCACAGTATAATAGCCGAGATAATAGCCTGCCGCATGGTCGTCGGGATTAAGCTCATTGACACGGCGTAGCAACGCATAGTAGGCGTCTTCATTGCCGAGAGCATGCTGACGCGTGGCCTCCATGAAGATGTAGTCGGCCTTGCGCCGGTCGGCGTCGGTTGTGCCGCGGCCCGTCTTAGCGCTGACCATGCCTGCCGTGACTATAATAATTATGGCGGCGACAACTGCTTTAATATATTTACGTAACGATACGTGCATTGCGGTTGACTTTAGTTGACACCTGTGTGACCAAAAGCTCCGTCGCCACGTTTGGTCTCGTCAAGTTTCTCAACGGGTTCCCAGTCGACACGTGTGTATTCCTTGATTACCATCTGGCAGATACGCTCCCCGTCATTGACCACAAAAGGTTCATTGCTGAGATTTATGAGTATCACGCCTATCTCACCGCGATAATCGGAGTCGACGGTACCGGGAGTATTCACAAGCGATATCCCTTTCTTCAGGGCAAGTCCTGAACGCGGACGGATCTGGCATTCGTAGCCGTGAGGGAGCTGTATGTACAGTCCCGTAGGAATTAGCGCACGCTGTAATGGCTGGAGTGTGACAGGCTCTTTCAAGAATGCGCGTACATCCATGCCGGCCGACGATGGTGTTTCATATGCTGGGAGCTCATGGCCCGAACGATTGATTATCTTTACCTTAATGCGTTCCATAATGGTTATGCTTGTTCAAAATTATGCGAAAATACGGAATTTTGGCGTATTATCCGCACACTTCCTCGCTTTTTTATATAAACGCATTAATCCGGCGAATGTTGGGAACAAAAAATGCACCATGCGTACTGCATGATGCACTTGTTATTCCATATTCCTGAGATCACACAGGTACTGCCGTGAGCGACGCCTCGATTTTTTCGATATCAACACGCAGGGCAGCCTCAAGCGACAGGCGCTCCTCAATGTTTTTGAGAGCATGGAGCACTGTGGCATGACTGCGAGAGAGACGTGTGCCGATAGCCGTCACCGGCATCTTTACATGACGTTTGGCCAGATACATCACCATCTGGCGTGCGTCGGAAATCTCACGCTTGCGGCTCTTGGTGAAAAGCTTGTCGGAATCAATATTGTAATAGTCACAGACCTTCTGGGCCACCATGTCGAAGTTGACGGTTTTCTTCTGAATCTTTACGGCATTGTTAAGCACAGTCTGTGCAAGGTCGATAGTAATTTCTCGATTGAGCACAGTGGCATGGGCAAGCAGCGACACCACTATCCCCTCGAGTTCACGGATACTGTCGGTAACATTGGCGGCTATATATTCAAGAACCTCGGCCGGAATATCAAGTCCATCCTGGGAGGCACGCTGGCGTAGCACCTCACGGCGAAGGTCGAAATCGGGGCTTTCAAGCTCACACGTCATTCCCAACTTGAAGCGTGAAAGCAGGCGCTCATGCATATCTTTCATTTCAGAAGGAGCGCAGTCGCTCGACATGATTATCTGCCGCTGATTTTGGTGGAGATGGTTGAATATATGGAAGAACGCACTTTGTGTGCCGGGCTTGTGCATGAGATCCTGGATATCGTCGATAATAAGCACGTCGATCGACTGATAGAACGCGATGAAGTCATTTACACGGCTCGGCTTGGCCATGGCGGCAGCGGTATACTGGCTTTCGAAAAGACGGGCGGAGACATATAGCACACGCG
>JAHZGZ010000254.1:0-15301 GCA_019420545.1 Bacteroidales bacterium | reverse complement strand
TAATGCGGATGCCGATTGCCTGTATAAGATGGGTCTTGCCCACACCGGTATGACCGAATATGAACAGAGGATTAAACGTCTTGCACTTGGGGTTAGTGGCAATGGCCTCGCCGATCGAACGCGCGATCTTGTTGGAGACACTGCCGCAGTAATTTTCAAATGTGTACTTGGGATTGAGCTGCGAGTCAAACTCAGGCACTGACTGAGCCTGGAATGGATTACGCGGCTGCACGGCAGCACTCGGACGCTCAGACTGCTGGGTAACAGCAGCTTCCGGAGCCTCTTTTACAGGATTGAAAGTATAGAAGAGTTTTACATTCGGGCCATATACACGTTTGAGGGTAGGAGCAATAAGCCTCATGAAGCGCTCCTCAAGCTGCTCCACGAAGAAAGCGGTAGGTACGCTCAAGGTAAGGCTATCACCCTCTAACGAGAGCGATGTCACCGGGCGAAACCAGGTGTCGAATTGCTGTTGCGGGAGATTGTCAGCGAAAATTTTCAGACACTCCTCCCACAATTGTATATGGTTCTTTTCCATGTTAATGGTCGGTTGTAATTCTTAGAGGATAGAGGCACAGTGAGTAGACACGTCTAACTTTCGTGCGCGGAGAAGGAGGCCACATCCGTGGATACAGACAACTGCTTTATATCAGGCTGAATATCTTAGGGCAGTCAGGAGAATTTCCGAATGGCGAGTATCAATCTCCAAATAAAAAATATCGTTGAAAACAGCCCCTGGAGGCGTCTTTTCTATATTGCAAATTTCCCTCTATTTTTTTTCAAAAACAAACACCAAAAAATTTGGAAAAATCAATTCAATTACAAGTCGGGTGAATTTCAAGACTTTATCTTTTCCAGCAGAGTTATCAACATTGGAATGATGATAACTAACATCAATATTGATTTTCAAGCATTTAACAGCAAAAGTTATCAACATTGCGGAAGCTTGACATGGCGTGAAACTGTATAATCACGCAACAATAGGCATTTAAGACGTGGAACACCACTCGTCAAAAAGTTATCAACTATTTAGAATGATTACAAATAAGATAGTGAGTGTTGCATATTTTCAAACAATGTTTAGAGCCGGTTCAACCATGCATGTCACGAAAGGGAAACGCGGATTTTCATCGCCGGATTCCCGGGACGTTATCCGTCAGAAAGTCGAGTAACAACAAAGGCGCCATAGAAGGCGCCTTTGTTGTATAATTCCAAAATTAGAAAATCTTGATCGGCGGGATATACCGGCGAGGATTCTTCTTGAGATCCCACATAATCGAATCAAGCCCCATTGCCGCGCCATTGATATGGTCGTAAAGAGCGCGGTCGTTAAGCAGAAGCCCTACCGAATTATCCGGACGGTTCATCTTGTCGGTAATGGAATTAATATTCGACATGGTCTGGTCAATATTATTCATGGTTGATCTGAGCGGCATCTGCTTTAGCTCGGCGGTAAGCACCGCGAGATCAGAAGTGATTGAATCCAGATTATGCGCCACGCCGTCTACAGTATGCATCGTGCCCGGTATAGTAGCCATGGTTCGATTCAAATAGAGAGTTGTAGCCTGAAGATTGGCAGTAATGGCATCAAGCCGTTTTACCGACCGCAGAAGGGCCGAGTCACTGACAAGCCGGTTGACTGACGTCAGGAGAGAGTCTACCTTAGGGAAAATGGCACTTACGGTAGGCATTACCTCTGTAGACACACTCTCCATCAGAGAGGGTGCATTACCACCTACAAGCCGATCACCGACAGAATGGAAGTCGTCGGAATTAGAGAACTCGAGTACCACCGAAGCCGTACCGAGCAGATCGGAAGATATCAGGGCTTTGGAACCGGCGGGCACTCTTAGTTGCTTATCGAGGCTCATTTCTACCAGCACATGCCCCGGATTATCGTATTCATAAGTAATATCGCGCACCTGACCTACCTTAAACCCATTGAGAGTAACCGGAGACGATACGCTCAAACCGGCCACATTGGTATAAGAGGCATAATAATAGTTTGCTGCCTTGAATATGTTGATGCCTTTGAGATAATTGATGCCGAAGAAAAGCACCAAAGCTGCAATAAGCACCGACAGGCCGATGATCAGTTCGTGAGAAAAACGTTTCATATCGTTGTATTTCGATTCTTTATTCTGTTTGTTCATGAAGAAGGTACTCCTTATTAGATAACAATTCATCTGACACGTTTACCATCGACTACCGTAATAATAAACGCATCAGGAAATTTCTTGCGCAATCCGGCGAGTTTCCGGCGTGCGGCACGCATGTCAGGAAGATCCTCCGAGGAGTATTTCCACAAATTGCCGTCTTTGTACTCTATGTAGTCGGTGATGCCACGCAATTTAGATGACCCGCGGGCTATACGTTTCGGACTCGTCATAAACTGCACGCGGTAGCAACGGCCGGAAGATGTCGGTCCGGAGGTCACAACCTCTTCCATTGTACTATCATCATCTTTGGCAGTCTCGCCGGAAGCGGCAGATTTCACCGATGATTCCCGGATATCTTTCCGGCTATCCCCGGAAAAGCGTTTTTTACCGGAAGAGAGATCATATGAGCGCTTATAATCAACAAAAGCATTGTATATGGCTTTTGCAAGTTTCTGCTGACCCGACTCGGAAGCCATGAACGCTTCGGAGGAAGGATTGCAGATGAAGTCGAGCTCGACAAGCACGGCAGGCATTCCGGTCTTGGCAAGCACCCAGAATCCGGCCTGACGCACGCCATTGTCGGCACGCGAGGCGGTAGTGCGCAGTTCCTTCTGCACTTTCCCTGCAAAGTCGATACTCTGATCGAGATGCTTGTTCTGGTTCAGCTCAAATATAATATAGGATTCTGAGGAGTTGGGATCGAAGCCACAGTAACGCTCGGTATAATCATCCTCAAGCATCATTACGGCATTTTCACGCTTGGCCACGGCAAGGTTCTCGGCACTGCGGTGAAGTCCGAGAGTATATGTGGCCGCCCCGTGGATTGTATTACGTTTTTTTGACTTTTTATCCACAGAGTTGACATGCACCGAAATAAACAACGAGCCTTTTGCATCGTTAGCTATGTCGCAACGCTCCTGCAATGTCTTGAAATAATCCCCTTTTCTGGTGTAAACGACTTTGACGTCAGGTTCATTCCCGGCAATAAGTTCACCAAGCTTGAGCACGACACCGAGGTTGATATCTTTTTCTTTCGCCTTGCTGCCGATTGTACCCGGATCATGCCCCCCATGCCCGGCATCAAGCACCACGACAAAAGGCTCCGCTCCAGCCATAGATACAGGCAGAAGGAACAGCACGCATATATATATAATATGTAAATATAACTTTCGAGGCATAATTCTGCGATACAAAATTAAGAAAACATGTGATAATTATGGCAAGATATGCCCATCTTTTGGCCGTTAATGCCCAAATTTGGAGAAGATATGACCAACGCACTTGCTTTATCAAGCATAAACAACTATTTTTGCGTCATGAGATTTATACTGCTTTTAGCAATGACGGCGGCGATAGCGGCACAGAGCTGCACACCGCATAACAGCACAATCCCGGAAGAAAGCGGGAAAATGGATATCGAACGATATGACCTCGAAGTAACAGCCTATCCCGGCCTTGACTCTGCGGCCCGGGCTGACTTCCGCCAGAAATACACCTCGGTCAATGACATAGTAATCAGGCTTTACGCTGCCAGCCATGGAATAACGAATCCAACCGCGACCGACTCCATGCTCATGGAATACGCACGAAGCCGCGGGGTTGGTATGTTCGGATGTGCCATACGCGATCGTCTGGGCAGTCTCGATTCAGTAGAAACCGTACTTGGCAAAGCAGCCGAACAGTCAAAAAAAATCATTCCGGAACTCAAATGGCCCCAATTATATGGCGTAATATCCACCTACGACCAGGCAATAATACTCAGTGGCGACACATTGGCGCTGATAGGCACCAACCATTATCTTGGAGCCGACGACGAAGCTTATACCGGGTTTGACGCGTATAAACGCCGCAACAAATGCCTTGAAGCACTGCCATGGCAGCTCACAGAAGCCATGCTGCTTTCACAGGCTCCATATACTCTATCCAGAGCCGATGCCACCGCACTTAGCCGGATGATATATTCCGGTGGAGTAGAATGGATTGTAGCAAGGCTGACCGACACCGACGATTTCGGCAAATTACTCGGATGGGACGACGCACAGAGCAAATGGGCCGTTGCCAATGAAGGAAATGCCTGGAATGCACTGATAAGCCGTAAAATGCTATATTCAACCGATGAGCCGACAGCAGAACGGCTTACCCAAAATGCTCCGGCCACAGCCATACTACATCCCGATGCTCCGGGAAGAATGGGCACATGGCTCGGCATGCGCATAGTTGACGCATACATGAAGAGCCACCCCGACATGAAGGCGTGGCAGCTCTTGCAGAAAGATTTTTACGGAGATGTAAAGACGCTTGTCGAGTCGGGATACAATCCTCTGAGAAAATAAATGTCGGCGGATATAGCCGCGACTCCGACACAGCACCTTCGGGAGTGCTTATTAGCACTTTAGCTCTTTATTCAACGATAAAGCGCCCATCGCTTCATTAATTGAGAACCATTGCAGCGACCGGCTGCGCAACGAGCGCATGCTCGAAATGGTAAACTCTGGCAAACTGGCGTATAAAGGCCAGCGTTGACTCACGAGGCTTCTGACATTTCTCTACCATATCGGAAGCCGATGCACGACGAGCATCGAGAGTGGAAGTTTGAGTAGATTTTTTCAGCATAGGCAGACATGTTTGCGGGTTTATCTATAAAACGACCTAAAGCCCGATTTATTATTGTTGTCGCAATCTTTTCAAAACACATACCTATACACGCCTGCGCGGCATAAAACTACAGAAATATAAAATTATTGTACACCGACAGCAAAAAATGCTTAAAATGTTTGCGCCTGTGCAAACAAATCTCTACCTTTGCGAGAAACGGAGGCAAAATATGCCAATCATAATACCGACGAAGATGCCCCCGGCGATGCGAATATAGTTTTTTTACCTACATAAATTTACTGCCTATAGAGACGACCATTACTTCAAATCAAAACATCTATAAGTAATGCAAATCTTTTCTTCACTCACCGACGAACAGTTGGTGAAAGCGTATGTTGAAGGAAACAACGAAGCTTTTGACGCACTGTTGCTACGCCACCAGTCCAAGCTTTTTTCATATATCATGCGTATCGTGCGCAATCGCGACATCGCCGACGATATCTTTCAGGAGACATTCGTCAAGATAATCATGATACTTAAACAAGGCCGATACACCGAGAATGGCAAATTCTCGGCATGGCTCCACCGTATCGCCCACAACCTCATCATCGACTACTATCGTCAGGAACG
Organism: Bacteroidales bacterium; assembly: GCA_019420545.1. Classification (GTDB taxonomy): domain Bacteria; phylum Bacteroidota; class Bacteroidia; order Bacteroidales; family Muribaculaceae; genus Muribaculum. The sequence continues at coordinate 9,917 of JAHZGZ010000254.1, read as the reverse complement.
CGTAGAAAATACCGTATCGACCGACGACAACGAGACCGACATGCTCAATCGCCGTGACCTGTGCGACACCAACATCGAGGACTGGCTGGTTGAGAACCAGATCCACACCGACGTACGGCGGCTTATCGGCGCCCTTCCCGAACCCCAGCGCGAGGTGCTTACCATGCGCTACTACCGCGACATGAGTTTCAAGGAGATTGCCGAGGCCACGGGAGTGAGTATCAATACCGCCTTAGGACGCATGCGCTACGCCCTGCTCAACATGCGCCGCATGGCCGCAAAGCACAATATCCAGCTTACAGCATAAGTCACTTAATCATAATGTACCCCCATAAGAAAAGGCGCCCTTCGGGACGCCTTTTTTATGTAGGGAAGATAATCTGCGATATTAACGGGAATCAATTCTCAGCGACCTTGTTGTAGCGCTTGTTGAGTCCGTCGATTACTTCGTTTGTAATGTCAAGAGCGGGATTGAAGTAAACACCGGCAGCCTTATAAAGGATGGCGTCGTAGCCCTTCTTTTTGTTATACTCCTTTATGAACGCCTCGATGGAATCGGTAAGCTGGATCTGCTGCTGAATCATCTCCTGCTCGGCCTCGCGCTGGAGGCTTGCGATATAATTCTGGGCTTCGGCCTGCTTCTTGTTGAAAGTCTCCTGATCAGACTGGAAGCTCTCCTGCGAAAGGTAGCCGTTGTTGTTTATCTTCTGCTGTATCTGATTGCCGAGTTTCTGAAGTTCGGTTCCACGGGTGCGCTGTGCGTTGTCAATCTTATTGATCTGGCGAAGCTGTGCTTCCTTGAAATCCTTTGCAAGATTATAGTGGGTGGCAATCGAATCGGCATCGATGTAGCGGATGTTGACTGCTACGGGAGCCGCGGCGCCGGAAGCGGACTCTGCAGGAGCGGCCTCATCCTTGCCCGAAGAGCATGACACTGCCATGACGGCAAGCATCAACATGAACGTTTTTGCACAAAGTGCGATTTTCTTCATTGTAAGTTGCTTAATGTATGGTATTTTATTTTCTATTGTCTGTAGTCGCAACGCCATGTCCCGACGCACAGGTAATACCTTTACGCCGGAGCGCCACATTGTCGTGAACATGGCCCGAGGGGAAACGGGAGCCTTTTATAAAGAGCACCTTTACGCCCAGAAGAACCACGCATACAGCTACAAGAGCGATGGTCAACAACACTGTTTTCACTGTGTCTCTATGTTTTTGCACTGCAAATATAAGAAAGGAATTACAAATCTGGAATTATCTAAATTTTATTTTGTAACTTAGAGTGCGAAAAGCGAATAATTTAACAATTTCACACAATTCACAGCGACAATTAACTCATTAAACCCAATAACGATTATGACCATCAAGGATCTCAAACCTACGGCCGTATGGGCAATCTTTGACGAGATTACCAAAGTGCCCCGTCCTTCAAAAAAGGAGGATAAAATCCGCAAATTCATTCTCGACTTTGCCAAAACCAACGGCATAGCCGCCAAGACTGATGAAGTAGGCAATGTAGTACTCAGCAAACCCGCCACTCCTGGCCACGAAAATGCGCCGACAGTGATAATGCAGGGCCATATGGATATGGTATGCGAATCAAACAAAAAGGGATTTGACTTCGACAACAACCCCATTACAACCATAATCGACGGCGAATGGGTACACGCCGACAACACTACACTCGGCGCCGACAACGGCATCGGCGTAGCCGCATCGCTCGCCGTAATGGCCGACAAGACCCTCGTTCACGGCCCGCTGGAGGCGCTGTTTACAGTCGACGAAGAAACAGGCATGACCGGAGCCAACAATCTTGGCGCCGACATGATGAACGGTTCGATACTGCTCAATCTCGACTCCGAGGACGACGGCCAGTTCTTTATCGGCTGCGCAGGCGGCATCGACACCACCATTACTTTCGACTACAAGCGCGAAATGGCTCCTGCCGACTACCATTGGTTTGACATCGAGCTCGCCAATCTCAGCGGCGGCCACTCCGGTGGCGATATCCACGAGGGACGTGCCAATTCCAACAAGCTTCTTGCACGCTTCCTCTTCAATCTGTCGAAGAAACATGATATCGTACTCAGCGAAATAAGCGGCGGAAATCTGCGCAATGCAATTCCGCGTGCCGCTCATGCCGTAGTAGGTGTGCACACATCTAAAAAGGAAGATGTTGTTGTAGCATTCAACGAATTTGTAGCCCAGGTCAAGAACGAGTATTCCCACACCGATCCCAACATGGACATCACGTTGGCCACAACCGACAAACCCGAATTCGCCATCGACAGCGACACAACCCTGCGCCTCATACGCTCGCTCTACGCATGCCCCCACGGCGTGATTTCCATGAGCCATGACCTCGAAGGCCTTGTCGAGACATCGACCAACCTCGCTTCGGTAAAGATGCAGCCCGACAACACCATCCTCGTCACCACCAGCCAGCGCAGCTCGATAGAAAGCCGCAAATACGACATCGCCAACCAGATCGAGGCCCTGTTCCTCGTGGCAGGCGCCAAGGTAACCCACGGCGACGGCTATCCCGGATGGGCACCCAACATGAACTCGGAAATCATGAAGATCGCAGCCGACACCTATAAGGAACTTTATGGGGAGGAGCCTCTGATCACTGCCATCCACGCAGGTCTGGAGTGCGGACTTTTCCTCACCAAATATCCCCATCTCGATATGGTATCGTTCGGTCCCACCCTGCGCGGCGTACACTCGCCCAGCGAGAAGATGCACATCCCTGCCGTACAGCGTTTCTGGGATCAGCTCGTAACAATCCTACGCAAGGTATCCGAACTAAAGAAATAAAACTACGCTCCCGAAGCGTATAATTAACAAATCTTCCCCGGCATGATGCAGACGATGCCATCATGCCGGGGATTTTCATTCAATCTGCCATGAATACAAGTCCCAAGATAATAGCAGCCGCTTTGGCAGCACTAAGCCTAGTCGGCACATGCGGAGCCGTAAGGCCTCCACGCGTGGCGCACCCCGATTCGCTGCATCTTCTCCCCCCAAGTCTGTGGGAACTTCCCGATAATCCATGGTCGCCGGAGCAACGCAACAACGTGCAACGCCTTACGGAGGACGACTACAGTCAGGGCGCCGAGGAACTCGGCATAGACATAGCCACCATGAAAGCCGTAATCGCTATTGAGGCCGGAGCGACCCATCAGGGATTCTATGCTCCGGGAAAACCGTTGCTCAATTTCGATCTCGCCATGTTCAAGCGTGGATCAAGAAAACGTGGTATCAACCTTACACCATATATGAAAAAGCATCCGGTAGTATTCGCACGCCCGAACACCGCCCGCTACGGGAGTTATCAGGCAGCCCAGTACGAACGCCTGAAAAGCGCAATGGCCATCGATTCGGTTACGGCGCTTGAAAACACATTTTGGGGGATGTTTCAGATCGGAGGATTCAACTGGCGTAAATGCGGCGCGGAGTCAGTGACCGATTTCGTAAAACGCATGTCGGTGAGCGAGCATGAGCAGCTTGAACTATTCGTAGAGTTCGTGAAATCGCAGGGCCTGGACGTTTATCTCCAGAAAAAAGACTGGGCCGGATTTGCACGCCGCTACAACGGCCCGGGCTATGCGAAACGCCGATACCACACGCGCCTGGCCCGTGCCTACGAAAAGTACCGCAAAGAGACCCGGTAACCGATCACGGCATCATCAAACTTCATCATTACACATATCGTGTGACAGCAACGCCAAACCATATACAGCGCGGGGGCTATGTCGGATGACATAGCCCCCGCGGGGTTTATTGTCGCATCGTGCGACTCAATTGCAAGTTTCGTCGCCCATGCATGGGGCGGCTGACCGTGCTGCACGTATTTACTCGGCGCACTTAGCCTTGATGAACTCGCGGTTGAGACGGGCGATATTGCTGATCTTGATACACTTGGGACACTCGGCCTCGCATGCGCCGGTATTGGTGCAGTTTCCGAAACCAAGCTCGTCCATCTTCTGTACCATCGCACGTGCACGGCGCTTACGCTCTACCTGGCCCTGGGGAAGGAGTGCGAACTGGCTTACCTTGGCCGAAACGAAGAGCATGGCAGAACCGTTCTTGCAGGCAGCTACACATGCGCCGCAGCCGATGCAGGTAGCCGAGTCCATAGCCATGTCGGCGTTGACCTTAGAGATGGGGAGACAATTGGCATCCTGAGCACCACCGCAGTTGAACGACACATAACCTCCGGCCTGCTGGATCTGATCGAAAGCGTTACGGTTGACCATGAGATCCTTGATGACGGGGAACGCAGCCGAGCGCCAGGGCTCTACAGTGATGGTCTCGCCATCCTTGAAGCGACGCATGTAAAGCTGGCATGTGGTAGCACCGGTAGCGGGGCCGTGGGGATGTCCGTTGATATAGAGCGAGCACATACCGCAGATACCTTCGCGGCAGTCGTGGTCAAAAGCGATAGGCTCCTCGTGATTGTTGACGAGCTGCTCGTTGAGAATATCGAGAGTTTCAAGGAACGAGGTGTCGGTATCGGTCTCCACGGTATAAGTGCGGAACTCACCTTTTTCCTTAGGACCGGCCTGACGCCAGACCTTGAGATTTACAGTCATATTTGCCATGTTGTAGAAAATTCTTTAAGAGTTACGACTTATAGTTACGTGTCTGTACCTTGATAGCCTCGTAGTGGAGGGGCTCCTTGATGAGTTCGGGAGCTTTCTCGTCGCTGCCCTGGTAATCCCAGCATGCCACGTAGAAGTAGTTCTCGTCATCACGCTTGGCCTCACCCTCTTCGGTCTGGTACTCTTCACGAAAGTGGCCGCCGCAGCTTTCGTTGCGGTTGAGAGCGTCATAAGCCACGAGCTCACCCATTGTGATGAAGTCGTTGAGACGGAATGCCTTGTCGAGCTCATTGTTCATGCCATCGGCGGTGCCGGGAACATAAAGGTTGGTCTCGAACTCCTTGCGGAGTGCCTTCAGCTTGTCGAGGGCAAGAGTAAGGCCTTCCTTGGTACGTGCCATGCCCACATACTCCCACATGATGTGGCCGAGTTCCTTGTGGATAGAATCGACCGAGCGCTTGCCCTGAATCTTGAGGAATGCGTTCTGAGCCTCGATACACTTCTTCTCAGCCTCGTCGAACTCGGGACCGTCGGTGCCGGGGCAAGGAACGGTGATCTGGTCGCTGAGGTAGTTCTGAATTGTGTAGGGAAGCACGAAGTAACCGTCGGCAAGACCCTGCATAAGAGCGGATGCGCCGAGACGGTTGGCACCGTGGTCGGAGAAGTTACACTCACCGATAGCGAAGAGGCCCTTGAGCGAGGTCTGGAGTTCGTAGTCGACCCAGATACCGCCCATTGTATAGTGGATGGCGGGGAAAATCATCATCGGGTTGTAGTAAACCTGACCGTTGATCTCGCTGCCCTTCTCGCCGGGATTTACGTCGGTGATCTCCTCGTACATGTCGAAGAGGTTGCCATAGCGCTGACGTACCACATCGATGCCGAGACGGTTGATGGCCTCGGAGAAGTCGAGGAATACGGCAAGACCGGTGTTGTTCACGCCGAAGCCCTTGTCGCAACGCTCCTTGGCGGCACGCGATGCAACGTCGCGGGGCACGAGGTTACCGAATGCGGGATTGTCAGAGCCCTTGATCTCGCCACGCTGGAGCTTCTTGGCATCCTCGATATCCTTAGGCACCCAGATACGGCCGTCGTTACGGAGCGACTCCGACATAAGGGTGAGCTTCGACTGCTGGTCACCGTGTACGGGGATACATGTCGGGTGGATCTGCACGTAAGAGGGATTTGCAAAGTATGCACCCTTGCGGTAGCAAGCCATTGCGGCAGAGCAGTTGCAGCCCATGGCGTTGGTCGAAAGGAAGTATGCGTTACCGTAGCCGCCGGTGGCGATTACTACTGCATGGGCAGCGAAACGCTCAAACTTGCCTGTAACGAGGTTCTTGGCAATGATACCGCGTGCACGGCCGTCGATCATCACCACGTCGTGCATCTCGTAGCGGTTGTAGCTCTTTACCTTGCCGAGGTTGATCTGGCGGTTGAGCGAGCTATATGCGCCGAGAAGAAGCTGCTGGCCGGTCTGGCCCTTGGCGTAGAATGTACGGGATACCTGGGCACCGCCGAACGAACGATTGGCGAGAAGGCCTCCGTACTCGCGGGCGAAGGGAACACCCTGAGCCACACACTGGTCGATGATGTTGTTGGATACCTCGGCCAGACGATATACGTTGGCTTCGCGGGCACGGTAGTCACCGCCCTTTACGGTATCGTAGAACAGACGGTAAACGGAGTCGCCGTCGTTCTGATAGTTCTTTGCGGCATTGATACCACCCTGTGCGGCGATAGAGTGCGCACGGCGGGGGCTGTCCTGTATGCAGAAGTTAAGCACGTTGAAACCCATCTCGGCGAGTGTCGAGGCGGCAGATGCGCCTGCAAGACCGGTACCTACCACAATCACCGACAGACGGCGCTTGTTGGCGGGGTTCACGAGCTTCTGGTGAGCCTTATAGTTGGTCCATTTTTCAGCGATAGGACCTTCCGGGATCTTGGAATCGGCCGGATTCATCACTTTTACTTTGTCTAAATCGATAGTTGCCATATCGCGTGATTAATTTGCGGGTTCAACATTGGTTTCATCAGCGTGATCGTGGTCACACTCGGCAGGTACGGCGCATTCGGTCTTGGTGTCGTTGAGATAGTTGACAAATTCAAGTACACGACGCCAATTGCCGATAGTCTCGATCTGCTTCTCGATACGCTCGGGAGTAGCCTGATACTGTGCGGCCATCTCGGGATTGTTCTTGAGTTCCTGCATCTGAGTCTCGGCAGCCTTGAGTTCCTCGGCAGAGGGGAGCTGATCATAATCAAAACGATCGGCGGGAACACCTACCATCTTGCCAAGCACTTCCTTATACTGGTCGCGGAGTGCGGCATCCTTCTTATAGAAATCGTTGTTGGCGTTTACGGTGAACACAATAGCCTGGGCGATGAACAGCACTACTACGATAGAGGTCCACCAGCAGCCGATCTTCTTGATACGGCCGATCCATACATTATTGTCCCATCCCACAGTGTGGAGCATCGACCAAAAACCATGGTTCATGTGGAACCAGAGGGCAATGAAACCGATAATATAGATAATCGGAGTGGCCCAGCAGCTGAAAGCTTCCTGAATGAAGAGCGTACCCATCGACGGGGGAAGCACTTCCTCGACACCACGGATCTCCACGAGCTGCATCTTTGCCCAGAACTGGATGAGATGCACAACGAGGAATGCAAGCACTACGATACCGAGCACCAGCATGTTCTGTGACGACCATTCAACACCCTTGGGGATTGAGTTGATGGCATAACGATTGTTGCCGCGGGCCTTGCGGTTCTGAAGAGTGAGCCACACAGCATAGATGATGTGAATGATGAAGAGCACGGCGAGGCCCATCGACGCAACGAGTGCGTACCAGTTGGCACCAAGGAACTCGCAGATCACGTTGTAGGAAGCGGGATACACGAGCGCTACCGCGTTCATCAAGCAGTGGAAAGTTACAAATAGGACGAGGCAGATACCGGTAACGGCCATCACCAGCTTACGTCCTATAGACGAGCTTGTTAACCACATAGTAGTTTTAATTTGGATTAAGTTAGTTATGTAATTTGATGTTCTGTATTGCTGTGTTGGAGGACTCTGAGAGCTACAGATTACTACAAGCGGTGACAAATATCGTTCAAGAGCACAAATATGTTCCTGAAAAGCATCATCAACTTGGATATGCAAATTTAAGACAATTTGCATACCGACACAAGCATTAAGGAAAAAATTCGCTAATTTAAAAGCTTCTTTAATATCCGGAGATAAACAGATATTTCAGAAAATGATTGCCTCCTGTTAAAAATATTCATTCACATATCTCCAATTCAAAAAAGTGAACAGTCGGTTTTGAGCAATAAAATAGGTCAAAATACCTAAAAAAGCCACAAAATATATGTTATAAAACATAAAACAATTTTTTATCGTCAAAAAATATTGCACTGTTATCAAAAATAACTAAACTTGCACATGATTTCACGCAAATCAGCACATAGTATTAATTGAGTGATCAGACGCCATGTCATTTCACCTAATATTAACAAGACAAACTATCTATATAATAACTCTACAAAAACAGACTTTTACATTATACTTAACTACACCTTAAATTAATATTAAGACCACCAGACATTAAAACTAAACATTCAAAGAACTCTAAAACAGTAGATAGATTTCTCATGAATGGAAAGACGGCAAAACTTGTGATAAGCGATGCCGTCTGTTTTTTATCAGCGCAACAAAAAAATCGATGAACTCCGGACACTCCTAATCCTATTATATGAAAAAGCCCCCGGAAGCAAATGCCTCCGAGGGTATTTTCGACTGACTTATTGTCAGTAATTATTTTCGGAATCCTATAATCGGAGAACCGTATGATTAGTTCTGCGAGAAGATTACGATACGGTTCCAGTTGTTTACGTCGTAAACCTGAGAATCGGAACCTTCTGCCTTGATGGTAAGACGGTCGGCGGGAATGCCATACTCCTTGGTGAGCATGTTGTATACATTCTGTGCACGACGCTCTGAAAGCTTCATGTTGTAAGCGGCAGTACCGGTATCCTTGTCGGCATAACCCTTGATAACAACGTTGCTGTTGGGGTTGGCCTTCATCCACTGTGCGATGTTGTATACATTGACAGTCTCGGTAGAAGTAATCTTGGCAGAGTTGATGGTGAAGCGTACGGTCGAGAGCAGCGGAGCCTGTGCATCAGGACATTCGGGAGCAACAACCTCGGGACAGGGGAGCTGTGCCTCGGCAGCTGCAAGAGCAGCACCGCAGGTAGCGAGGGCACCACGGAGGTCATTGACCTGACCGTTGAGCTGATTGATATAGCCAAGATAGTCGCAGGGATTGAAGCTCTTGAACTCACGGCCACCGAAGTTGATGTTGAAACCGCCGAGTACATTGAGGTTCATGTCAACATTCTGGCCGATAGGAGCACCGTCGAATTCGTCACCGAAGAGACCGAAGCGGCCTTCTGCGAAGAAGTCAACATATTTGCAGAGACGGAAGCGGAGCTGAAGACCCATCGATACGGGGAATTCCCAGATACGGCCCTTAACGGCACCGTGCTGTGTTTGGGGAAGGAGTTCCTGATTAGACCATCCCCAAGAGCGAGATACGCCTACACCTACGAAGGGAATAACGCTGAGGAAACGGTCAGACTTAACACTGCCGAAACTGTTGAACATATCCCACATAAGGTCAACATTGGCGTTGAGATATTTAGCCTTGTTGTAGCCGACAGCATCAACATGGTAAGCACCGTAAGTAGCGCCGATACGCCATGCCAAATATGGGCTGAACCATTTACCAAAAGCCAGATTGTAGGAGGCCGTAATGTGACGGTGATGCTCCTGACCGTCAGCGATACGATCGGTCATCGGGAGTTCCATACCCGCACCAATCTGAAGGAACCAGTTGGCTCCACGCTCTGAGTAGTAGTGGTCAACACACTCAACTGCCTCAGTCTCAGTGATGGTAACTTCCTCAACAGCTACAGCTTCCTGAGCGGTAGCGACATTTGCTGAAAGCAGCATTGCGCCGCAGGCAGCAAAACCGAAAAGGATGTTCTTTTTCATTCTCTTAAGTTTTTTGATTTATACTATTTGTTTTAACCCTTCGTTACACAGCCGCTGCTGAGAGTCGGCCGCCGACTGCCCGTTGGAGACAGCCTTTTGATTTGTGAATTTGCTATTGTAACGCCCGACTCTCCTCCTTTGTTCAGCAAAATTTTCACAAAGGTAAAGTTTAATTAGAATCTCTGCAACTTTTTTCGACAGATTTTAACACTCTAATGTTAAAAAGTCGCCCACCCCATTTTTAC
>JAHZGZ010000253.1 GCA_019420545.1 Bacteroidales bacterium | reverse complement strand
CGTGATGAACGCCATCGGTGACAAGGATGAGATCGGCGTGGTCAAATCGCGCTCCGAGCGTCACCGCCTGTTCCCGATTCCGCTCTCGGAATTCGATGCCAATACTTCAATTACCGAAAACAATCCCGGCTGGAGCTAATGATCTCCTCCCCATGAAAATATAACTGTATAAGATCATGAAAATAATATCATTCAAGCATATCGCACTGCTCGTCTGTGGTGCTATGATGACATTCTCCTGTTCCGATGTCGTCAATATCGACGAAGGCTGGGATCCCGATACCGGTGCCGACGGCCCTCCCACAGTGTCTTATGTGGCAGCGTCGACCGATATTGATAATCCGATCACCACGGTTGCCCTTAACCAGTCGATCGCCATATTCGGCGACAACCTGTGGGATGTCACTGAAATCCTTATCAATGATCTGTCGGTCGACCTCTCTCAGGTATACCAGCGCCGCCACCGTCTGGAGATTGTGGTTCCGCGCCAGTTGCCTAAGAATGTAACCAACACCATGACGATACGTACCCGCCGCGGCGAGATTGTAGTACCTATCGAGGTATCGTTGCCTGATCTCACTATCAACGGATTCTCCAACGACTTTGCATGCGACGGTGACACCGTGCGTGTTACAGGCTCCGACTTCGATCTCTATGGTATCGACTCTATCAAAGCCAAGGTGACTATGGGCGGACATGAGATAAAGATTTTCAATGTTACCGATAAGTCGTTCGGCCTGAAGGTTCCGGCCGGTCTTCCTACAGATCAGACATCGTATCTCCACATCGTGACTGAGCAGCTCCCCGACGGTATCGACGTGCCGTTCCGCGAGCCCGGAATTCCGATTCTCACCAACGATCCCTACACCTGGCCCGGCGGCTGGTGGCCTACGGGAATCATTGAAGTCGGCCCCAACTCCGAACCGGCGGCTCCGATGTTCAAGTGGTATGTGCATCTCAAGAACACCTATACCGGATCATGGTCGTACGACAACATCATGATCACTCACTTCAAAGTCGGTGAGGAAGCCCGCGATGTAGTCAACAATCCGCAGGATTATGTGGTGAAGTTCGAGCTGCTCAATCCTTACAATACTCCGATGGCGCGTTACATTCGTATAGGTATCGCCGAAATGGAGAACGAGCCCGGCAACCTGTTCTACATGTGGGATCCGGTGCTCAACGGCGCTTCGATCAACACCATGGGAGAGTGGCAGACTATCTCGCTTCAGGTTACCGATGTGTTCAAGGGCCCCAACGGCACTTCGAGCCTGAAGATCTCCGACAAGCCCCGTCAGGCCGATCCCAACAGCGACTACTGGGGAAATCAGGATGAGTGGAACAACTTCAAGATGGCAATGCAGCGTGAGCTACCCGGTGACGTTGATTTCTACTTCTGGAATATCCGCATAGTCAAAAAACTGAAATTCTGAGATTTTATTCGTAAAGAATCTAATTAATTTCACAGGGCTGTGCCGGAGTGGATCACGGGTTTCCATCTGTTCATTTTGACACAGCCCTGTTTTTCTAAGCCTTATGGGTTATTCAATAGGATTGTAAACATGTTGAAAAAAGCTTTGATATTTTCAGTCACGGTGCTGTCTGGTATCTGCACGATGAGTGCGGCTTACGGCGCGTCGGTCAAGTCACCCGACGGGCATATACGCTTCACTCTCGGTGTCAGCGGCGAGGGCGTGCCCTCATACAAGGTGGATTACCGTGGCACTGAATTGGTAAAAAATGCACGTTTAGGGTTTGTATTTGATGATTGCGACTTTTCCGAAGGGATCAAAGCCGGAAAAGTCAAACGTTCGGCGGGAACAGAAATCTATGATCTGGTTGTGGGCAAGACCTCTCATGTCGAGGACCGTTACAACCGGATCATAGTTCCCCTGACACGCTCGGGACGTCAGGTAGATCTCGAAGTAAAGGCTTTTGATTCGGGTGTGGCTTTCCGCTATCTGTTCAATCCCGTTGCCGGAAGCGACTCATGCGTGATCCTCGACGAGCTTACATCGTTTGATCTCGCAGGCGATCCCAAGGTACTTACAATGTATCTGGGTTCATACACCACATCCCATGAGGGATTCTATTCCGATGTGACCTACGGCACTCTCCAGGCCGATGCGCTCATGGAGATGCCCACGCTTGTCACATACCCGTCGGCAGGCGTCTATATGGCGTTGACCGAAGCTGCCGTACGTGACTATGCCGGTATGTATCTGATGAAGGAGAACGGGCACCTCCGCGGCAAGCTTTCGCCGCTGCCCGGCCATGAGGGCGTGAAGGTCATGGCGGCGCTTCCCCACCGCACGCCATGGCGTGTGATGATGATAGGCACCCGTCCGGGCGATCTGATCGCGAGCAATCTGCTCACATCGCTCAATGACCCCTGTGCCATTGAAGATACCTCATGGATACGCCCCGGTAAAACCACTTTCACATGGTGGAACGGCAATGTCGTTCCCGACAGTTACTTTCTCCCGGGCAACAATTTCCATACCAACAAGTATTATATCGACTGGGCCGCTGCCAACGGTCTGGATTTCCATAACGTATACGGCTATGCCGAGCAGCCATGGTATTATGATCCCAACATGAGCTTCGAGTTCCCCTCGGAGCAGGCCGACATTACGCGTACCGTGTCGTCGCTCGACATGGATGCCATCGGCGAGTATGTGCGCTCCAAGGGGATGGGCTTGCATATGTGGGTCAACTGGAAGCCCTTGTATGCACAGCTCGACACAGCCTTGCCGCAGTTCGAGCGCTGGGGAGTGAAAGGCATGATGGTCGACTTTATGGATCGCGACGACCAGGAGATGATCCGCATTCAGGAACGTATACTCCAGGAGGCTGCC
>JAHZGZ010000252.1 GCA_019420545.1 Bacteroidales bacterium | reverse complement strand
TCCATAGTTCCCAATTGTTAAGAAGTTCAGTTTCTCCATCCGGCTGTGATTCACAATGAATTATTAACTCATAGTTTCCTTCTATAAAAATATGGAGATCATAATACATTGGATCCATTTCTACCCTAATGATCTTCTTACCTTCCAATTGTCGGGCTGCTACAGCTATTTTTCCGACGACAGCAGTCGTGTCGTCATCTGCGGTAGCAAGTACCACATCGGATAACCTTATTTCCCAATAGCACCACACCCATATTGAAATGTCATTATTGGTGGTAACCAACAGTATACTGCCGGCTCCACCTCCTGCTCTTGAATAATTTATAGTAGTATTCTCAAGCAGTTTTAAATTGGTCTGTATTGCTGATAAATTCATCTTCTAAACCAATCTTATCCTGTAGAACATCTTCTCACCAACATTATTGTATATATTAGGATTCTTATTGACTACGAGGTAATAGAATCCTCTGTTATCTGCAAAAAAAGAGGGTAGATCATAATCCGCCAAATCATATTCAAAAGACTTATCTTCAATTTCCGCGAGTATGCTGACCTTGCCATCTGAGAATGAATACCACCTGCACCAGAGATGTTGGTCGCAATCATAATCGGGAGTGGCATAATATATTTGGTCATTATCAACATCGCCTACACCAAACATCACCGTAGTGTCCGGAGTTTCCCCTTTCATGTAATAGGCTTTGGATAGTACATCCTTCGTCTCTTGCAATACATATGATTTATCCGGGCATTTAGAATTCAGTTTTAAGCAACGTATGCTAAAGTTTTTAGTTTCTGAAAGCTCATCAAAAACATTATTCTTTTTTGCCATCTCAGAATCAAGGAAATCTCTCACTACTCTATGGTATTCTTTTCCTTTATATTTCCATTTAAAAACACTTTTATACTTGGATTGATAAGCATTTCGGAATTCTATTTCTTCAATCTTCTCCATAATCAGATTATCGGTAATATGGAACTTTTGAGAAAATCCCGAAATATTTGAAAACACTATCATGCAAAGAATAATTATCCTTCTCATCTGCTTTTTAATAGTAGGCATTTATTTATTCCTTTAATAAAGAGTGTTCTATCTTTGATTTCACCAAACATATCCAAATTCGATATCTTTAAGTTTTCCATCAATAAATCTGTATTTACTACGATATAGGTTTATTGTATCTTGGAATTCATATATTTTTCCACACGCACTTTGGGTAACAGAAAAGTTCATTCCTTTATATTTGTCGCAAAATTCTATTTCCGAACTTCCGATATGAACGCCTAAAGTAGTGTAAAAAATAGAGTCCTCCAGAACTGCTATTTTTTGTTTGTATTCCGAAGCGACACTATCAGTCAAATAGAAATAATTATATTGGTTACGCAACCCTCCATTTTCTCTAACTAAGAGTAAATATTCAGATGACGAGGAATTTGAAAAGCCTATGAATTCCCCGATATATGGGTCGTCAATTATGTCTGGAAGTTTTTCCAAATGTACAAAAGAGGATGTATCACGCAAGACGAATTGGTTCACAGAAAAATCTTCTGTAATTAATACATTTTCGATTGAAACACCTTTATTCCCTCCACAAGACATTATTAAGAGACTACTGACCAATATTGGGATTAGCTTTGCCATTATTGCCATAATTAGGATTACCGGTGATAATAAAATTAATTTGAATAGGTGAATAATACGCCGATAATGAGGCTTATAAGTCTATACATCTGATCAAGGTATATGATTTGTCGATATGTCTCCCTTACTCACTCCTACGTTGCTACGACAGGATTTATAAGAAAGATGGTTTTAAGCACTCGTCCACACTCATCCGGTGCAGATCCCAGATACTTTTCTTCTTCATATCCACAAAGTTAATAAACTTCCGCAAATACAACCCCACTATCCATACAAACTTATCACTTGGCATAAAGAGTTGGCGCCGGGACCCTCACGGGACACGGCGCCTTGCATAGGTATGCTCAGATATTACAGTATATAAAAGTGTGTGTGTCGGTTGAAATCATCCGGTGGTATGTGCCAAGCCGGTACGGCCCGAATCACTGGCCCTCGTCGGTGCCACCTTCATCGGGAACAGAGGCGCCGGGGAGCACGATGCGGAACAAGCCGTTGTTGTTGGCATAATAGAAAGCACTGTTATTATAGCCGATAGCGGCGATAAGCCACGACTGCGCCGGGAATGTGATTACACCATTCACCATACGCCCAAACACTCCTTCTGCTGCCACCTCGGCGGCAGTGGCGCCGGATGAAAGCAGGTAGCCGGCATAGGAAACCACGACAAATTCGCCAATTCCCCAGTCGCAGCCGGTATATGACATGTCGGCATATACGGCATTGGCATTCTCGGCGTGGATCACCATGTAATGGTTGCCTTCGGCATAGTCGCCCGGCTCGTTAAACGGATACCACTCGCCATAGGGGTTGACCAGACGATAAAGTCCCGAAGTCGAAGCATGGCGCTGGATGGGTACATCATACTCCGCATTTTCAAGACCCGAACTAAATGTTGTAATCAGGTCGTCGCGGTACTTGCAGGTGCCGTAATCCTCCCAACGCAAGGATTCCTTGAAGCCGAGAACGAATTCATACGACGTGGCGCCATACTGATAGGCATCATCAGTAGCAACGGCTATCGATACCGGATAGTCGACCATGCCCACCTTGGTCGGATCGAAAGTGATCGCAATATCGGCCGTCGAGGCGCCGGCGGCGAAGTTCACCGAAGAAGGTACGTTGAAGAGGCCCGACTCGTCGGAAGAGACAAGCCCAACGGTAGCGGCCTCGCGTGCGTCGGTACGCGACAAGGTGACGGTCACCGTATTGTCTTCGGCATCGAAATAATGCTTTGCAGTGATTGTATTGTCGAAATATGCGCCCGACGACTGCGGCCCGGGAGTATAATCGTCGTCGGAGCATGCCGTCATAACCAGGCCCAGCGCCAGCGCCGACAGGAAAATATATTTTTTCATCATGTATTCTTTTAGAGCGTGTTAGAAAACGAATGGAGCCGAATTGTCGACCGGAGGCACGGGAATGGGGTTCTGCACAAGCTCGTAGTTGTTGTCGGGCTCGGTACCGCCGAAGAGGAACGTCATCCACTGCGGAG
>JAHZGZ010000251.1 GCA_019420545.1 Bacteroidales bacterium | reverse complement strand
ATGGTGCAGTCTATGGCCGAGAAGCCGATCGTTTTCGCCCTCGCCAACCCCGATCCCGAGATCTCCTACGAGGCAGCCATGGCATCGCGCCCCGACCTCATCTTCGCCACCGGCCGCTCCGACTATCCCAACCAGATAAATAATGTACTGGGATTCCCCTACATATTCCGCGGCGCTCTCGACGCAGGCGCTTCGGCCATCAACGAGACCATGAAGCTCGCCGCCGTAAAGGCTATCGCCGACCTTGCCAAACAGCCCGTGCCGTCGGTGGTCAACGCAGCCTATGGAATGTCGAACTTCAAGTTTGGCCGCGACTATATCCTCCCCAAGCCTCTTGACCCCCGACTGATCACAGCCGTTGCCCCCGCCGTGGCACGCGGCGCCATGGAGAGCGGCGTGGCACGACGTCCCATCACCGACTGGGAGGCCTACAACGAGAAGCTGCGCCAGCTCATGGGCTACGACAACAAGTTCATGCGCCGCGTCACCGAGGAGGCCAAGCGCAATCCCAAGCGCGTGGTGTTCGGCGAGGCAAACACCGACAACATGCTCACAGCCGCCGTCAACGCTTACCACGACGGCGTATGCATCCCCATCCTGCTCGGCAACGAGGAGATGATCGAGAAACGCGCAAAGCGCCTCGGGCTTGACATCACGGGGATCGAGATTGTCAACCTGCGCCACGACCGCGAGGCCGAACGCCGAGAACTGTTTGCCGAGAAGCTCGCCGCATCGCGTCAGCGCAACGGCGTGACGCGCCCCGAAGCTCTCGAACTCATGTTCGACCGCAACTACTTCGGCATGATGATGGTAGAGACCGGCCAGGCCGACGCCATGATCTCCGGCACATACTCCGGCAGCAAGAAGGCAGCCAAGATAGCCGAAGAGGTGGTAGGTATCCGCCCCACCTACAGCCACTTCGCCACCATGCACATCCTCAACACCAAGCGCGGTACATTCTTCATGGCCGACACCACGGTAAACCGCTATGTCGACGAGGACACGCTCTTCGACATAGCGCGCCTGGCACGCAACTCCGTAGAATACTTCGCCCACGATCCCGTCATGGCCATGGTGTCCTACAGCAACTTCGGCTCGCAGCAGGAAGAGGAACCCCGCGTCGTCCACAATGTTGTCGAGCGCATGCACCAAGCATACCCCGACCTTCCCATCGACGGCGAGATGCAGATGAGCTATGCCCTCAACAAGAAGGCGCGCGACGCCGCCTACCCCTTCTCGCGCCTCAACGGCAAAGATGTCAACACCCTGATATTCCCCAACCTCAGCGCCGCGTCCACAGCCTACAAGATGATGCTCGAGATGGGTCTCGCCGAAGCAGTAGGCCCGATCCAGATGGGTCTGAACAAGCCTATCCATTTCATCAGCACCGACGCCGCCGTGCGCGATATCATCAACCTCGCCACAGTAGCCGTGATCGACGCCGCCGTCCTCGAGAAGATCGGCAACGACCACGACAAATAATCAGACATTCCCCGCGCAGTCAGCGCGCCGGATACCACATGCCTCCGCCCCGCACCATCGCCGGGACGGAGGCTTTCATTTGCAGGGACTTCCATTTTAACATAAAGAGTACATGTTAAAATCTCAGCACGCCCATCCGGCATACAATAACACACAATACCTTGGCGTTATATTCATTAGAGCAAATCTGCAATGGAATATATATGAACCGACTCTACTACGATATAATCTCCCTGGCGTGCGCAGTCGCATGCATCGTAACACTCTCAGTTCCGGCATCGGCACTTCCGACTGACACCTATGCGGCCACCTCAAAGCTTGCCTCCGGCCGCTGGGTAAAAATCAAGGTATCCGATTCGGGCATTTACCGCATCAGTCCCGAGCAGTTGCGCAGCTGGGGATTCGCGCAGCCCGAGCGCGTACGTGTCTACGGCTACGGAGGCAATATCCAGAGCAACATACTTAACGCATCGACATATACCGACGACCTTCCCCTTGCAGGATGTGAATACAACTCGCGAGGTCTGTTCTTTTACGCCCACGGGCCGCTAAGCTGGAGCTACGACGCGTCGGGACGTTTCACACCGGTTCAGAACTACTACTCCAGCGATGCATACTATTTTCTCTCCGACGCTCCGGAACTGACCGATGAAATGCCATCTACAGGAACTCCCATACTGGCTTCCAGCGCCATCGAGCAGTTTACCGAACATCTTCTCCACGAAAACGAAATCATCTCGGCAGGCTCTACCGGCCATATCCTTCTTGGCGAGGACTTCCGCACGCGCACCTCGCAGACATTCTCGTTCAGTCTCCCCGGCAATCTGTCGGAAACGTTGTGGATACGCACGGCTTTCGCCGCAAACGTGCAGGACGGCAAAGGCCGTATCGAGCTGAAGGTCAACGGCAACTCCGTGACACCATCGCCAAATTCCATCGATGCGTCAGAAAACGAGGAGGCCCGGCATTTCAAGCTTGTCAACATGAACTCCACCCCCAGTCTCGGCACGATGGCCGACAAGCTCGATCTCGGAATAACGTTCTCGGCCACCGCAGGAACGGTGAGACTCGCACGTCTCGACAACATCATCGTCAACTATACGCGCGCGTTGTCGCTTGACGGCCCGCAGCTGGCGTTCCGTGTCAACCGCGGATTCGCTCTCGCCGGAGCGACTGAAAACACCCGAATATGGGACGTCACATCACCTGCGGCAGTAACACGTGTCGACTTCACCGTCGACGGCAGTAAGGCGTGCGCCACACCATCCGCCTCCGGCATGAAGGAGTATGTGGCATGGAATCCCGACGGTACATTTCCCGCACCGACATATGTCGCCACAGTAGCCAACCAGAATCTTCACGGAGCAGAGACTCCCGACATGGTGATCTTCACCCTACCCCAATGGCAAGCCCGCGCCGAGGAGCTGGCCGCTGTACATCGTGCGGCGCCTCAGAATTTCAATGTACTTGTGGTCAACGCCGAGCAGGTATACAATGAGTTCTCATCGGGGACACCCGACATCGGCGCGTTCCGCCGCATGCTCAAGATGATGTGGGATCGCGGCGGAGGCACCGGCACAGCAGGCTCTGCCAACGGCTCCGACAGCAAACTGCGCTATGCCCTCATGTTCGGACGTGCATTCCACGACCACCGCAGCATAACACCCGAGGGCAAGAGCTACAACGGCTCGATACTCCCTCAGTGGCAGTCGGTCGACGGCGAGACCGACAATGTGTCGTTCACTACCGAAGACTACCTTGCGTTTCTCCGCGACGGTTCCGGCGCGGCACCCGGCAACGACTACCACTGCATCGGCGTAGGCCGTATTCCACTCAACAGCGCCAACGAGGCCAAGGTGGCAGTTGAAAAAATAAAAAAATACGTGAGCGACAAGCGCAAGAGCGACTGGAAAAACCGTTATCTCCTCTGTGCTGACGACGGCGATAAAGGAATATTCCTATCGCAAATGGATCATGCCGACACGCTTCTCACGAAATATGGCCGAGGAAACGACAATATCTACCACAAAGTATATGTCGACGCATTCAGCATCATCAACGGCAAGGCATCCGAAGCCCACGAGCGCATGCACCGCTATCTCGACCAAGGCGTGGTATGGTGGTGGTTTATAGGCCATGCTTCCGCCACCTCATGGACCGGCGAGGGGCTTCTTGAGCTATCCGACATCAACGTCGCCAGCTACCCCCACGCTCCAATGCTTTTCGCGGCCACTTGCAACTTCCTCCGCTGGGATCGGCTCCAGCTCTCCGGCGCAGAAATGCTCTACTTCAACCCCAACGGAATCATCGGAGCCATTGCCGCCACGCGCCCGGTGTACATATCCAACAACGAGACAATGGCCTACGGACTGGCCATGACGGCCAACCTGCGCGATGCCGAAGGCAACTCACTGCCTATCGGCGAAATATTCCGGCGCGCGAAGAACACCAGTCTCAGCAACGACACCAACAAACTGCGCTACGTGCTGATGGGTGATCCGGCCCTACCGCTCGCTGTGCCGCAGGGACGCGCCGTATTCGAGGCCATCGACGGCACACCCGTCGATCCCGAGAATCCGCCGTCGATCATGGCTCAGCAGCGCCTCACCATCTCGGGACGCGTGCTCGACAACAAGGGCAACACCGATACTTCGTTCAACGGCTACATCATGCCTACTATCTACGATGCCGAATACAGCACCACGTCGCAGGGACACGACGAGATAAAAGACAATAAGGTGATTGAAGGCGTTGAACAGGTATTCGAAGAGATGGGCGAACGTCTGTTTGTAGGGCGTGGTGATGTCACCAACGGTGAGTTCAGTGTGAATGTAGCCATGCCCATGGAAATCTCGGGCAACTACCGTCCCGCCACGCTTAACATGTATGCCGTAAGCGATGATGCCACACGCGACGCCTACGGAGTAAACCGCGGATTCTATGTCTATGGATACGCATCCGACGTCGAGCCAGACACACAGGCCCCGGTAATCGAATACTTCGGGCTTAATACCGAGGGATTCCGCTCGGGTCAGGCCGTCAACGCCACACCCATGGTAATAGCGCGTGTACGCGATGATGTGGGCATCAATATCTCCGCCGCAGGCATCGGCCACCAGATAAGCCTTCAGCTCGACGGCAGCGTCACATATCCCGAAGCCGTCCACTACTATACCCCGGGGGCCGACGGCGCCGTATCTGGCAATCTCAATTTCCTTATGCCCGAGCTGACCGCCGGAGCACACACCCTCCGTCTGCGTGTATGGGACACCTCCAACAATATGGCCGAGTCGCAGATCGAATTCACCGTCGACCCCAAGCAGGCACCTGAAATCTTCGACCTGTATGCCGACTGCAACCCTGCGCGCGACCACACGAGCTTCATCGTATCGCACAACCGTCCCGATGTCGCGATGAACGTCAAGGTCGAGGTATTCGACCTCATGGGACGCCCCGTATGGACCGGCGAGCAGAACGCCCGCTCCGACATGGGCCTCTCCGAACCCCTCACCTGGGATCTCACCGATCCCGTAGGGCGCCGCGTAAGCCGTGGTATCTATCTCTACCGCGCCACAGTCACCACCGACAACGAACAGTACGTCTCCGCCTCCCGCAAGCTCGCCGTCACCGCCCCCTGACACCTCCTCCCCAAGACATACAGCGCTGCCGCGTTGCATCACGATAGCCACACCGGCCTTACGGATGCAACGCGGCAGCTTTTTAGGAGACGCAGTTTCCAACTGCGTTAAAAACTCAGCTATAGCAACGCGCTTGAAAAGCGCGTCTCCTACAGCCAGCCGTGACGGCTAAGCTTGGCAGGGGCACAGCATAACATGGCGGGCTAAAGCGCCGCCCTCCCGGTCAGAGAAGATGCGGCACTAAAATGCAGATTGGGGAGAATCGACAGGATGCAGAGAGGGCCGGGACGCGTGTGCGTTCCGGCCCTCTGCTTATGGTGAAATCCGTGGGGGGATATCGGGATTACTCGTGGTTGTTGTCACGGCGCGGACGGTCGCCACGGTCGCGGCGCGGACCGCGGTCGCCATCGCGACGGGGACGGTCATTGTTGCCACCCTCACGACGCGGGCCACGCTCGCGGCGCTGGGGCTCTACGTAGCCTTCGGGCTTGGGCTGGAGGGCACGCATCGACAGACGGTACTTGCCGGTCTTCTTGTCGATCTCGATGAGCTTCACCTCTACCTCGTCGCCTTCCTTGAGGCCGGATGCCTCCATGTTCTCCAGACGCTCCCAAGAGATCTCGGAGATGTGGAGCAGACCGTCGCGGTTGGGCATGAATTCTACGAACGCACCGAAGTCGAGGATAGAGCGTACCTTGCCTTTGTAGATCTTGCCCTCTTCGGGAAGAGCCACGATGGCACGGATCATATCGAGAGCCTTGTCCATCGACTCCTTGTCGTTGGACGCAACCTCGATGTAGCCGCCCTCGTCGATCTCGTCGATCGAAACGGTAGCGCCGGAAGCTTCCTGAATACCCTGGATGACCTTTCCGCCCGGGCCGATGACGGCGCCGATAAGCTCTTTGGGTATGAGCATGGTCTCGATGCGCGGTACGTGGGGCTTATAGTCGGCACGGGGTTCGGGGATAGCCTCGCAGATCTTGTCGAGGATATGCATACGGCCTTCACGGGCCTGGTTGAGGGCCTTTTCGAGCACTTCGTAGCTGAGGCCGTCGACCTTGATATCCATCTGCGTGGCGGTGATACCGTCGCGGGTACCGGTCACCTTGAAGTCCATGTCGCCGAGGTGGTCCTCATCGCCGAGGATATCGGAGAGCACGGCATATTTCGAGCCGTCGGAGTCGGTGATAAGACCCATGGCGATACCGCTGACGGGCTTCTTCATCTTCACGCCGGCGTCGAGCAGGGCGAGTGTGCCGGCACATACGGTGGCCATCGACGAGGAGCCGTTGCTCTCGAGGATGTCGCTGACGATGCGGCATACATAGGGGAAATCATCGGGGA
>JAHZGZ010000250.1:17363-18320 GCA_019420545.1 Bacteroidales bacterium | reverse complement strand
TTACCTATTCAGGAGCGACACAGTTGTCGGACTATATGCAGTATGTTGCGTTGGCGGAGTATTGCAATGAGCATGGTTCGTGGTATCCGATGCCGGAGCACAGATATGATGGTTTTATTTTCGCTCCGGGACTGATCAATTACTTTATATTGCAGTTGAAGTTGTTCGGGACACTGAAATTAAACATGATCCTTAACCTGCTGCTTAATCTGGCGATGGTCGGGATGGTGTATTCTTTTGCCAAAAAATATTATTCGGAGTGTGCCGGGTGGTGGAGTGTTGCCATTTACGGAATGCTCTATTCGACATGGTGGATTGTCGTCCCGGCCGGTACTGAAGTACCGTTTCTGACGCTTTCAATGGCCGGAATATGGCTTATGCTACGAAAGAAGCCATGGTGGTGGATAGTGGCAGGATTATGCTTTGCCATGGCAAACTGGATCAGACCACTTGTAGTCATTTATATGCTGTTTGGTATGGTGCTTATGTGGTTTAATATGAATAAAAAATTCTCCGGTGCGATTTACGGAATAGTAATGATGTTTGTCGGTTATGGTGCCGGGGTATATTCCGTGGGTGCGTTGAGTGAGTCCACTTGTAATGATTTTATTACAAAATCATCGACAGGCGGATTGAATCTGATATATACTGCCAATGACAAAGCCTACGGCGGTGTGGCTGCATCTCTCTATAATGATTCGACAAACCAGTGCTTTATCTATAATCCCGAAAAATATACATATGCCCAGAAGGACTCGATATGGAAATCCCGTGCCATAAACTGGATCAAGGAGAATCCGGGCCGATATGCCAAGCTTTATCTTATAAAAATTCCCGGCATGTTTGTTGAGGATGCGTGGCCTGACCGCTCGGTGCTTGCCGGTGCCGGTATGGTTGACGCGTACGTGCATGGGCATATCTCGTTTGGCGAATTTCTGCCGCATGCCATAGCTCTTG
>JAHZGZ010000250.1:0-17353 GCA_019420545.1 Bacteroidales bacterium | reverse complement strand
AGCCTCGTATATTATATTGTGCTGATATTGTTTGCATGCTCTCTGTGGATATGTCGTAAGGATATATTCACGGTGAAAGGAATATGGCTCCTGTTGTGGCTCGGAGGTGTTGCCGGGACATGTCTGTTGGCCGTTACACCAAGGTATCACTATCCTTTCCTGTTTGTCATGGTAATGTGGGCCGCTTACGGTTTCACGCGATATTGCACGAATAAGTGCATAAAGAAAACATGCGGGACAAATGTTTCTAAAATGACTGAGTAATGAAAAGTATCATAACATTGATGCGTCCGTGGCAGTGGCTGAAAAACGGCTTCGTGTTTGCCCCGCTGTTTTTCAGCGGACGTTTTACCGAACTTCCTTTGCTGTGGCGTACGGCGATCGCTTTCGTGTGTTTTTCGCTGGTGTGCAGTGCTGTGTATTGTTTCAATGATATACGCGACGTGGCAGCCGACCGTATGCATCCACGTAAGTGCAAGCGCCCGATTGCGTCCGGAAATGTAAGCATAGGCGCGGCCTACGCCATTTCCGCGGGTCTCCTTGCCGCATCGGCAGTGATTGCAATATTGCTTCTCGGGGATGACTGGCAGGGGCTTTGTACGGTTCTCGGAGTATATGTCGTGCTGAATATAATGTATTGCCTGTGGCTGAAACGTCATGCTCTTATCGACGTGTTTATCATATCCGTAGGATTCGTACTGCGGCTATTGGCGGGATCGGCTGTTACGCAGGTGGAACTGTCGCATTGGATAGTTGTGATGACCTTCCTGCTTGCCCTTTTCCTCGCGCTTGCCAAGCGGCGCGACGATGTGGTGATATATGAGGATACCGGGGTGTCGACGCGCAAAAATACGAGTAGCTACAACCTTGATTTTATGAATCAGGCCATATCGATTGTGGGTGCGGTCACCATTGTCGCATCTCTGCTTTATACCGTATCGGCTGATGTGACGTCGCGTATCGGAAATGACTGCCTGTATTATACAGCGGTGTTTGTGCTTCTCGGGGTGCTGCGCTATCTTCAGCTGACTATTGTCGATGTGCGCTCCGGTTCCCCAACGAAAGTGCTTCTGCACGATCGTTTCACACAACTTTGTGTGGCGGCGTGGGGAATATCATTTGCAGTAATAATATATTGTATCTGATGATGGCTGAGATTGGCAAGGATAGGGGATGTGGTAAAGCTGCATTCTTTGACTTCGACGGGACGTTGACATATCGTGACACGATGGTGCCGTTTATGGTTTCTGTGTGTGGCCGTGGCGGCTTTCTCCTTTCGGTCATAAAGGCGTTGCCATGGCTGGCAGGAAAAGCATTACATCTTTGCAATACTCAGAAGGCTAAGGAGGCTCTGTTTGGCGCCTGTTTTAAGGGTATGGATTACGATGATTTCCGTTCCGCAGCGCGTAGGTTTGCGCAGCGAGCGAGAGGCAGCATTCTTCGCACTGATATCGTGACACGGCTGAAAGAATTTATTGCAGACCGCGATTGTGTGGTGGCTATTGTTTCCGCAAGCATGCAGGAGTGGGTCGAGCCTTTCTTTGAAGATGAGAAAGGGATAACCTATCTGACAACCCGCCCGGAGGTCGGTGCCGATAACAGGCTGACCGGGCGATTTTTGTCGCCGAACTGTAAGGGAGCAGAGAAACCACGCCGTATTCATGCAGCTTTTCCAGATGTGGACTGTCGCACGGTATATGCTTTCGGCAATTCATCGGGCGATGCGGAAATGCTTGCTATGGCACAATATCCTACGATGGTCAGGTAGCATAATATCCTCCTGCGGCTGCGGCGCTGTGGGAGATTTTTTGTAATTTTGCGGAAAAGAAGTAAACTCATTATACAATAGAATAGATAGAGTAAATGGCCGAAAACAGTCTGTTGTCGCGTCTCGACGGCATAGAGGCGAGGTTTGAGGAGGTGAGCCTGCTCATTACCGACCCCTCGGTGATTGCCGATATGAAGCGCTATGTGAAGCTCACCAAGGAATATAAGGATCTCGAACGTCTCACCAAAGCCACGCGCGCCTACCGTACGGCCCTCGACAATATTGCCGAGGCCCATGAGGTGCTTGCGTCGGAGACCGACGAAGAGCTGCGCGCCATGGCCAAGGATGAGCTTGACGAGGCCACGGCCAAACTTCCGGCTATGGAGGAGGAGATAAAGCTGCTCCTCGTGCCGGCTGATCCCGAGGACGGCAAGAACGCCATCGTGGAGATACGCGGCGGTACGGGTGGCGACGAAGCCGCCATCTTTGCCGGGGATCTCTACAAGATGTACACCAAATACTGCGAGTCGAAAGGGTGGCAGTGCGCCGTAAGCGGTTTCAGTGAGGGCGCCGCCGGTGGCTTCAAGGAGATTGTATTCTCCGTGACAGGCGAAGGTGTCTACGGTATCTTGAAATACGAATCGGGCGTTCACCGTGTGCAGCGTGTACCGGCCACGGAGACTCAGGGGCGCGTGCATACTTCCGCCGCAACAGTCGCTGTGCTCCCCGAGGCCGAGGAGTTCGACATCGAGATCAACGAGGGCGAAATCAAGTGGGATACGTTCCGCTCGGGAGGTGCCGGCGGTCAGAACGTCAACAAGGTCGAGTCGGGTGTGCGCCTGCGCTATATGTGGCGCAACCCCAACACAGGCGTCACCGAGGAGATACTCATTGAGTGTACCGAGACGCGCGACCAGCCCAAGAACAAGGAGCGTGCTCTGAGCCGCCTGCGCACATTCATCTATGACAAAGAACATCAGAAATATCTCGACGACATAGCCTCGCGGCGCAAGACAATGGTGTCGACCGGCGACCGCTCGGCGAAGATACGCACCTACAACTATCCCCAGGGGCGCATCACCGATCATCGCATAAACTACACCATCTACAACCTTTCCGCCTTCATGGACGGTGACATCCAGGACTGCATCGACCATCTCATCGTGGCCGAAAACGCCGAGAAACTGAAAGCCAGCGAACTCTAATATAGCGCTTTATGGAAATCTCTCCCACAAATAATGTGACGCCGCCACCAGTACCGGTAAAAAACAATAGTTTGAAGAATCGTTATTCGATTCCTCGTCTGATGCATGCTTTGGAAGAAGCGTTTGCCCGGTTTCCCATATCGATATTATATTTTGTACTTGGTATCATCGTTGTGAATATAATCATATGGAATGGCAATGTCGACGGCGCATATGTATATTCTACGGTTTTCGGCGCGACAGCAACTCTTGCCTTATACCTGTGGTGTGAGTGCTATGAACCTACGGGAGACAACGCACGTTATCTGGCAATATTGAGTCAGGTGATATTGAATGTGATAATCTTATGTGATTTTTTATATCTGTTGAATCTTGGACGTTCATGCAATGAGGCAGAGACAATGGGACATGCGGCAGCCTTGTCGGCATCGTTTATAGCCGTGTTCTTTGTCCCGTCGGAAAGGGGACAACTTAAAGAATGGATATATACCTTCCGACAGATGATTTCCGGATTTATTGCTACACTGATCGGTAATATAGCCTGGATTGCATTTATGTTGATGATTATCGCTGTCAGTGCATTATATAGTCTGAAACTTTTCGGCGGTAGTCCGGTGATAAGTGCATTATTCAGTAGTGCGGTCACGGTCACAATGTCGTTGACCTACTTTATATTTGCATCACGAATTCCGAAACAGTACAATATCGATATTTTTGAAAAAAATTTACGCATTGTAGAAGTATTAGGAAAATACTTGCTGTTACCGTTGCTTGGTCTTTATATGGCTGTGCTCTACGGGTATGCATTGAAGATACTTTTTACCTTGGAATTGCCTGAGGGGTATGTTACAATACCTGTTGTAATACTTGTGGCGGAGGTACTTATAGTCGAGTTTTTTCTGTGGCCTCTTACACCCGATAAGTTGAAGCCTATCAGTTTCCAGGTGAAAATAGTTATTCCGGCTCTGACTATTCCGTTGCTGGTACTTATGAGTGTGGGAATAGGTTATCGTATCAATGAATACGGATTTACTCCCGATCGCCTCTATGCGCTTACATTCAACATATGGTGCTACGTAGTAATGGTCGGTCTTGTCATTGACCGTTGCCGTCATATAAATTGGATACCCGTGTCGTTTGCCATAGCCATGGTTGCGGTGTCATGCATACCCGGCTTTAATCTTACTGTCCTCGGTGAAAATCTTATGCGTGAGAACCCGGTTGAAACCATTCACAATGAGGAATATAATGAGGTAGGGACTGCGTCGGAGAAAATGGACTCATTGCACAATGAACTTAACGAGATACCGGAACCGGGCAAAGGTGGTAATAGGCTCAGTGTGTTTTCGTATCAGCCGGCAGATGACGGTCCGACGGAGTTGCCCGAGGGAGTTACCGGATTCCGGGACTTTGAATGTACAATAAACGGAGTAATCCCTGATAATCTTGGCCGTATATCGGTAGGCGTTTCGGGTGCTCGCGGACGCTTGAATATCGACAGTCTGCTGAAAACGAGCGATCTTGTACCGATGCGTCCGGTTGTTGTGAAAGTGCCCGGTGTTGCGGACAAATGTCTGCTGGTAACTGGAGTGAAAGGTTTTGCAAAAGAATATAATGACTCTATTAACGGCCAGTGTTATGCAGTTAAGGCGAGAGTAACAGGATATGTACTTGACAAAAAATCAAATTCAAGATAATGAAACGCGAAAATTTAATTGAAAACATCAAGCGCAAGGGTTCGTTTCTTTGCGTAGGACTTGACCCCGATATCAAGAAGATTCCGGAGCATCTGCTTCGCGAGGATAATCCCCTGTTTGCTTTCTGCAAGGCGATTGTCGACGCTACCGCTCCCTATTGCGTGGCGTTCAAGCCCAATCTCGCTTTCTTCGAGAGCATGGGAGTGGAGGGCTGGATCGCACTCGAAGAGACAGTAAAGTACATCAAGGAGAACTATCCCGACCAGTTTGTGATCGCCGATGCCAAGCGCGGCGACATCGGCAACACGTCGAAGCTTTATGCGCGCGGCGTGTTCGAGCATCTTCAGGCCGACGCCGTCACCGTTGCTCCCTATATGGGCGAGGACAGCGTGACGCCGTTCCTCGGCTATCCCGGCAAATGGGTCGTGCTGCTTGCCCTTACCTCCAACAAGGGGAGCCACGACTTCCAGCTTATCCGCGACGAGGAGGGGCGCCGTCTGTTTGAGAACGTTATACTCACCTCGCAGAAGTGGGCCACGGCCGACGAGCTGATGTATGTTGTGGGTGCGACGCAGGGCAAGATGTTCGAAGATATCCGCGCTGTCGCCCCCGACAACTTCCTGCTTGTGCCCGGTGTCGGTGCTCAGGGCGGAAGCCTCGAGGAGGTGGTGAAGTATGGCATGACCAAAGATTGCGGACTGCTCGTAAACTCTTCGCGCGGCATCATCTATGCGTCGACGGGCGAAGATTTCGCTGCTGCCGCCGGACACGAGGCCGCAAAGCTGCGCGACCAGATGGCCGGACTCCTCAAAGAGCACGGCATCATCGGCTGAGGTGCGCAAGTGTGATTGAGATATAAGGAATTATATGTCGGTAAAGATAGTTAACCATATTTATGGGTGTAAGTATCAAAAATTTCAATTATCTTTGCCGACACAATACTGTGATTTTACTTAACCAACAATAAACGAAATGGCAACTATCGACAATTACAATTTCAATGGCAAGAAGGCCATCGTTCGCGTGGACTTCAATGTGCCTCTGGACGAAAACGGTAATATTACCGACGATACCCGCATCCGCGGCGCCCTTCCCACTCTCAAGAAGATTCTTAACGACGGTGGCAGCCTTATCATCATGTCGCATATGGGCAAGCCCAAAGGCAAGGTAAATCCCAAGTTCTCTCTGTCGCAGATCAAGGATGCCGTGGCCAAGGCTCTCGGCGCTGATGTAAAATTCGCTCCCGACTGCGCCAACGCTGCCGAGGCAGCCGCCAGCCTCAAGCCCGGTGAGGTGCTTCTGCTTGAGAACCTCCGCTTCTATCCCGAGGAGGAGGGCAAGCCCGTGGGCATCGAGAAGACCGATCCCGCCTACGAGGATGCCAAGAAGGAGATGAAAGCTCGCCAGAAGGAGTTCGCCAAGACTCTCGCCAGCTATGCCGACGTTTATGTAAACGACGCATTCGGTACAGCTCACCGCAAGCATGCCTCCACAGCCGTTATCGCCGACTACTTCGACGCCGACAACAAAATGCTCGGCTACCTCATGGAGAAGGAAGTAAAGGCTGTCGACAATATCCTCAGCGACATCAAGCGCCCGTTCACCGCCATCATGGGCGGCTCGAAGGTATCGACAAAGATCGGTATCATCGAGAACCTCATGGACAAGGTTGACAATCTTATCCTCTGCGGCGGTATGACCTACACATTCGCAAAGGCCCAGGGTGGCAAGATCGGCAACTCCATCGTGGAGGACGACAAACTCGATCTCGCTCTCGACATCATCAAGAAGGCCAAGGAGAAGGGCGTAAACCTTATCCTCGGTACCGACTGCATTGCCGCTGATGCATTCAGCAACGATGCCAAGACTATGGTATGCCCCGCCAACGATATACCCGACGGATGGGAAGGTCTTGATGCAGGTCCCGAGACCCGCAAGGCTTTTGCTGCCGCTATCGAGCCCTCCAAGACCATTCTTTGGAACGGCCCCGCAGGTGTGTTTGAGTTCGACAACTTCACTGCCGGCTCGCGCGCAATCGCCGACGCAATCGTGAAGGCTACTGAAAACGGTGCTTTCTCGCTCGTAGGCGGCGGTGACTCCGTGGCTTGTGTCAACAAGTTCGGTCTGGCCGATCAGGTAAGCTACGTATCTACCGGCGGCGGCGCTCTTCTCGAGGCTATCGAGGGCAAGGTGCTCCCCGGCGTAGCTGCAATCAAGGGCTAATGCGTATATAAAACGTAATATACAGTCATCATAGGGCATCGGGCTATCCCCCGGTGCCTTTTTAACTTTTGAGTGTCAAAGAATGGAGGTATTCGACGATGAACGTTTCTGGGAGTGGATCGCCGCGCATGAGGGTGATGATCCTGTGAAGTTGCGTCTGGCATGGCATGGACGAGAACCGTGGATTGACGATGCTGTAAGGCAGATAGAGTGCCGCCGCAAATATCGGCGTAAATTGCCGTGTGAGGTTGCTTGTGGCCGTTTTTATTTTCCTACGGCACTGTCTGGCGAGCAGTCGACGAGCGACGAACTGGCGAGCATGCATGCCACAATGATTCCCGACGGTGTGCGTTCGGTGGTAGATCTCACTGCCGGCCTGGGTGTCGATGCAATGACTATTGCAAGGGAAAAGGGCATGCGTGTCACTGCCATAGAGCGGAATCCGGAGGTAGCAGCCGCACTCCGGCATAATTCCTGCGCCATGGGAGTTGAGGTCGATGCCGTGTGTGCCGACTGTCGTGATTATATGGCTGCGGTGCCCGACGGTGCGTTCGATCTGGTCTTCATCGACCCGGCGCGGCGCGACACCAACGGAGGCCGTGTTTTCGGTCTCGCGGACTGTCAGCCCGACGTTGTGGCAATGTTTCCGTTGTTGCGCAGGAAAGCACGTATGCTTATCGTAAAGATGTCGCCGATGCTTGATGTTACCCAGACGTTGCGCGAACTTCCCGGCACAACCGACCTTTGGGCGCTCGGCACCTCGACCGAGTGCAAAGAACTTGTGGCACGCTGTGATCTGTCAGTGTCGGATGCTGCTGCATCTGATATGGAGCCATGCATCCATGCCGCCACGCCGCACGGCGATTTTTCATTTACCCGGCGTGAAGAGACAGAGGCTGAGCCTGTGTATGGAGTGCCTGAAGCGGGAGGATGGCTTTACGAACCGTGGCCTGCCGTGATGAAAGTGGCTCCATGGCGTCTGCTGTCGGAACGTTTCGGCACTGTGCAGCTTCACCCCAATACACATTTGTATTACTCGGCAGAGCCTGTGCCGGATTTTCCGGGCGAGGGGAGACGTATTATTGAGATCATGCCGTTTGCTTCTTCGGTACTGAAACAGTTGCCTCGCAGGTATCCTCGGATGCAGGTTGCCACGCGCAATTTCCCGATGACCACCGATGTGTTGTCGCGTAAGTTACGCGCCAAAGAGGGTGCCATGGCGCCGCGCCTTATGGGAGCGACGGTTGTATCTGATGCCCATCTTCTTATCATGCTCGAAGCAAAGTAACGGGAGTGGGATATCTATTGCGCGCGTTTGAGCCGCGATTTTGACGGCGTAGATACTGTCGGGATTGGTTTTATATCCCGGATTGATTAACTTCAATCGATTGAAAATATGCCGGTTATATCAGGATTTGCGGGGATGAAGGTTTTTTAGTAAATTTGCAGCCCGTAAACAGAATAGAAGTATATATTCAAATTTATTATGAGTTACAATCTACTGAAAGGAAAGCGCGGTATCATCTTCGGCGCACTCAACGATAAGAGTATTGCATGGAAAGTTGCAGAGCGCGCCGTAGAAGAGGGTGCTACGATCACGCTTTCCAACACACCTGTGGCAGTGAGAATGGGCGAGGTAAGCCAGCTTGGCGAAAAGCTTGGCGCCGAGGTTATTCCTGCCGATGCTACCAACGTTGAAGATCTTGAAATGGTATTCCAGCGCTCCATGGAGGTGCTTGGTGGCAAGATCGACTTCGTGCTCCACTCGATCGGTATGTCGCCCAACGTACGTAAAAAACGTCTTTACGATGATATTGACTACGATCTGCTCAACAAGACTCTCGACATATCCGCCGTATCGTTCCACAAGATGATTCAGTCGGCTAAAAAGCTCGATGCTATCGCCGACTACGGCAGTATCGTGGCGCTTAGCTATATAGCCGCACAGCGCACAATGTTCGGCTACAACGACATGGCCGACGCCAAGGCTCTGCTTGAATCGATTGCACGCAGCTTCGGCTACATCTATGGCCGCGAAAAGCATGTGCGTATCAACACTATCTCGCAGTCGCCCACACAGACTACCGCCGGCAGTGGTGTGAAGGGCATGTCGTCGCTGATGGACTTCGCCAACCGCATGTCGCCCCTCGGAAATGCCGACGCCGACGAATGTGCCAACTACTGCATTGTGATGTTCAGCGATCTTACCCGCAAGGTAACGATGCAGAATCTCTTCCACGATGGCGGTTTCTCCTCGATGGGCATGAGCCTCCGTGCCATGGATCAGTACGAGAAGAGCTTCGATCTCTACCGTAATCCCGACGGTACTATCCAGTACGGCTAATCCGGAATTTCGTACTTATCAGAAATACAACAACGGCGTATCGGACCATGCAGTACGATACGCCGTTGTTGCTTTGTCGTTTTTATCAGAGGGCGGCGCGGATAGCCTCGGCCATGGCTGTGTATTCCTCGGGAGTTAGATATACTTCGCCCGGATTCATGCGGAATGTGCCGCCGTAGTCGGGCCCGTCGACATATTTGGGCGCGAGGTGGAAGTGGAGGTGTGAAAGTTTGTCGCTGTAGGCACCGTAGTTGATCTTTTCGGGGTTGAATACGTGCTGCATTGCACGTGTCACACGCACTACGTCGGCCATGAATGCGTTGCGCTCATCGTCCGACAGTTCGTTGAGGTCGTTTACATGACCGTTGTAGGCCACGAGACAACGGCCGCGGTAGGTCTGTTCCTTGAAAAGGAATACGCGCGACACGCTGAGTGGCGCGATTTCAATCATCAGGTCGTGGAGAGTCTGGTTGTTGGTGCAGTAAAGGCACTCTTCGGGATTGCTTCTCATTGCAGTAAACGGATTTTGGATTTATATACCGCAAACATAGCAATTTTGGGCGAGAAAATGAAGAGATTTGGCGAAAGAAACGTCGTCAGAGGATATTGAGGCCGGAGAGGAAAACGAGGAGGATTGCGGCGGGGGCGACGTAGCGCAGGCAGAAGGTGATTGCGCGGAGGAGCGGGGTAGGGATGCGGCCGGTGCCTGCCAGTTGTTTGCGCAGAATGTTGCGGTCGACCATCCATCCGACGAATATCGAGATTAACATACCGCCGAGAGGCAGAAGAATGTTGCTCGAAAGGTAGTCGAAGAGGTTGAATACGGTGAGTCCCGCGATGGTAAACCCTGAAAGCGAGCCGAAAGAAAGGGCACAGAGTGTGCCGAGCCCCATGGCGATAGCGGTGTTGAGCAACGTGGCACGACGGCGCGTCATACCGATCTGCTCGCAGAAGAATGCAATGCATATCTCGCTCATGGAAATGGTTGATGTGAGCGATGCGAGGAAAAGCAGGAAGAAGAACAGTATCGCCCACACCGTGCCGCCCGGCATCTGATGGAATATGGCCGGCAGAACCTCGAACACGAGTTTCGGTCCTGCAGCGGGCTCACATCCGTAGGTAAACACCGCGGGGAAAATGATTATTCCGGCAAGGATGGCTACTACTGTGTCGAGCGATGCGGTAGTGACGGCGCTTTTTACCAGGGGAGTTGAGTCGGAGAAGTAGCTTGAATAGGTCATTAGCGTGCCAAGGCCGAGCGAGAGCGAGAAAAACGCTTGCCCGAGGGCGCCTATCAGGGTTCTGGAATCCACTTTTGAAAAATCGGGATGGAAGAGAAAGCGCAGGCCTTCAGCCGCCTGAGGCATCATCAGTGAGTTGATGCAGAATACGATAAGGATAAGGAACAATACAGGCATCAGCACGTTGGATGCGCGCTCTATGCCGCCGCGCACACCGCGCAGCAGTATCACGGCGTTTATTGCAAGAAATACCAGCGTCCACATTACCGCACGCGGCCCTGTCGCGAAATTGTCGAACGCGGCATGCAGGTTATCGCTTCCCGAGTTGGTATCCAAGGCCCCGGTCAATGCTTCCCAAAGATATTCAAGAGTCCATCCTGCCACTACCGAGTAAAATGACAGGATCAGAATGCTCGCAAGGATACCCATATATCCCACCCATGCCCAGTAGCGGCCGGAGTGAAGCGCGCGGAAAGCTCCGAAGATGTTACGCCGGGTGCCGCGCCCCATAATGAACTCGGCGCATATCACGGGTACTCCAATCAGAAATATGAAGCCGATATAAATGAGCAGAAAGGCACCTCCGCCATGTGCTCCGGCCTCATACGGGAAACGCCATATGTTGCCGAGTCCTACCGCGGAACCGACTGTGGTGGCGATTACGCCGAGGCGTGTGCCGAACTGTGCGCGCTGATTTGCCATATCTTATACATTTTTTAAATAAATGTAGCAAGAAGGATGAGCGCGATGATCACGGGCGCCACGTAGCGTATTATCGCTGCGATCAACGGATAGGCACGTGAGGAGAGTGCCCCGTTGTTGGTAAGCTCGCCGCGCAGATAACCCTTGGGTGCGAACCATCCGACATATACGCATGTGATGATGCTGGCCACGGGGAGCATCACATTTGTCGCCACGGTGTCAAGCAGGCTGAATATATTGAGGCCGGCCACCTTAATCCACGATAGTGATCCCTGCGACAGAGAGCATATCGTGCTGAGCAGGAACAGCGGAAGAATCACCGTAAGACATGCCGTGGTACGACGCATGTGGAAACGGTCCTGCATAAGCGCGATGGAGACTTCGGCAAGTGATATTGTGGAGGTAAGCGCAGCTACCATGAGCAGGAGGAAGAACAGTGATGACCATAGCTGTGTAAGCGGCATCTGGGCGAATACCTCCGGCAGGGTGACAAACACGAGTGTGGCGCCTTCGAGACCTTCGCTGTCGAGCCCGAACGACTTGACTGCGGGGAAAATGATAAATCCCATCATTACGGCCACAAGCATGTCGAGCAGCGACACGGTCACTGCCGTGCGTGTGAGGCGCGTATCCTTTGGGAAATAGCTTGAATATGTAATCAGGATACCCATTCCGAGCGACAAAGAGAAGAATGCCTGTCCGAGCGCATTGATCACAACAGACGCGTCGATCTTGCTGAAATCGGGCCTTAGGAAGAATTCCAATCCCTCGGCTGCTTGCGGAAATGTCATTGCCACACCGGCAAAGGCCAGCAACAGGGCAAACAACACGGGCATGAGGATATTCGACATCTTCTCGATACCTTTCTGCACGCCCATCAGCAGAATGCCGAGATTTATGGCAAGCATTATGTAGGTCATTACAAGCGGGCGCATGTCCTGAAGTATATATTCCTCCATCTTCGCCTTGAACTGTATATCAAGCGCTTCGATTCCGGTATGGGAGACTGTCTCGGAGACAGGAGTATACAGCGCTCCGGTGATCGACTGCCACATATATTCAAGCGTCCATCCGGCCACTACCATATAGAATGACAGTATCAGGTAGCTTGCCATAATGGCGAGGGCGCCCCCCAACCACCATGGCGTATGTGGCGAGAGCTTGAGGAATACGCCAACGGCGTCGCTACGCTGTCCGCGCCCGAGAGAAAATTCGGCGAGCATTACCGGGATGCCGAGCAGAAACACACATGCTATATATAAAAGGAGGAATGCGGCTCCCCCGTTGGCCTGCGCCTCGGCGGGGAACCGCCATACGTTGCCGAGCCCTACGGCTGAGCCTACCGTGGCGGCGATTAATCCTATCTTGCTTCCGAACTGTGCCTTTGCGGCCATGGATGAATATTCTTTTTGGGTTAGAATTTTGTTTGCAAAGATAGACAAAAGTAATAAATATTAGCCTGCTGGCGTGTTAAAATGTGTGATTTATAATTTGTAAGTGCATAAAAATACCGATGTATCTGTGAGATACACCGGTATTTTATATAAGTAAGCGGAAATATACTTAAAATTCGTAATCAACGCATGCGCGAAGTTCCTTATGGCCTGCGAGGAGCGAAGCTGCGGCCACATGGGCAGGATGCTTTGCATATATGTCGACATCGGCCATTGTAGGCACAACGGCTGTGAGCACTACGTCCCACTGCTCGGCCGGATTTTCGTTGATACCGACTTTCATGCTTTCAAGTACGTCGATCTGGGCCGGCAGGGCGAGAAGCGCGTCCTTGAATCGGGATGCTACCTCAAGGCGCTCTTCTGGAGTGCCTGTGAGCTTGAACATTACAATATGCTTTACCATTGTTTTGGATTTTAGAGGATTTTTAGGGATGAATCAGAGCACTCAGAGCACTCAGAGCACTCAGAGCACTCTGAGTGCTCTGAGTATTTAGAGGGAACGGCTTAATTGTAGAGGCGCTCGCGGGCGGCGGCTACGCGCTCATCGGTGATATAGTCGTCGTAGTCCATCATCTTGTCGATGATGCCGTTGGGGGTAAGTTCGATGATGCGGTTGGCAACGGTCTGGATGAACTCATGGTCGTGGGATGCGAAGAGCAGATTCCCTTTGAATGCCTGGAGCGTGTTGTTGAACGCCTGGATCGACTCAAGGTCGAGATGGTTGGTGGGCGAGTCGAGGATGAGGGTATTTGCGTCGGTCATCATCATTCGGGCTATCATGCATCTCATCTTCTCGCCACCGGAGAGTACCGATGCCTTCTTGAGCACCTCCTCGCCGGAGAAAAGCATCTTGCCGAGGAAGCCTTTAAGATATATCTCGCTTGAGTCGTTGCTCCACTGGCATAGCCAGTCGACGAGGTTGAGATCGGTGTTGAAGAACTCGGAGTTGTCGAGCGGAAGATAAGCGGTGGTGATGGTCTGTCCCCAGTCGTATGTTCCGGCGTCAGCCTTGCGGTTGCCGTTGATTATCTCGAAAAGTGCGGTCATGGCGCGCGGGTCGCGACTCAGGAACACTACTTTGTCGTCTTTCTCGACCTGGAAGTTCACATCTTTGAACAGCAGTTCGCCGTCGACCGAAGCAGTCAGGCCGTGTACTTCAAGAATCTTGTTACCCGGCTCGCGCGAGGGGGTGAATATGATTCCCGGATAGCGGCGCGAGGATGGCTGTATCTCCTCGACGTTGAGCTTTTCGAGCATCTTCTTGCGCGAGGTGGTCTGCTTCGATTTGGCCACGTTAGCCGAGAATCGCTGGATGAATTCAAGAAGTTCCTTACGCTTTTCCTCGGCTTTCTTGTTCTGCTGCTGCTGCTGGCGCAGGGCGAGCTGCGACGATTCATACCAGAAACTATAGTTTCCGGCGAAGAGGGTTACCTTATTGTAGTCGATATCAAGGGTATGTGTGCATACTGAGTCGAGGAAGTGGCGGTCGTGCGACACTACGAGTACGGTATTCTCGAACTTCGACAGATAATCCTCGAGCCATGCCACAGTATCGAGATCGAGGTCGTTGGTAGGCTCGTCGAGCAACAGGTTGTCGGGATTTCCGAAAAGAGCCTTGGCGAGAAGCACGCGCACCTTTTCGTTACCGCTGAGGTCTTTCATCAGCATATAGTGCTTTTCCTCCTTGATGCCGAGGCCGCTGAGCAGGGTTGCGGCGTCGCTCTCGGCATTCCAGCCCTCGAGTTCGGCGAATTTCTCCTCAAGTTCGGCGGCACGTACACCATCCTCGTCGGTGAAGTCGGCCTTGGCATAGATGGCGTCCTTCTCCTTGATGATGGCCCAGAGCACGGTGTGCCCCTGGAGTACGGTATCCATCACGGTAAATTCATCAAACTTGAAGTGATCCTGTTCGAGTACCGACATGCGCTCTCCCGGGCCTTGGGTGACATTGCCGTGGGTAGGTGTTAGCTCGTCGCTGAGAATGCGCATCAGGGTGGACTTTCCGGCGCCGTTGGCACCGATGATGCCGTAGCAGTTGCCGGGAGTGAATTTCAGGTTAACATCCTGGAATAAAACGCGTTTGCCAAACTGTTGGCCGAGATTGTTGACCGCTATCATATAGTGACTGGATACTGTAATTAGTTATCTGCTTGAAAATTCGGGTGCAAAGGTACGCATAATTTCCCGAAAAACATATTTTTTTGAATTTCGTAGATGATATCCGGTTGTCTTTCTTGTGATTACTGCGCCGATTTATTACCTTTGACGTATGAATAGATTTATCCCGGTGATTATCGGTCTGACTGTCGCGGTGGTACCCCTCCGTTCGGAGGATTCTATTGTGGCACCGATAACCCGAGCCGCAGTTGCGTCGTTCCGCCATGACCCGTCGATTCCTACCGTGCAAATCAATGCTCTGCATGCCGAATCGTCGATGTATGCATTTTCGTGTGACAATAAGTACCTGTTTACCTGTAATATTCATGAAATCAATATATGGGATCGCATAAACATGCGGCTCATCAAGTCGTTGCAACTCAGCGGCGCAGATGCGATATATGCACATCCTACCGATCCATCCCGCATTGTAGTGCATGTCAATCCTGCGACATATAAGGGCAAAGAAGGAACATACATGACTGTTGACTGGACCGACGGGACTGTCGTCGGCCATTCTACGGCATCGCGTTACGCTGGCAATTCCCATAAAGGCACCAGTACATACATTCCTGCCGTGCCTGAGCTTATGTGTGCGGTCAATTCCAGATATAATTATCTGCCATATCGTAAGACTGACCGATATACCGGTAAATGGTACTGGCCTAAACCTACGGGATCGGTGCGAACCGATGCTACCGACTCGCTGCTTCTTCTGTCGGGTCCGTATCCGATGATCTATGATCTCAAACGCTTGCGTCTGGCTACATATCTGCCTTATTACGACAATCTCAGGGCAACCGACACCTCGCTCAGATATCCGGTCGACACTATCGTAATGTTTCCCAAACCATCGACCTGGAAGATTCCGCCACAGAGGATATATATGAACCGTAGCCATTACGAGGCGTATTTTACCGATTCGGGAACGGTAGTCATGGGTGGTGCCAATCCATATATCACTGAGTGGGACATAAATACCGGTAAACCCATACGTTCGATACATGTGCCTCAAAACGAAGGTGCGGTGTTTGATTTCAAGGACTACGGAGGCAAACGTGTCATAGCAGCCAACGGCGGAATATTTTACGGGCCCGTCAATGGCCCTTACAGGCAGCTGTCGGAGTATACTCCGTATTCCCGGGCTTCTCGTGACGCTATGCTCAAAATGGCGAATCTCATATCGGAACCATATGCCGATGGCTTATTTATCACATCGTTGTCGTCAAGCTGGAAAGATCCGGCAATAGTCGGCCGATTCTCCGACGGCCGCCTTCTCAGCCAAGGGCTGGGATCGGCCTATCCCGGTGAAATCCTTGATATCAAGATATCTCCCGACGGGAAATACGCCCTTGCTGTGGATGGCTTCCGGGGACACGTCATCAGTCTGAAGAATCCTAAGAAACCGGTTGCGGATCCTCCGATAAAGATTGAGTATGAAATACCTGAGTTTACAAACACATGTGCCATACTGCCTGACGGACGTTTTGCATTCGGCACCAACTTCGGCAATGTCAGATTTTATAATCCTTCAACCGGAGAGTGGGGGACGACATACCGGCTTCATAACGGGCGCGTCACGTCGATGAATTTATCCTCAGACAATACGCGGCTCTATAGTTCTGACGAAATGGGCACCGTAGTGGTGTGGGATGTGTCGACGGTCGAGCCTGTTGTAACTATTTATTTTATGCCTCCGGCCGGATACCTGTGTGTCACTCCCGATCAGTATTATTCCTATCATCAGATACGTTTTCCGCTGCGGGATATCGCACATATTTCCAAAGACAACCGTACATATTCATATGATCAGTTTGATCTGACACGCAACAGGCCCGACATAGTACTTGATCGTCTTGGCGGTGACAGGGAATATATCGATCTTCTGAATAAGGCGTGGAGGCGTCGCGTAAAGCGTGAGGGGCTGGATCCGGAGGTTCTGACGGCTCCCGACTATCATGTGCCGGAGGTGGAGATTTCCAATTCAGGTGATATCCGTACCCTTACGGATAGTGAGAACATCACAGTGAAGGTTCATGCATCTGACGATGAGGTTGCCTTGGCGCGTCTGTCGATTTTTGTAAATGGCGTGCATCAGTCGGATAAGGTGCTTGAGAATCAGGCAAAAGGGTGCCACGACATCGAAACGGACTTCAATGTGGAACTTGCCCATGGCGATAACGAGATTTCGGTTGTAGCCACCAACCGTCGTGGCGCCCGCAGTCTTGCCGCTGAAGTATCGGTAAGGCGTACTGCCGGAGCGCGGAATGCCGGACCGCAGCGACAGTTATGGGTTGTAGCGGTCGGAGTGTCGGACTATGCCGATCCGCATTACCGGCTGAAATATGCGGCAAAGGATGCTAGAGATATCAAAGACCTGTTTACAACGGGGATCAATACCTTTAATAAGGTCAATACGTTGCTGCTGACCGACGGACAGTTTACGACCGGATCGCTTGAGATAGCCCGTGAGTTTTTGTCGAAAGCCGGACGTGATGATGCCGTAGTGCTGTTTTTCGCCGGACATGGTGTGCTTGATTCCAGGCTGGACTACTATCTGGC
>JAHZGZ010000025.1:5563-18035 GCA_019420545.1 Bacteroidales bacterium | reverse complement strand
TGACGTCGGTATCCATCGTAAGCGAAAAGGAGACAGGTACCATGAATCTGCTCCTTGTGTCGCCGGCACGCCCCGGCATGATAATTTTAAGCAAACTGCTCCCCTACTTTCTGCTGTCGTGCATCATTCTCGCTACCACGCTCCTCATAGCCTACACCGTACTCGGGTTGCCGGCATCATTTACAATACTCTCCGTAGTGCTGCTGTCGCTCCTGTATATCGCTCTCGCTTTGTCGATCGGGCTGTTTGTGTCTACTCTCGTAAGCACGCAGCTCTCGGCGCTGATTGTGTCGGCGGTATTGTTCATGCTTCCAGTGATAATGCTCTCGGGAATGATTTTTCCTGTCGACAATATGCCGGCGATACTTCAGGGTATATCGACGGTAATCCCCGCCCGGTGGTATATCGCCGCCATGCGCAAGCTCATGATACAGCAGCTCGAATTCCGATACGTCATGAATGAGACCGCGATACTCGCGGGTATGACCGTAATATTGCTCGTTTTATCAATCAGAAGATTCAACAGATAACCACCAGATGATATGAATTTCAGGATACTTGGCGCGCTGCTCCGCAAAGAGGTAACTCTGATGAAGCGCAATCCGTTCATACCCAAAATCATATTCGCCATGCCCGTGATGGTGATGCTGATTCTACCGCTGGTTACCACTATGGACGTTAAGAATATCAACGTCGTGGTGGTCGACAACGACCGGAGTCAGCTGTCGCGCCGACTCTATGCCGACATGGATGCCACAGTGGAACTTACGGTAACCGACGTATGCGGCACACATGACCGGGCTGTCGATAAGGTAGAGCGTGCCGAGGCAGATGTTGTAGTCACCATACCTTTCGGCTTTTCTCGCCTCATGCTGAAACCCGACGTGGAGGCCAACGGCGTCAATGCTACAAAAGGGATGCTCGGCCTGCAATATGTCGTGGCATCCATCACGCAGACCATACAGCAATGGCAACAGGAGAAAGGGATCATAATCCCCGAGCCGCAGGTGAATGTCATCGACCGCTACAATCCCACTCTCGACTTCCGCAATTTCATGATACCTGCGCTCATGGTCGTGCTCCTCATCATAATCTGCGGCTTCCTCCCGGCCCTTAACCTTGTCAGTGAAAAGGAATCTGGCACAATCGAGGCAATGAACGTGACACCTGTGGGCAAGTTCACCTTCGTGCTGTCGAAGCTCATCCCGTTCTGGGTGACCGGAATCATCGTCGTTACGGTAGGCATGCTCATAGGCTGGCTCGTCTACGGCCTCGTGCCCGAAGGGAATATAGGAGCGATATATCTCGCCGCCATACTCTTCAGCCTCATAATGTCGGGCATCGGAGTGGCTATAGCCAACCGGTCGTCGACGATGTTGCAGAGCATCTTCGTGATGTTTGCCGTCATCATCATCTTCCAGCTTATGGGCTGCTTGTTCACCCCTATCAGCTCCATGCCCGACTGGGCACAGACCATCACCTACATATTGCCCCCGCGCTACTTCAACGAGATCATGCGCTCCATCTACCTCAAAGGGGCCTCCGTCGCCGACCTCTCTCCGCAATACCTCGCCCTCGCCCTCATAGCCCTCCTCATGTTCCTCCTCGCCTCCGCCACCTACCGCAAACGCTCATAAATTCCATAATTTTATATCCGGCTGTCTCCATAAAGCGACATAAATTCTTCACGGAGAATTCAATAAAAATGGTTAACTTTGGAATTGGAATGACAAAGGAAGAACTTGTAGCACGGCTACGCGACATAGAATGGGACGCCATGTATTAATCCCGACGGAATGCCAATGCCGTTGGAAGTAATGGAAAACTCGTTTGAATCCCAACCGCGCAATCCGGTAATAGCAAAACTGTTTCGTCTGGCACATCTGTCAGAGAATCTCGGCTACGGCCTCCGCAAACTCAAACGTTGGCAAGAAGTGACCGGTCGCCCCATGCACATCGATACAACAATCAATTCCGTCAAAGTAATCTTTGATCTGCAGACTCGTGAAACGGGAAAACCGGATGTCGCTAAAAATGTCGCTAAAAATGTCGCTAAAAACTTAACTGAGCGACAACAGCGAATCATAGCAATCATCAAAGAGAATCCCCAAACCACAAGAGCAGAAATGGCCACTGCAATCGGTATCGGTGTTAAAACAATCGAGCGCGAACTCGCCGCTCTATCCCATATAGTCCACTATGTCGGCTCAAAGAAAGGCGGTCACTGGGA
Organism: Bacteroidales bacterium; assembly: GCA_019420545.1. Lineage (GTDB taxonomy): Bacteria > Bacteroidota > Bacteroidia > Bacteroidales > Muribaculaceae > Muribaculum. The sequence goes on along the minus strand of JAHZGZ010000025.1, from coordinate 15,805 downwards.
AATCATCAAGGATTAAAAGAACAATCCCAAGAATTTATTAGTATGGTGAAGTCTTTTAAGCAAAGTGTAATCGAAGGACTAAAAAGTTATGTTTATGCGCTTGTTGATCCACGCGACAATCGCATTTTCTATGTAGGAAAAGGTACAGGTAATCGAGTTTATCAGCACGTTCATGCTGCCCTCACAGACGATTCTCAAAACCTAAAACTGTCCACGATAAGAGAAATTATGACTTTGGGGTTGGAAGTAAGGTATTACATTATTCGACATAACATGACCGAACAAGAGGCCTATCTTGTAGAATCCTCGATAATTGATTTGCTAACTTATCCCGCCTTCAATAAGAATAATATACTGACCAACATTGTTAGTGGACACCATCAATGGAACGAAGGTATTAAAACTGATGAAGAGATTAATCTCAAGTGAAAACCTTCTTTTAGTCAGCCTGAATAAAAGTTATGTGCATTCAAAGGCATCAGGAGTATATCGTCGAACCAACGATTATGAAAGTGCCCGTAAATACTGGGCACTCTCGACTGACAGAGCTGAAAAGATCGACTATATCTTAGGTATATATAGGGGTATTGTGCGGATTGTCATTCATGTTAAAGACAAGTCCCTGTGTTCAGTTGCGGAAGACGGAACAATTTTCAAAAGGCCACGTTTCGCATTTGTAGGAGACATTATTCCAAGTTCTCCATACCTAAATACAGACGTAACCGACTATCCTTTTGGTAGTGGGGGCGCTATAACATATATTCCTCGCGACAACTTTTAGCAATACATTTGGATAAAACCTATTGGCATGAATGATATAAAGCGTAGCTATGTGATTCAATGGGTCGGACCATTTAAGTCTTACAATGATGTTGCCGATTACGTGAAGCGTGGCGATAATAATGAAGTTTGTCATTCTTCCTGTTTCACATTCTATTATCTTACGGGGGTGAATAATATTGGCAGGCCTAAGATTCATCGGTATTTTGGTATTCATCATAAACTTGATTGAATTCGTAATAGATTGAATCTAAGACATTCCATTCTATCTACTTTAAAAGAGGATTCCTCTTTAGATATTTGGATAGGACGTTTTGGCGATCTAAGGTGGCATTCTGATACAAAAGTAGAAGAAGTTGAAACTTTCTTTATCATATATTATCGAGATTTGCTAACAGATAATGATAAGAAAAAGAAATCATCTTTTTCAAAATTACCATCTATGAGCGTTGTAAATCTATGGTATGACGTAAATGAAAATCCATGGATACGTAAGCCAAAGTCTTCTTGTTTTATTCAAGACGTGATGGTATGGGAGAATGATTTTCCACAAAGGCTCCTTACCGCAGCAAAATTATCGAACGTGAAGCATAATATTCAATAGAATATCTACTTCAAAAGTAATAGCAATCGGATCACAAACACAGCAAGCCAATCTGCTGATTACAGATATCTAAATAGGAGCCACTAAAAAGATGCGGGGTTTTGCGGTTATTCCGGAGAAAATGATTAATTTCGCACATTAATAGCAAATATGTGCAATATCGATGGCCAGCAAGACCCGTGAAAAGTTAATTGAAGTAGCACGCCAGCTCTTTGCCCACAAAGGTATTGAGAATACCACAATGAGCGACATTGCCACCGCTTCCGAAAAAGGGCGGCGCACTATCTATACCTACTTCAAAAACAAGCGCGAGATCTACAATGCCGTAATCGAGAAAGAAAGCGAGCAGGTAGTAGGGCGTCTGCGCGAAATTTTCGCAATAGACATGAACCCTCTGGAGAAGCTCATGAAATTCATCGATGTGCGTATCGATATCGTCGAGGAAACCATTCGCCATGAGCGCGAAAGCCCTGTACTTCGCTCACTGATGGTACGCGACGTCAGACGCATGGAGCGCATACGCAATCTCGCCGTCGAGAAAGAGCTCGAGATGCTGCGCAAAATCATGGACGACGGAGTAAGAATGGGATTTTTCTCCCGTGAAAGAATCGACGACGCGTTTGTCACGATGGTAATGATGTTTCAGGGAGTGGAACTCTCGATTATGCGCAACAATTACGCATTCTACGGCATCGACCGCGACGAAGTGCGTGGCCACATAAAGAATTTTATCCTCTCGGCACTATGCGCAGGCGAGACGCCTGCATCCACAAATAATCTTTCCTCTTTATCTGAAACCTGACAAAAATAAATATAAACTATGTATATAAACGCAACCGGATATTACGTGCCTGAAGCACGCATCGACAACGACTATTTCCTCAACGTCAACGGTCTGACAAGCGAATGGATCGAAAAGCGTACCGGCATACGCACACGCTCCAAAGCCGGAAAGGACGAAGGCCACAACTCAATGGGCCTTGAGGCGATTGCCGATGCCATAAAGTCGCTCCCCTACCCTATAAAAGATGTAGATCTTATCGTAAGCGCCTCATACTCACCCTATGATACTGTAGCCACTCTTGCTCATATCGCCCAGCAGAAGTACGACATCGACGGCGCAAAGGCAGTATATTGCAGTGCCGCATGCTCATCATTTGTCAACGGACTTGAAATCGTCGACGCATACTTCAAGTCGGGAAAAGCGAAGAAAGCACTCCTGATCTGCTCGGAACACAACACATATTATTCCAACGAGTCCGACCCCAAGGCCGGACATCTCTGGGGTGACGCCGCAGTGGCCTACTTCCTCTCGGTCGACAAAGTGGCCGACACCGATCTCAAAGTCACCGACATATTCACATGCGGCCTTGGAAACGTAGGAAAAGGCCCCGAAGGAGTGGTGCTCCGGCCCAAAGAGGGCGGCATTGCCATGCCCGACGGCCGCGACGTATTCGTCAACGCCTGCCAGCAGATGATACGCGCCCTCGACCAGGTGACCAAACCGCTCGGTATCACACCCGGACAGCTCGACTACATCATCACCCACCAGGCCAACAAGCGCATCGTGGCTCAGGTGGCCCATCAGCTCGACCTCACCGACGATCATTTCCTCAACAACATCGAGGAACTCGGCAACACCGGATCGGCATCGTGCGCGCTGGTGTTCGCTCAGAACCGCGACCGCTTCAAGAAAGGCCAGCGCATAGGTCTTACCGTATTCGGCGGAGGCTATTCATGCGGCGCATTCTTGGTCGAGATATAATTAATTGCTAATTTTGTAATCTCAACGTACAACCATTAAACCAACTATATATTCCTAAAACATGAAACTTTTAGAAGGTAAGACCGCTCTTATAACCGGTGCCGCCCGTGGTATCGGCAAAGCCCTCGCCCTGCGTTTCGCCGCAGAAGGTGCAAACATCGCATTCACCGACCTCGTGATCGACGAAAACGGTAAAGCAACCGAAAAAGAGATCGAAGCTCTCGGCGTAAAAGTAAAGGGCTATGCATCCAACGCCGCCGACTTCAACCAGACAAAGGAAGTTGTGGCTGAAGTACACAAGGATTTCGGCTCTATCGATATCCTCGTAAACAACGCCGGCATCACCAAGGACGGCCTGATGATGCGTATGACCGAAGCTCAGTGGGACGCCGTAATCGCCGTGAACCTCAAGAGTGCGTTCAACTTCATCAACGCCGTGCTCCCCATCATGCTCCGTCAGCGCAGCGGCTCGATCATCAACATGGCTTCGGTAGTAGGTGTACATGGCAATGCCGGACAGTCGAACTATGCAGCCTCCAAGGCCGGCCTTATCGCCCTGGCCAAGTCGATCGCACAGGAGGTAGGCTCACGCGGCATCCGCGCCAACGCCATCGCTCCGGGCTTTATCGAGACAGCCATGACTGCCGCCCTTCCCGACGACGTACGTGCCGAGTGGGTAAAGAAAATCCCCCTGCGTCGCGGCGGTCAGGTCGAGGATATCGCCAACGTTGCCGTATTCCTCGCTTCAGACATGTCATCATATGTCACCGGCCAGGTTATACAGGTCGACGGCGGCATGAACATGTAATCCGCACACGTACATCATCCCTCATATACCGGCAAGGGGACGACACATCTCGCGTCGTCCCCTTGCTGCGTCTATAACAGTATCTATCGCTTTCTTACATATCATATTTACTCAAACGGAAAGGCTCGGCAAGGCCACTTCATTCTCTCAGCCATGCCATAACCTTCGGAGCCATGATTGCCACCACCGGAAGCATCGTAAAGCCGAGCAGAACGGCCATATAGCCCAGATCGGCTACCGTTACCGTACCCTTTGCCATGATTCGTCCCACCCATCCTATCCAGTAAGCGATAAGGATGAGGGCCGCAACCCCGTAGGTACCCCACTCTATACCGTTTATCATACGCTGTCGGCGCGGGGGGAGGCGGTTCATGACCTTACGGGTAAACCATGCCGTTACCGGAGCGTCGGGCAGCCCCTTGTGGAACGCCCGGCGCAATGCGTCGTCATTGCTGAATATATCGTCATGTTGTTTCATAATCAAGTTTTTATTCTTAGAGATTGTATTAATACTACCGGTTATCTTACTTTGGACATCTTAGCCTTTGCGCGGGAGAGATGGCTTTTTATGGTTCCATCAGGCATATCCATTATCCGGCTTATATCCTTGAGCGGCTTATCCTCAAGATAGAAGAGAAGCACCGCGGCTCGTTCATTGGGCGACAGCACCCTCAGACAACGCTCAACGTCGATACGCGCCTCAGTAGCCGACGCCGTATCGGCGAGGCTGTCGCCCTCGGGAATATCCGGCGGCTCATCGGGCAGCTCTTCGCGGTTGCGACGCATGTAGCCGTAATACTCATTTACGGCTATGCGGAAGAGCCAGGTCTTGAACCGTGCGATACCCTGCCATGACTTCAGCCCGAGATACGCTTTCAGAAACGTATCCTGAGCCAGGTCGTCGGTAAGCGATGCATTGCCCATGGTAAGGTTGAGCAAAAAGCGTCGCAACGGTTGTTGATACTCCGCGACAAGCCGCTCGAAGGCACGCCGGTCATCACCGGCCACGCATCGGGCCACAAGCCGCAATTCTTCCCACTTGGTAAGCATCAGCGTCTGGGCGGTATCGGGGGAAAATTGGGTGTATTGCCGCTGTGAGGTGTATTGTCACTGTCACCGCAGTCGTGCACATCGTCAGATGGCGCCGCAGGTCCCTGCTGCTGTTCCCGTCGGTAAGCGAGCAGCTTGCCAGCACCGATAATTACCGGGACAAGCATCAGCATCGCCCACTCAAGCTGGAACCGCGCGAGGAAGAATAGCATCAACGCCACGCCCCAAGCCAGATATTTTATACCGCTGCTCCACTTCGACCGCGGATCAACCTGCGGAAACATGCCGGGCGGAACATCCTGTCCCGACGCAACAATCTGCGATACGGCCTGATAGCGCGCTCGCTTGGTACGGTAGATAAAGTAACATATCAAGAATATGGCCAAAACAGGCATACCGAATACCATGACGGTGCCAAGCATAGCCACGGGGGCTACAAATGAAGGCACATCGTCGTCAATGTCGTCGCCGTAGGAGTCAGGTAGCACGATATTTATTGTGGTGAGGCCGCCCCCACGGGTTGCACCGGAGGAGGTCGTCATCGAGATGGTGCTTGCCACCATCTCGGCGTCGGCAGCCGACGCCACAGTGTCGTTGATCGTGACCACGACAGTGCTGTCATATAATCCGTCGCGCAGACCCGACATCACCTCGGCCACTGCATCTTTTATTTCATCAGCCTGACGGCGGCCGCTGCCGCATGAGGTGGTCAGCACCGACAAGAGGAGCATACCGATAACCGCTATTCTGCTATGTAATATCATATATGTGAGTATTGTTTTTGTTCGTTTTATCATTTGATGCATCATCCCGGCAAAAGGTTGCATGCGCCGTGAAAAAAACATATTATACATCAGGCAAAAATACAAAAAAAGTGCCACATCAGCCCTTTACAGGGCCAAAATGGCACATATGAATTAAACCGGCGGCTCCGGTCGGCTATGAGCCGGTGGAGGAGGGTAATCAGTCAACCTGGATCACAAGATAGTTGCTGCGGCTCCAGAACTCACGGGCATTGGTCACACGGATAATCTTGATTCCGTCAACATCCTCGATAGTATAACTGCTCTGAGGCATGTTGGTAAGCACTTTGGCCTTCTTGGCATGGGTGTTGATGGTAGTGAGCGTGCGCTTGTCGGCTGTGGTGAAATAGCTCTGCTGGAAATCAGCCTGCATGAGCTTGGTCTTGCGTAGGAAACCGGTCTCGATGATTTTGGCCTCCTTGAGTTCCTTCTTTGTGCCGATAGCGTAGAAGCATGTGTTGAGCTCGTTCTCGGCGGCAGTTGCCTGTTCTTGTGCGATAGTGCGCTCTTCTGTCACGGCAGCTACCGTAGAGTTAAGCGAATCGACACGTGTGGTAAGATCGGCCACCTGTATCTTGGCTGCGGCAAGATCGTTGCGCAGAGTGGATATCGTAGCTTCCTGATTGGCAATCTCTGCCTTGAGATTTTCAACTGTACGCTGGAGAGTACCGCTGTAGTTCTGACTCTTCTTCAGTTTCTCCTCAAGTTGGGCAAGACGCTCACGACGCTCCTGGAGAGCCTGCTGAATGGCAGCCATATCATTACGGAGCTGATCCTTACGCGACGCCGACTCAGCATTGAGATCGGAAGTATTGGAGAGGATCTTCTCCATGTCCTTGATCTGATTCATACCGTCGGTAATGTCGTTGAGGAGCACAAGCAGGCTGTCCTGATTAGCCAAAGCGATGTGGAGAGAGTCGTTTAGTTCGCCATTGATCGATTCAGCCTGTTTCAGCTTGTCACCGTTACAGCCCGAGAAAATCATCAGGGCTACAGTGGCGATGGAAAGAATCTTTTTCATAATCAAATTTGATTTTATTAAACTTCAGAGATACGAAATGGAGAGAATGTTATTAATTTGAATGTTATTAATTTGAATGTTATTAATTTGAATAATTTGTCAATCAATATATTCGCCTGGGAATGCTCACTCACCAGCATCGTCCGAGGAATTCCGGTACTTGTTACGATGCACTTTCTTAGGAGCGGATGCCGCAACCCCGTCAACAACAATAACGATTTCACCACGCGCTTGGTTCGCAGCAAAATACTCGGCAAGTTCAATAAGGGTACCCGTATGTGTTGTATCGTGCAGTTTCGAGATTTCACGGCACACTGCCGCACGGCGTGTGCCTCCGCACGTATCGGCCAGTTCACGCAGCGTGGCGGCAAGACGCAGCGGCGACTCATAAATCACAAAAGTACGCGGTTCGGCCGACAATTCGTCAAGACGCGTGCGCCTCCCCTTTTTCTGAGGCAGAAAGCCCTCGAAAACGAATCTGTCGCATGGCAGCCCGGAGTTGACAAGTGCGGGAATCAACGCCGTAGGGCCTGGAAGTGTCTCCACCCCGATGCCTGCGCCACGCGCCTCCCTCACGAGCATGAATCCGGGATCGGAAATACCGGGAGTGCCTGCATCGCTTACAAGCGCGATATTCTCGCCCCCGACCAGACGCTGCACAACGCGCTCCACAGTTTCGTGCTCATTATATTTATGATGGCTTGCAGTAGGCGTAGTGATGTCGAAATGCTTCAGCAACACACCGCTCGTGCGTGTATCCTCACAGAGTATAAGATCGACGGCGCGTAGGGTGTCGACGGCGCGCGGCGTCATGTCGCCGAGATTTCCTACCGGAGTAGGTACAATAAACAGTTTACCGCTCATCGTGTGGCAAAATGCTTTTCAATTATCGCCATAAAATCTTTCACCTCAGGATTTTCCGCATCCCATTGTAGATCGGTCATAAAGTAATCCACCGCCTCGGCATAGTCCGACATTGCTTCCACAAGATTGAGCGTATCGCTCATCTCTATATCGGAATTGCCGAAAAGCTCACGGCGGAAGCGGAAGCGGTCGTTGAGCGAGAAAGCCTTGCGAAGATTGCGAGACCCTTCTCGCGCAAGTTTTTCGTCAAGACGAATCGGATCAGCCGACACCGCATCAGCCGGTTCGTCAACATCGTCCGGTTGAGGGAGAGCATCGTCAATGAGAGGCTCGACTGTCGTAAACGCCATCGGTTGCAGAGCAGTTTCATCTGTCACCGCCTCCTGAGATACGATAAGCTCGTCGTCGGAATCAGTAGTTTCAATCATTACCGGATTCGACGACACGATATCACTGTCAGATGCCGGCCGCAATACATCGGCCTTATCGACCGAAACAGAACTTTCAGCCTGATTGCTGTCAAAGGCGCAGCTGAGCGACAGATGCATGTCGGCAGCCTTATGTATTTCAGCGGCCTTCTCCGAGATCATTCGCCATATCTCATCGGGTGCCGAATTACCTTTCTCTCGGGCCAACAGAAGCAGTCCCTCCATTTCATACCCAAGAGAAAGAAGCTTTTCAATATTAATACTCAATACGTTATCCATATCCGGATACTAATTATATTATTACCAAATCACAAAGGTAAGAAATTACAGATATAATAACGCACAACCACCTCATTTTTATTATCAGGCAACACTCAGAGTGCACACTGAAAACTATCAGAGATCGCAGAGATCTCTGAATATTCGTAGCAATCGGAGAACTCCGATTGCTACGACTGATCCATGTAAAAAAGAAAACGTCGCGGGCTGCATTGGGCCGCGACGTTTTCGCTATAGATTACGGGGATTATCGAGATTAAACTCCCTGAAGCTTGAAGGTGATAGGCAGTGTGTACCACACGTTCACCGACTGGCCGTTCATCTTGCCGGGGATAAAGTCGGGGAGCGACTTAACCACGCGTACGGCTTCCTTGTCGAGATCGGGGTCCTTACCGCGGGCCACCTTGACTTCGCCGATCTTACCAGTCTTGGTAACGACGAACTGTACTACCACACGGCCCTGGATATTGTTCTCCATAGCCACGGGAGGATACTTCAGGTTCTTCTGGATGTACTTCATAAGCTCGGCCTCGCCACCCGGGAACTGGGGCATCTGCTCTACGGCAGTAAATACCTTGTTCTCTTCAACGGGCTTCTTTTCCTCAACGATAATCTCGTCTTTATGCTCACGTACCACGTTGCGGTCGTCAGTACCTTTGTCGAAGTCGCTCTGACCGAAAGCGGTGGTCGTTTCTTTAAGTTCATCCTGAGTCTTGATTTCGTCCTCGGCATTTACCTTTTCGTCCTCAACGATGGCGAGCTCGGTCACCTTCACAGTGTTAAGGATTTCTTCGGGAAGCGCCTCGGGCTGCTCCATCTCTACACGCTGCTGTTCTTCTTCCGGTTCGTCCTGCTCCTCATCGGCCGAAGTGTCAAGGGTAGCAATTACCTGATCAGCAAGATCCTGAGGTCTTTCGTCAGCTTTGGGAAGCACGGTATTTACAAGGAGGGGAAGAAGGAAAGCGATCGCAATGATGATTACCACTACAATCATCGCCTTATTATGGCGCGCGTCAGAGTTCTTGCGCATCTCATATGCGCCGTACTGCTGATTTTTGCCTTCAAAGACTATGTCGCGCCATTCTTTTGATGAAAGATCTACATCTTTTGCCATTGTTCTTGCGGAATTTAATAGTTAAACATATAGACTATTCATCATTTCTTTGGATTCTTGGCGATATAGTCGAAGATCATCGCTGAATCGACACCATTGATGTTGTCGATCTGGTAGCGGGAGATCTGGTTGATCTGCATCTCGTCGAGAGCGCCGATAAGGCTCTCCCACGATGCGTTGGGGCCGGCCTTGATGATGACTACAGGGCGATCCTGAATCAGAGAGTCATTGCGAATCTCCTTGGCGCGGGCCTGATACTCGTCATCATTGATCTTCTTATCCTTCCAGTCTTTTTTGAGGACAGCGATTTTCTCAAGAACGGTCTTGTTCTTATCGTGAAGGATCTTGCGGATACCCTGCTCCTCACCATTTACGTTGCCTACGAATTTCTCAACCTTGAGATTGGAATTGTCGATCAGACCATCCTTATCCTCGTCGGTGACATCGGGTTTTCCGAAGTAGTAGTAAATGATATGGGCGGGTTTGCCGGTCTCGGGGTCAGTTTTCACGTTTCCGTCGGCGTCGCGCTCGGTGTCGAGAATGAGCGTTACGGCCTGGGACTCCTTGGCTTTGTTCTGCTGTTCCTGTTCAACCTTTTCGTTGGAGGGCAGCGAGATGTTTAGAGTCTGCGACTTAATCATCGTTGTACAAAGCATGAAGAACGTGATCAGAAGCATGTTCATATCCACCATGGGCGTAAAGTCCACGTGAATCGCCATCTTCTTT
>JAHZGZ010000025.1:0-5553 GCA_019420545.1 Bacteroidales bacterium | reverse complement strand
TTCTTTTGGGCGCCTTTTTTCTTTTTGCCGCCCTTATCGGATTGTTCTATTTGTGCCATGATGTTTAGTCGTTCTCAGTTTTTAATGCAGTCAGGAGACTGAACTTGTTCATCTTGAGGGTCTGGAGGTTGTCAAGCACGGTGTGGACAATGTCGTAGGGAGTGTCCGCATCGGCCTTGACAGCGATACCTTCGCCACTCTTGATGGTTCCCTCCATTTTCTCGTTCGCGTTATAGATGGCGCGCATCCATATCTGGAACTCGTTGGGGTTGGTGAGATCCTGATTAGCGTCGACAGGAATACCGATCTTCCATTCGGGGCGCTTGCCCTGCATGATTTCGTCCTGATGTACCTGCGACTCGTCGAGGAATGCCGGGAGCTGGGCGATGGGCATGCCGAACATGTTCATCTTGGAGAACTTGTTGACCTGCTCCTGCGTGAGCTGTACTTTTTTGCTATGGGTCTTGTTGTACTCGGATATGGCATTCTGGAGGATATCGGCCCTAACCTTCTCGGAAGAGTAGGTAGAGTCGGCGTCGCCCAACACGCCAAGGAATATCTCACCCTTGGGTGACACCAGTACGGTAGTCACATTGTTGATGGGCACCTTCAGTTCCGACACGGAGGCCGGAGTAATAACCGTAACAGGTTCCTTCTGAAGGAAGGTCGAGGTCAACATGAAGAAAGTAAGCAAAAGAACAGTCACGTCACTCATCGCGGTCATGTCGATGAGGGTGCTCTTTCTTTTAATTTTTACTTTTCCCATTGTACTTCGTTTACTGTATTATAATTGAAAGACAATGGAATTAGTGAGTAGCGGCGAAAGTGGATACGATAGAGAAGCCGATTTCGTCGATAGCGTAGGTAAGGTTGTCGATCTTGTTGGTGTAGAAGTTGTAAGAGATTACAGCGAATGCACCGGTGGCGATACCGAAGGCGGTGTTGATAAGAGCCTCCGAAATACCAGTTGAAAGTTCGGTCGAGTCAGGAGCACCGGAAGCGGCAAGAGCCTGGAACGACTTGATCATACCCATTACAGTACCGAGAAGACCGACGAGAGTACCGAGAGTAGTGAGGGTAGCCACGATGGGGAGGTTCTGCTGGAGGGCAGGCATCTCGAGAGCGGTAGCTTCCTCTACTTCCTTCTGGAGGTTGGCGATCTTCTGCTCCTTGGAAAGAACGGTATTCTTGTCCATCTCCTCGTAGCGTACGAGAGCGGCGCTTACTACAGCGGCAACAGAACCCTTCTGGTTAGCGCAGAGTTTCTGAGCACCGGCGATATCGTTCTTCTTGAGGCAAGCCTTTACACCGGCAACGAACTTGGTGATAGAGCCTTTGCCCTTGGCAGAAGAGAGGGCGATCCAACGCTCTACAGAGAGCACGATAACGGTAAGGAAGAGGGTCTGAAGGATAGGCACGATGAAACCGCCTTTGTATACTGTACCCCAAAGATCCTGAGGATGACCGGCCTCGTCGAAGTGGCTGGCATCACCAAACCAGAAAATGAAGAGACAGATTGCTACGATAAAGCAGGCAACGATCACGAGGAATGCGTTCTTGATACCGCGAACGTTAGAACCGCTGTCGTGAAGATTCTGAGTTTTGGCAGGGGCTGCACCTGCATTAGGCTTTTGAGCTTCCATAATTTTTGTAAGAAAGTTTGTTTTGATTAGTTAACTATTATAGATTATATTGGTTTTAAATCTTTTGGTTAATGAATATAGTGGCAGCGCCACAGACACTTATCTATGTAAGGAAGGGTAACTTTTCGAACATTGGCGCCATATGGTCCTGGACATTAAGCTCACGGTTTAGCCAAGGTCAGGATGGTCAAAAAATGCAACGGGGCACTGTCAACGTTCCTCCGGTATAGACTCTTCAAATACCCCATCCGGCACCACTTCGAAAGACCTGTAACCGGATTAGGATATGCAAATTTATCATTAGTTTTCTTATCCCGCAAATTTTATCTCTCTATTTTTTTATTTGAAAAGCCATTTAGACGATTCTTTGCATTATTATATGTTTAGTAGCATATTTTTGGAAAACAAATCTCACTTTTGGGACTTTTCACTATCTTCACGACCGCTTCCGCCGCTTACCAGCAGGAGCACATCGCCGATATACAGACGTGTGTCGCCTTTTGGCACTATATACATATCATCACGGCGCAACATTACCGCAAGAGCATCGTAAGGCAACCGGATCTCCTTTAGTGTGCAGCCGTCGGCAAGCATATCCGATGTTATTTCAAGCTCCCGGGTTGTTGCAGCGATATCTTCCGATATGTCTATTCCCTGAAAAGCCGACTCCCTCACAGGCATGCTAAGCCCGAGCCAACGCGCCATGGCGTTGACGGTAGTGCCCTGCAGCAGCAGCGACAGTATGGTTATGAAGAATACTATATTAAATATAAACGATGACTCCTCTACTCCCGGCGAAACTACGGCGTATGTGGCGAAAATAATGGGTACCGCTCCGCGCAGTCCCACCCACGCGACATACACACGTCCTTTAAGGGAATACTGCCTGAAAGGTATCAGCGACAGAAACACTGCCACCGGACGCGCCACAAGCATGATAAACAGCCCGAGCGCAATACCCGGCACAATCACATGCAGCAGTTCGTGGGGATTTACAAGCAGACCGAGGGTAAGAAACATCAGTATCTGTACGAGCCACGTGAAACCTCCGAAAAATGTAGTAATCGTACGCCTGACTGCCAGACGCTTATTGCCTACCACAAGTCCGGCAATATATACGGCCAGATAACTGTTGCCGCCGATAATTTCGGTGAGAGTGAATGTGAAGAACACACATGATATCACCTTTACCGGATACAGGAATTCATTGTCGGCACGCAGACGGTTGATAATCCACACCGTGGCATAGCCGAAACATATACCCCCGATAGCTCCGAACAGTAGCTGCACGGCCAGCGTCACCGACGAGTCGAGCAGCAAAGCCCCGGCAGTCTCATGATGACCGTTCCCCTCTATTATACCTATTAATATAATTACGAGCAGATACGCCATGGGGTCGTTCGACCCGCTTTCAAGCTCGAGAGTCGGGCGCAGTTTCTGCCTGAGCCCGAGTTTGGCCGAGTCGAAGATGGAGAATACCGATGCCGAGTCGGTCGACGACATGATCGCCGCTATCAGCAACGACTCCGTCCAGCCGAACGAATATTCCGGCACAAGCCAGTGGAACACATAATATATGAATACACCGGTGATGCCGGTAGTAAGCAGCACTCCTACGGTAGCAAGCACCAGGCCGGGCATAAGCACAGGCCGTATATCGGAAAAACGTGTCTCCAGACCGCCGGTAAAAAGGATGATCGACAGCGCGATCATGCCTATGAACTGCGCCGACGAAGCCGAGTCGAAATGCAGGCCGAAGCCGTCGACACCCGCCAACATGCCAACGCCAAGGAAAAGCAAAAGCGCAGGCATGCCAAACCGGCTGCCGGCCTTGCCCACAAACACGCTCATCATCAGCATCGCGGCAACCACGAGCATTATATTACTGCTTGTAATCTCAATCATGTCGCAAAGATATGAAAAAAACAGAGAACCGGACAATACCGACATACGTCTAACAGCTACAATATCGGGTAGCCGCACAATGCTTTACAACCGCGATAGCGGGAATAAAATTTTACCATATTTAAGAACCATAACAATAAATTAACTACCTTTGCACAAAATTTCCCGTCAACATAATTATGGTTATGGCAATATCTATCAACCTAAGGAAGGGTCTCGACATAAACATACGTGGCGCCGCCACGGTGTCGAAGCCTCTTACCCGCATGCCTGCCCGTTGCGCCGTCATCCCCGACGACTATCCCGGCATTACGCCTAAAGTCGACGTAAAGGAGGGGGATAAAGTGCTTGCAGGCACGCCATTGATTCACGACAAGCAATTCTCCGACATCCGAATTGTTTCGCCGGTCGCCGGAACCGTCGAGGCCGTAGTACGCGGTGAACGCCGCAAGCTCGAGCGCATCGTAATCGTGCCCGACACCAAAAATCCCGATGAGACAGCGCCAATGCCTGTAACGGTTACCGACCGCACGACAGCACAGCGCCTGTTGCTCGACTCCGGACTCTGGGCGCAGATGCGACAGCGTCCCTACGGTATCGTACCACGCCCCGGCACCGCCCCGCGCGACATATTCGTGACAACATTCGACTCGGCTCCGCTTGCGCCCGACTGGGCCGCTTTCGCCGCCGACAAGCTCGCCGAGCTTAACGCCGGGGTGGCCTTGCTCAAGCGTCTTACCGACGGAGACGTATATGTAGGCGTGCGCCCGGGCAGTCCCCTCGCAGCCATCGAAGGTGCCCGGATCGTCACAGTCAGCGGTCCCCACCCCGCCGGCAACGCAGGCGTGCAGATCGCCAATGTAAAGCCCGTCAACAAGGGCGACATCGTATGGACACTCGACCTCCCCACCCTGCTCCGTATCGGAGTACTCGTCCTCCGCGGCAAGCTCTGTTCCGATGTTGTGGTTGCTCTTACCGGCTGTGAGGTCACCGAGCCGAAATATGTGCTCACAAAAGTCGGTGCCGACATGTCGACACTGATGAAGGGTGAGCTCAACGACGACGCCATCCACCACCGTGTTATCTCAGGCAATGTGCTCACCGGCCTCCCCGTATCGCCTTCCGAAGGATATCTCCACTATCCCTACACCCAGGTTACCGTCATCGCCGAAGGCGACGACGTGGCCGACTTCCTCGGATGGGCATCGCTGTCGCCTCAGAAGATGAGCGTAAGCCGTTCGTTCCCCGGACATTTCCTCAAGAAAGCGTTCTGCCCCGACGCCCGTATCCTCGGCGGCCGCCGCGCGATGATCATGTCGGGCGTATACGACAAGGTACTCCCGATGGACATAATGCCCGAGTATCTCATAAAGGCATGCATCGCACGCGACATCGACCGCATGGAGCAGCTCGGCATCTACGAAATCGTACCCGAGGACCTCGCCCTCTGTGAATACGTCGATCCCTCGAAGCTCGAGCTTCAGAAGATTCTCACTGAAGCGCTCGAATATATATTTAAGGAACTCAATTGATTGCAATCGTGAAAGCTCTTAGAAAATATCTCGACCGTATCAAGCCTCAATTCCAGCCCGGCGGACGTCTGCACGCCTTCGAGTCGGTGTTCGACGGCTTCGAGACGTTCCTTTTCACTCCGACTACCACATCGCGCTCGGGCTGCAACATCCATGACAGCCTCGACTCGAAGCGAGTGATGATTATCGTAGTGCTCGCGCTGATACCCTGTCTGCTGTTCGGCATGTACAATATCGGCTATCAGCACTGGCTGGCCATCGGCGCCACATCGTTCCCCTTCTGGCAGCTCTTCGCCTACGGCTTCTGCCAGCTTTTCTGGAAACTCGTCGTAGCCTACGCCGTAGGCCTCGGCATAGAGTTCATCGTGGCCCAGTGGCGCCATGAGGAGATTCAGGAGGGATTCCTCGTAAGCGGTATCCTGATTCCGCTCATCTGCCCCGTTGAGACTCCGCTATGGATGCTCGCCGTGGCC
>JAHZGZ010000249.1 GCA_019420545.1 Bacteroidales bacterium | reverse complement strand
ACCGCGACATATCCGGGCGCTTCGTCGAGCTGGTGCAGGCGCTTCCCGAAGTAACCGAATGCTACAATGTCAGCGGCGCATTCGATTATCTGCTCAAAATTTACGCACCGTCGATGCGTGCCTACCGCGATTTCGTGCTCAACAAGCTCGGGGCTTTCGACCTTATCGGAGCCATTGAGTCGACTTTCGTCATGTCGGAGATCAAACACGGCTACAGAATACCCCTATAAATGCGATATTACAATTATTTAACTTTAGTGTGCCATGTTTTAGCACACTGCATTCCTTATCTTTGCATTACCAATAGATATTCAATAGAAATCAACTAAAAACAATATATCAATGGCAACAACCGACAAAACAAAAAAAGCCGTCGCCAAGAAAAAAGGCGACACCGCCGCCGACCCCAAGCAGGCGAAGCTCAGCGCGCTGACAGCCGCCATGGAGCGTATCGAAAAAGCCTACGGCCGCGGAGCCATAATGAAGCTCGGCGACGACAACGTTACCGATGTCGACGTGATCCCCTCAGGCTCGATAAGCCTCAACTTCGCCCTCGGCGTAGGCGGATTCCCGCGCGGCCGCATCACCGAGATCTACGGTCCCGAATCATCCGGTAAGACCACTCTCGCCCTCCATGCCATAGCAGAGGCCCAGAAAAAGGGAGGTATCGCCGCTCTTATCGATGCCGAACATGCTTTCGACCGTTTCTATGCCGCCAAACTCGGCGTAGATGTCGACAATCTTCTCATATCTCAGCCCGATACCGGCGAGCAGGCGCTGGAAATCGTAGAGCAGCTCATACGCTCGTCGGCAATCGACATCATTGTGGTCGATTCAGTAGCGGCCCTCACCCCCAAGGCCGAGATCGAGGGCGACATGGGCGACCGCAACGTAGGCCTGCAGGCCCGACTCATGTCGCAGGCAATGCGTAAACTCACAGGAGCCATCGCACGCACCAATACCTGCTGCATATTCATCAATCAGCTTCGTGCGGCAATCGGAGGCATGGCGTTCGGCCCCGCCGAAACTACCACCGGCGGCAACGCGCTGAAGTTCTA
The DNA here is from genome assembly GCA_019420545.1 of Bacteroidales bacterium. Lineage (GTDB taxonomy): Bacteria > Bacteroidota > Bacteroidia > Bacteroidales > Muribaculaceae > Muribaculum. The sequence goes on along the minus strand of JAHZGZ010000249.1, from coordinate 9,885 downwards.
CGCTTCCGTGCGCATCGACATACGTCCATCCTCAACCCTCAAGGACAAGAAAGAGCAGCCTATAGGACGCCACGCCAAGATAAAGATTGCAAAAAATAAGGTTGCTCCCCCATTCAAGCGCGCCGAATTCGATATCATGTTCGGCGAGGGCATATCGCGCACAGGTGAGATCGTCGACCTCGGTGTAGAATACGATATCATCAAGAAGAGCGGATCATGGTTCAGCTACAACGGCGAAAAGCTCGCACAGGGTCGTGATGCCGTGAAGCAGCTCCTCGCCGATAATCCCGAACTGTTTGAAGAACTCGAGCAGAAGATTACCGAGGCCATCAAAGGCGATGCCGACGGAAAAGCGCCCAAGAAAGCCAAACTTTCACTGAAAAAGAACGACGCCGACGACGAGGACGAAGACAATCTCCCCGACATCGACGACGATGACGCTCCCGAAGAGGGCCGCCAGGCCGATCTAGACCTCGACGACTTCCCCGACGAGGACTTCTCCATCGACGACGACGCCCGCGACTGATCCCCACGCAAGCCATCATTCCTGCATATGACTGATAAGCGGATTCACCCCCGGCATCATTCCGCCGGTAAAGTGAATCCGCTTATCATATGATTTTTCCCAATAATTTGTTGCCGTCAACCCAGACTGGGAGGGCGGCGCTTTAGCCCGCCGCGAAAAGACTATTGTCTCCAGTAAACGGTAGTATATCCCGTACCCGTATTGTATAGCTGCAGGCAGCCGTTGGGAGCGAACGACCAGTTGAAATTCCATACCGTACCGTCGTAGAAGTATACGCCGAGCCATCCCTCACCTGCACTCCAGGTGAAGTCGTAATCGTAGCCGTATGAATCTTCGTACTCCCCTGTACCATTACCATAGAAGTCAAGATATGTATCAGTATCGGGGCTGTACCACTCCCCGCGCAACGGAGAACTTGACGAATCATAGTAGTTGTCGTCGTCATCGTCACACGACACTGCACATAGTGCAAATATCATTACCATCAGGCTCATAAGCAGATGCTTATGCGGGTAGAGTCGCTTTATCATAAGTCAATAAGTTTTATATCATACTTATAGTGCAGTTGCGGTCACACAAATTGCCGTCGCCGTCTGTATAGATTTAACAAATTTCCATTAACTTTGTTGTAAAGTTAACAAAACTTGTGGATATGCACCTCACCCGGATTCTCCGTCCTATATTCATCCGTCGCGTAGACGCTTGGCGCCACAATTCTGTGGTGCCTAAGGACGTACAGACCCGCGAATTGGACAGGCTTGTCCGTCAGGCGCGTTCTACCGTTATCGGCGAGACCTACGGATTCAACGCCATACGCAATTACGCCGATTTCGCCTCGCGGGTACCTGTCAGCGACTACACATCCCTGCGGCCGCTGGTCGAACGCATGATCGCCGGCGAGCGCGACGTGCTATGGCCCGGTGCGGTGCGCAATTTCGCACAGTCGTCGGGCACCTCCGACGGGAAAAGCAAATACATACCCATCACCCCCGAAGGATTCCGCCGTAACCACTATCAGGGCGGATTCGATGTGGTAGCACATTACCTGGCTGCGAATCCCGACAGCCGCATATTCTCCGGAAAAGCATTCATACTCGGAGGCAGTTTCGCCAACGAGCTCTCACTGAAACCTGGAGTAAGAGTGGGCGACCTCTCGGCCAACCTCATCGCCAACATCAATCCGCTGGCCAACATGGTGCGCATCCCCTCCAAGGATATCGCCCTGATGGCCGACTGGACAAAGAAACTTCCCCGACTGGTCGAGGCAGCCATGCACTGCAACGTGACCAACCTTTCCGGAGTGCCTTCATGGTTTCTGACTGTAATAAAGGAGGTAATGAAGCGTGCCGGTGCCGACTCCATCCATCAGGTATGGCCCAATCTTGAGGTGTTCTTCCATGGGGGGATCTCCTTAGAGCCTTACCGGCAGCAGTATGCCCGCATCACCGACACCTCGAAGATGCACTACCTTGAAAGCTACAATGCCTCCGAAGGGTTCTTCGCCGTGCAGACCGATCCGATGCGGCGCGCTATGTCGATACTGCTCGATATCGGTGTATTCTTCGAATTTATACCTCTCGACCAGGTAGGCGAGCCGTTCCCCGACGCCGCCACGGCATGGACCGTAGAGGAGGGGAAGACCTATGCGCTAGCCATCACCTCATGCAACGGACTTTGGCGCTATGCCATCGGCGACACCGTGCGCATCGAAAGCCGCTATCCGCTCACCATCACTATCGCGGGGCGCACCAAGAGCTTCATCAACGCATTCGGCGAGGAACTGATGGTCTACAATGCCGAAGCCGCCATGGCAAAGACATGCGAGCGGCTCGGATGTGCCGTAACAAACTATACCGCCGCCCCGGTATATGCGGGTGACCGGTCGCGCGGACGCCATCAGTGGGTTGTCGAGTTCGCCACACCGCCGCACTCGGTCAAGGAGTTTGCCGCCGAGCTCGACAAAGCCCTGCAGGCCGAAAATTCCGACTACCAGGCAAAACGCTCCGGCAATCTCTTCCTGGATCCCCTCGAGATAGTGGTGGCACGCCCCGGACTGTTCGACTCCTGGCTTGCCCTTACCGGCAAACTCGGAGGACAGCGCAAGATACCCCGTCTCTCCAACGACCGCGCCGTAATCGACCGGCTCCTCTCCCTCAACAGTCAATGACCCCAAAAACGATTCTCCAACAAAATTACAGATACAGATATGATACGCAACCTTCTTTTCGATCTTGGCGGTGTGATAATGAATATCGACCGCAACCGCTGTGTAGCCGCTTTCAAAGAGCTTGGGATGGATGATATCGAGGATTTTCTCGGAGATTATGGTCAGAAAGGAGCTTTCGGAGCTCTCGAGCAAGGTCTCATATCGCCCGAAGAGTGGCGCGCCGAAGTCCGTCGCCATATCCCGCATGAAGTAACCGACGCACAGATCGACGCGGCATTCAACCGCTTCCTTCTCGACATACCGCGCGACCGTCTGGAAGCCCTGCGCGAACTACGCAAGCGCTATCGCTTGTATCTGCTGAGCAACACCAATGCCGTAATGTGGGACTCGAAGATCGCCGACGAGTTCAAGACGGAAGGACTTACCGTCAACGACTATTTCGACGGTATCACCACCTCGTTCGAGGCCAAGGTGATGAAGCCCGACCACGCTATCTTCCGCAAGGTAGAAGCCGACTTCGGCATAAAGCCCGAGGAGACTGTGTTTTTCGACGACTCGCTCGCCAACTGCAAGAGCGCTGCTGAGATCGGATTCCACTATATAAATGTCGTACCCGGCTCGGAATTCTATACCCTCCTTGCCGAATCATCCTATAACCAATGAAAATCGTAAACTTCGCCGACTATCCTTCGGTATTGAGCCAATACATGATGGAGCTGCGCAACGTCAGCATCCAGCATGACATGCTCCGCTTCCGCCGCAATCTCGAACGCATCGGCGAGATGATGGCTTTTGAGATCAGCCGCACCTTCCGCTACCGTAAAGAGACCATCGAGACCCCTCTCGCGCCATGTGAATGCGACGTGATCGACACTCAGGTAGTGCTCGGCACCATATTCCGCGCAGGCATACCCTTCCATCAGGGATTCCTCAACGTGCTCGACACCGCCGAAAATGCATTCGTGTCGGCATATCGTAAATATCGCGAGAAAGAAAACTTCGACGTATTCATCGAATACCTCGCGTCGCCACGTCTCGACGGAAAGACACTTATCCTTGTCGACCCCATGCTCGCCACCGGCAAGTCGATGGAACTTAGCTACCATGCACTCCTTACCAAGGGCACACCCGCCCATGTGCATATCGCTTCCGTGATAGCCTCTCAGGCAGCCGTCGACTATGTGAAGGAGCATTTCCCTGCCGACCATACGACACTGTGGGTGGGAGCTATCGATCCGGAGATCAACACCCACAGCTACATAGTGCCCGGCCTCGGCGACGCAGGCGACCTCGCTTACGGAATCAAGGACTGAACAATCCCCCTCTCGCGACGGTTGGATTATTGATACACAATCAATAAATCCGCCACATGAACGCTTCAGAGTTCCGCACGCGCCTCCTGCGCAAACGCGACGAGATTGTCGAGAACAATCCCGACGCTATCCGCCACATTATCGATCAGCTCGATATCAAGCCCGACAATATCATTCTCGATGCCGTCACCGGTACCGGGCAGTTACTTTCTTATCTTACGGGAAAAACCTCAGGCTCGGGGTGGGTCGATGCATACGACCCATCCTGCGGACTTCTTGACCAAGCCGCAGCCGCCTACGGCGACACACGCAAAGTGCGTTTCATCCTCGGCGACGTGGAGCACGACGCCATATTCGGCGCATACGATGCCGTGGTCATATTCTGCATGCTCCCTACCTTCGACGATCCCGTCGCCGCCGTCAAGCGCCTCTACGACGACCATCTCATGCCCGGCAGCCGTCTCGTGATCGGCTTCTCATGCTCAAAAGAGGAGATCAACTCCCTCCACACCGGCCTCGGCGAAAAAGGCCACGCCCATTATCTCGACTCAGCCGAAGAACTCGCCTCGCGCCTCACAGCCGCAGGCCTCAACGTAGCCTACACCCGCGACGACGACTCTGCCTACATCATCACCCTCCAAAAATAGCCATCCCCCATCAACCCCGCCTGATAGCCAACTTCCATCAACCCTGACTGGTAGGGCCGCGCTTTAGCCCGCCGCGATCAAAAAGCGCCAGAACTACGATCATTGGCCATGAGATAGTATGGCGGGCTAAAGCGCCGCCCTCCCGCTCTGGGTTGGTTGCAATTTACTCGGGAATGATCTCGTAGCCGGAGATCTGGGGTGAACCCTTGCGGTTTTTAGTCTCGATGGTGATCATGCCGTCGGCGTCGGGCATTATCCCGCGCACGGTCTTTACCAGAGCCTTGAAGCACATGCCGGTCTCGGCCATTACATCAAGATCCTCGACCACGGTCGTGCCGTTGACGGCCACGTCGAAACGCCGGTGGCCGACGGGCGTATTGCGATCCTGCTCGGCAAAGTGCAGACGCACTGTGTACGGGCCCTTACCTTTCATGAGATTGGGATAACGCGACTGCCCCCAGCGTACCGTCTGATACACCGACATGGGGGCTGCATCCGTGACCCCGTCGGTGTAGATATCCTCGACAATAAAACCGATGGGAGCATCGAGGAAACCCGGGTCGCCCGTGAAGCCGTCGTAACCGTAGCCGGCACAGTTCATCCTCACAGTGTCGCACGCAACAAGCTCGGGAGCCACGAAGGTAAACTCTCCGCGCTCACGGCTGTCGACCTGCGCGTTGCGGTTGAGCGCAACCATCTTCGACGGCGTCACATCCACGTTCCAGCCGTCGACAAGCACCAGAGGTTTCTCGCCTTTGAGGTCGGCGTCGTCAGCCTCGATCGTCACCGTGCGCCGCTCTCCCGGCAGAAGGCTCACATAATTGTCGGAATAGAACACCGGCAGCACGCGTTCCATCGAGCCGGCACGCCGCAGTTGCATATGAGCCATGAGCGCGGGAACCTTGCCGGGATTCTGAAACGTGACGTCGACATAGGTCTTGCTGGAGGCCTTGCGCACCGATGCCTTTGCTTTAAGGCGCACCACAGGCAGCGAATCAAGCGCCGTAAGCCTGTCGGGCGCTGAAGCGGCACCTTTCCAGTAGAAGTTTTCGGAAACCTCCCTGCCGGTGCGGTCGGTGAGATTCAGCTTCACGAAATGCACCTCATCGAGCGGGTAGACCCACTCCATACCGTCCACGTCGGTAGTGGCCGAGGGAGCGGCATCCACGTCGAACTGCTTTTCGGCGATGAGCTTGCCATCGAGGCCGTAGACACGGCAGTGCGCCGTAAGGTCAAGGCTCCGGTCGGTGTGGTTGACCACCTGAATGCGGCCACCGTCGACATCGTTGAGCTGCACATGCACCGGCTCGCAGGCGCTCTTCAGCGCATAGAGCGAGGAGTTGGGCTCAAGGTCGTAGTGCATCATCTGCCATACGAAGCTCGGCTGTGTAGGCACGCTCATCCATAGCAGCACGCCCTCCATCGGGGCATGCATCTGAGCCATGCGCCCCTCGTACATCGCCTTGAAACCCTCGTGGTTCATCATCTGCGACTTCCTCACGAAGTCGGGGAGGTTGACAGCCTTACCGTAGCGCGACGCCATGATGCGCAACAGTTTGCGGCCCCCGCCCGAGGCGAAGTTATGCTCGGCCCAAGCGTCGGTGATGCTGTTCCAATCCTTTTCGGGCATCATCCCCTCTATCGACTCGATGGTCGGGATTGACTGCGGGCCGATCTCGGTCTTGAACGTCTCGCGCCGGTTGAAATTCTTCTTTTCAGAGAAGCGGTAGTAGTCGCCCGGAGTCTGCCATTCATACGGGCCGCCCGAGTTGCATCCCAATCCGCCGCCCGAGTTGGGCTGATAGTGGCGCAGCGGATCAAGCTCGGCAAGAATGTAGCGCACGTCGTCGTCGAGATACTTGGGAGGAGCGGCCTCGTTGCGCGCGCACCACACTACCAGAGAGGGATGGTTGCGGAAGGTGAGCACCTTGTCGCGCACATTGGCCAGATAGAGATCCTGGTCGAGCGGGTCGGCGGCGTTGAACTGCCAGAACTCGTCCCAGAGCATTATGCCGTAACGGTCGCAGAGGTCGTAAAGCGTCTTGGAAGCCGCCTGGCCGCCCCACAGGCGTATCATATTGAAATTGGCGTCGCGATGCATCCTTACCTGAGCGTCGAGCCTCTTGGGGTCGATACGCTTGAGAGCCTCTTCGAGCGCCCAATTGCCGCCCTTGCAGTAGACACGCTTTCCGTTTACGGCGAGCGCGAGCTTGTCGGGCCCTCCCGCCGCATAGTCAATCTCACGTATGCCGAAAGTCACGTCGCGCTCATCCGACACGTTACCGCCCTCATCCTCGAAAGCGAGATGCAGGTCGTAGAGATTCTGTGCGCCCATGCAGTTGGGCCACCACAGTCTCGGGTCGGATATGCGCAGCGCGTTGAACTCCGCGGGGGTGAATGTCACGTTCTGTGTGCGCCACGGCGCAACTTCCACCTTCTTGCTGAAACGGATGTCGCCGATACGCCCCACTACGGAGCCTCGACGCGGCGTGCCCGAGGTGTTCTGCACCACAGCCTCCACGATAATGTCGGCGCGCGTGGTGTCGGGCAAAGGCAGGTCGGTAGTAACCCGCGGATCCTTCACAAGCACATCGCCCGTGGCCGAGAGCCATACATCCTGCCATATGCCGCTGTTGCGGTCGCGCACGCCCGACATGAAGTCCCAGCCGCTCGTACAGCCGAACGTGGGGCCGTCGAGGCGCCCCACTCCGCCGCACGGACCGCCCACGGTACCCATCGTGTGCTCCGACGGCACTCCGGTATGAGGCTGCGGCGTGATCTTCACGGCCACAACCGCTTTCTCCCCGGGCTTCACCCGGTTGGTAATGTCGAAATTCTTGCGCACAAATGCCCCCTTGACCGGACCTATGCGCTCGCCGTTGACCCACACGTCGGCCTCGTAGTTGATGCCGTCGAAGTTGAGCCAGATCTTCTTCCCGGCGAATGATGCGGGCACGTCAATCACATTGCGGTACCACCAGTCGGTATGGCACAGGTATTCCGGAATTATGTCCGGGCGGTTGTTCTCCCCGTAAAGCGGCTCAGGGTACACGCCTTCGTTGACAAGGGTGGTCAGCACCGTTCCCGGCACTGTCGCCTTGTACCATCCTTCGGGCTTGTAATCAGCCCGCGACACATACTTCCCCTCCTGCGGCACCCGAGCCGAGGTAAGCATAATCCACCCCTTTTCGGGACCCGTCTTCACCACTTCGGCGGCATCCTGCATGAGCCACCCGTCATTGATCAATGTGCGGTTGAGACATTGCGCTCCGGCCTGCGCCGACACCAGTGCCAGCATAGCCGTCGCCGCCAGCGGAATCAACCCTCTTTTCGTTGCGATAACTGTCTTTTTCATGATTTCTTCTCAGAAGAATATTATAATAATCGTAATAACCGCAGGCCACAGACCTACTCATTCACAAAACTACAATATAATTTCCTTTAGGCGCCCATAATCTGCTATATAACATAATGTGCCATACCGCATGGTGACGGCATGGCACATCTTACAATAGTTTATGAAGATTTAGATTTACCTGACGAGGAGCTTGGCGTGGCGGGAGCTGACATAAAGGCCGGGGAGGGAGGGGAGGCCGTTGACGCGGATCCCCTGGATGGTGTACCAGGTCTCGGAGGGGAGGGTATCGTCGGAGGCTATGCCGTCGATGCCGGTCACCGTGTCGTCGGGGATGTCGGAGATGGTGAGCATTGTGGCGTGGTCAAGTTTCAACTGGCCGGCGGCACTGTCAGTAACGGTGAAGTCAAGGGCGCGGATGCGTCCGAAAGCGGGGGCGGATGCTGCACGCGATGCGGCGCCGATGCTCTGTACCTTGCTGAAGTCGAAATAGACAGGCTCGAATGTAGAGGCAGAGGCGCTAACGGCCTTTGTGAGCGTGTATACTGTATTGTCATCGGCGGTGATGCTCAGCGTGAGATCTTTTTCACGCGCATCGGGATTCTTGACCATGACGCACATTCCGGAGTAGCCGTTGAGTGTCACGGCAAGACTCTTGTTATAGGAAGCATTAGTCGGAGCACCTTCGGGCATGGTATAGGAGTCGACTCCGGCAGCTACGGTGGCACCAGTGCCACCGTAGCTGATATTCATCGAGGCGAGACCGTAGTGGCGGTCGTCGGCGTCGAATGTCAGCTCGGCGTCGGGCGATGTCCAGGTAGCGTTGTCGCCGCCGATCCATCCTACGGGCTGTGTCGTTACATCCTGACCCCATATGTAGCCTCTCACGGCGGGAGCGTCCATCTCAAGCCAGTCCATATTCTTCATATGCGTCTGCTTGTCGACGGCATTGCTGCGGAAGGGAGCGGCAGGCATCCCCTCGGAGTTGCAGAGGTTGGAGTTGATGTTGAAGTTGCGCCATGCATAGGTGATGTAGGCGGGATCCTCCACACCGGCGAGGTTTACCTCGACAGTGTTTATGCCGGTTATGTGTGCCTCGGCATTGACATGGAGTCCGTCGGCCCCGGCCACGGTGAAGCCGATAAGGTCGGTACCGCCGTCGATTGTGCGCAAGCCCTCGCCGGCATTGACGAATGTGACGGTGGCCACGTCGGTGCCGAACTCGATTTCATCGACAACCGGCGCGCTGCACACGGGCTTGGCAGGGTTGTAGAGCATATTGTAGACAGCAGTGGCAAAACGCTTGCCCACAGGCTTCTTGTTGGTAGGATGAATGGTGACGTTGCGTTCCTGCGAAAGGTCGGTATCGTAGATCGGGAACATTGCCACGCGGCGGTCAGCCATCTTGGTGTAGGCGTCGGCCATAGCCTCGGCAAGAGGCATGAGGTCAGTATCAGTCACCCAAGGAGCCACCTGGCAGAATACGAACGGCATGGGGTCGGTCGACTCGTCGAAACCGAATGTGCGGCTCCATCCCTTCTTCAGAGCCATCAGTTCGGCTGAATAGAACTGCGCGCGATCGGAGTTGCTCTCGCCCTGATACCATATCGTACCGGCCACATTGAAGCCTGCGAGCGGCCCGATCTTGGCATTGTAGAAGCCGGTCATGGTGCGGTCGCCGTCGACCCAGAATGTATCGTCGTAATATGAGCCCTCGCGTTTGAGCAGATTGCGTGTCTCGGCAAATTCCTCGCTCTCAATCTCCTCGCGAGGTATCCATGCCTCGATGATCGAGCCGCCGATTGGGGTGTAAAGTAGGCCCACAGGTGCGTTGATCTTAGGCTGGAGGTCGCGCGCCATGTAGTATGCGACGGCAG
>JAHZGZ010000248.1:7824-10496 GCA_019420545.1 Bacteroidales bacterium | reverse complement strand
GGGACAATGCATGCGCGTTTCTCTTGGCTATCATTCTCGGTGATGATGACTGGCTCTCCCGGGATACGCGCGATACATTTTCGGCGGCAGGACTTGCGCATGTGCTTGCGTTGAGTGGACTGCATGTCGGTATCATTATCATGATGCTTGGTTTCATGCTACTTCCGTTGGGGCTTGTATGGGACTGGCGTGTGCGTTGCGGAGTGATTATTGCTGCACTTTGGGGATATGCATTGCTCACGGGTCTGTTGCCATCGGTAACGCGTGCGGCGCTTATGGCTTCAATGATGTGTGGCGGCATAATCCTTCAGCGGCCTTATGTGTCGTTCAACGGTATGCTTGTCTCCGCGCTTGTCATTCTGATTGTTGATCCGTGGCAACTGTGGGCGCCGGGATTTCAATTGTCGTATCTTGCGGTTGGGTGCATACTGCTGCTTATGCCTGTTATTATGCCGTGGCTCGAAAGGTTGCCCCGCTGGATCCGATGGTTGCCGGCGACTGCGGCAATGTCGGCAGCTGCCATGCTTGCTACTGCTGTGCTTGCCCTATATTATTTCCATATATTCCCGGTATATTTTCTCTTGGCAAACATCCCCGTGGCTCTGGTGCTCCCGGTGATTATGACTGCGGGCATCCTGTTGATGGCATGCGAGGCTATGGGATTCGATCCGATGTGGTTATGTTCGTCGATCGATGCAATGTATGGCACGATGCTGTCATGGGCTGAATGTGTGACGGCTTTGCCTTCTGCCACCATGCGCGGCATGTCGCTTCACCGGTTTGTGCTGCCTGTATATTATGTTGCGTTGTCAGCGGGCATTATGGCTTTATGGCGCAGGACGGTGTGGTGGGGACTCGCGTTCGTCATATGCGTGTGCGCTACTGCGGTTACTGCGTCGTTAACCTCGCGGCTTAATGGCGAGGCTCAGTGGTTTATCCCACGCGACGCATATTCCACAACGATAGTCTATCATTCTTTTCCTGATGATGGGAAGGGTGATGGTGGCCGCAATACGTCGATGCTTACCACTGCTCCCGGAGTTGCTGCTGTATCGCTTAAAAATGAATATACCGAGCGTTACCATACATTTATAGAGCGTTCCGGAGCCGATTCGCTTGCCATTGCGTCCTGTCCGGTCGTAAAGTTGCGTAATAACGACGGCACTACGGCAAAACTTGTATTGGTATCGCACGACAGCATAGTAAATATAGTGCCGAGTGAGGCTGTCGGCGCCGACTATGCCCTAATATGCCGCGGATATCACGGCGGCTGGCGCGAAATAGCTGACTCTCTGCATCCGCGATGCATTCTCCTGTCGGCTGACATACCCAAGCGCCGTTACCTCTGTATGTTTGATTCAATCTCGTCGGCTGATACATCGCTATCCGTGATGTCGCTGCGCGGCATCACCTTCGTCCCCGAATGAGGCTCTATTTTAATATGTAATATGACAGCGCCCCGGGGTGGCCGGGGCGCTGGTTGGACTGAATGTAGATAACAACAAGTACTGATATTTGATGTGGCAACATGCTCACGCATGGGAGTTCAAATTCGATTAATATAGCATAGTTCAAATAGGATCAAAACAGAATACTTTTTCAGTAACTTTTTAATTTCAGCAGATAGATATATAATGGAAGAGTCTATTGGAATCGTGAGATATGTTTCGGTGAGGGAACCTATATTCAAAAACAAACGAGAAAATAAGGGCTAAAGCAGTGTGATTCCTGCGGCCTTGCATGCCTCGATCTGTTCCTGCGGCCATATGGATGCCTGCACTTCGCCTATATGTGCTTTCTGGAGGATGAACATGCACAGGCGGCTCTGTCCGATACCTCCGCCGATAGAATAGGGGAGTTTGCCATCGAGGAGCGCTTTGTGGAAGTTGAGACTGCGGCGCTCAGTGCATCCGCGCTTCTCCAGCTGCTTATCGAGCGACTCGGGACTTACGCGTATACCCATTGATGAAAGCTCGAAAGCGGTTCCGAGCACAGGGTTCCAGAATATCATGTCGCCGTTGAGGCCGACGTAGCCGTCGGAGTTGGGTGTGATCCAGTCGTCGTAGTCCGGAGCGCGGCCGTCATGTGGCTCTCCGTTGCTGAGCTCGTTGCCGATGCCTATAAGGAATATCGCGCCATATTCTTTGGCGGCAGCGTCCTCGCGCTGGCGCGGCGTAAGATCTGGATAACGCTGTAGCAGCTCCTCGGCATGGATGAACGTGATTTTTTCGGGTAGCACGGGGGTGATATGGGGGAACTGTCGGTAGATACGGTCTTCAATGAGGCGCACTACGTCGTAAATCTTTGTGACGGTATCTTTCAGATAGCCGAGGGTGCGATCCTCGGGGCGTATGGTTTTCTCCCAGTCCCACTGGTCGACATAGAGTGAATGTGTGTTGTCAAGATCCTCGAATGTACGTATGGCATTCATGTCGGTGTACAGGCCGAAACCGGGGGCTATGTCGTAGGCTCCGAGTTTCGCGCGCTTCCATTTTGCGAGCGAGTGTACTACTTCGGCCTTTGCGCCATGCATGGCGTCGATATTGAAAGCGACTGCATGCTCTACTCCGTTGAGGTCGTCATTGAGACCTGTGCCGCTGAGCACGAACAACGGTGCTGTGACTCGTCGCAGATTGAGAGCACGGGCTAATTCAGTCTGGAACCCTTCTTTG
>JAHZGZ010000248.1:0-7806 GCA_019420545.1 Bacteroidales bacterium | reverse complement strand
CTCCGGCAGTAGTTTCTGCTTGTACTTTGGAGGAATGATAAGTGCCATAGGCTTTGCATTTGGTAAGTTGTATGGTGCAAAGTAAAGCATTTGTTTTGTAAAAAGCAAATATCAATAGCAAAAAGTTTGAAATAATTTCAAATATGCCTCAAAATGTTGTATTGTGAGCGTTGCGCGGCATGTTTAAGGAAGAAATCGGGGGAGAAGGTGGGCTTAGATGGATTTTAATCCGAACCGATAGGATTAGTGTTTGTTATACAATTGTAACAACTATTCCTCAAGGAGGGGCCAATGATTCGCGTTAGATATGTCATATTATTAATGAGTATATTGGCGGCTGTGTCGTCCGTTCAGGCGCAGATGCCGATCAAATTGCGGGTGCTTCCTGCGGTTGCTCCCGATAGTGCAGATGTGGCCTATTATTCCAAGACTCATTTCTGGCGTGCTGCCGGCGAGGTGGTCGGTTTTAATTTCGGGCTTTGGGCATTTGACAGATATGTGCAGAAGGGTGACTATGCTTATATAAGCATGAACAGTGTGAAGGAGAATTTCAGGAAAGGATTCAAGTGGGACAATGATAAACTTGGCACCAACATGTTTCTCCACCCGTATAATGGCAGTCTGTACTACAATTCTGCACGAAGTAATGGGTTCAACTACTGGCAGTCGTCGCTGTTTGCTATCGGCGGGAGTGCCATGTGGGAGCTGTTCATGGAATGTGAATATCCGTCGACCAATGATATCATCGCGACACCGATAGGTGGAGTGGCAATCGGCGAGGTATTTTTCAGGGCTTCAGATGCGATAATTGATGACCGTGATACCGGTGCATCGCGATTCGGACGTGAGGCGGCAGTATTTGTTATTTCACCTATGCGAGGGCTTACCCGTATAATTACCGGTGATGCATGGCGTGTACGGCCTACTCGCGGACGCCTGTATGGTACACCGCCCGTATCGGTAGAATTTTCTCTTGGGGTGCGCGGGATATATTTCAACGATGAGGTTTCGGCTTCGGCCGTAGGCGCTACAGCTGAAATCAATGTTGAATATGGCGACCGTTTTGAGGTGACTTCTACCAAACCGTTCGATTATTTTACTGTTCGTGCTGATCTGGGAGTGGTCAGCCGTCAGCCTCTTCTCAGTCAGTTGAATATCAAAGGTCGTCTGATTGCCCGGGAAATATATGATGTGGCCTCACGAAAAATGAGTATTGGACTATATCAGCATTTCGACTATTACGACTCGGATACGATACGTAAGATCTGTCCATACCACCACATGTCGAGGGTGCCTTACAAACTTGGAATTCCGGCCAGCCTGGGGGTAGGGTGGATGTTCCGTGATGCACGTCATCCGCAGTGGGCTTTCGATGCTTATGCCCATGGCAATGCAGTGATACTTGGCTCGATATTATCCGACTATTACCATGTAGATGAACGTAATTATAATCTGGCCAGCGGATTTTCGTTTAAAGGCGGTATCAACTTTGTATTCGACCGTGACAGGTTTTCGGCATCGTTGTCTCATGAATATTACCGTCTGTTTACCTGGAAGGGATATCATAAGGATACCAATCTTGCCCGAAGCGATCCGCGCACGCTTGACGTGCAGGGTGATCATTCGGCTGCTTCGTTTAATGTGAGTGAGCTGCGTGCCGATCTGCGTGTATGGCGGAAACTGTATCTTTCAGCCGCCGTCAACCATTATTACCGTTCCACACGTTATCGCGATTATCCTCATGTGAAGTCGAATACTACTGGAGTAAGGGTGATGGTGACGTATAAGCTCTGAGAAACTGTTTTTGAGATAATTTAAATGGCACTCGCCATCTCGGTGAGTGCCACTTTCGTGAATTATGGTATGGATGAATTGTTATAATTGTAGTATATTCCTATTAATTTCCTCTCCGGGTTAATTGGATGCGATACGATGTTAATATAGATGTCAGTATGAGTTTCGTTTGCAAAGGTAATATTTGTTTTTGGAATACGAAACATTTCGTAACGAAATTTATGCGAAAATTTATTTATATTATAACGAAATAGCTGTCTCAATCTGTTACATCGCGAGGAAAGTCAGGTAATTTTGGTAGGAAATGCCGAAAATTGGGTAAACGGCGAATGAATATAATGTGCTATCTTTGCAATGTAACTTCGTGGCGCGATCCGATTTACGATCGGTGGCACGACATCAAGCTCACATTATGAAAAGAAAAATTACATTACTATTAATTGCGCTTGCCGCATTTAACTCGGTATCAGTTATGGCAGAACAGAAAATCAAACAGACGGCAGGGCACACCGTTCTCGGTGAGTTTGCTCCTCAGTTTGCAGAGCTTAATGACTCTGTGCTTTTCGGTGACATGGTATGGAACGATCCCACAATCAACCATCACGATCGCAGTATGATTACCATATCCATATTGCTTGGGAAAGGGCTGACCGACTCCTCGTTCCGTTCTCATCTGGAACTTGGCAAGAAACATGGCATCACCCGTAAAGAGATTGCCGCGCTACTTACCCAGGCCGCATTCTATGCCGGATGGCCTAATGCGTGGGCCGGATTCCGTATCGCCAAGGAGGTATGGGCCGATGCTGACGATGCCGCTACGGAAAAAGAACGGTTTCAGCAGGAAATGATTTTCCCGATAGGCGAACCCAATACTGCCTATGCAAAGTATTTTACCGGCAACAGTTACCTTGCCCCGGTGTCGGATGCGCAGATTCCGTTTGCTAACGTTACGTTCGAGCCCGGTTGCCGCAACAACTGGCATATCCATCATGCAACAACGGGTGGCGGCCAGATGCTTGTCGGCGTTGCCGGACGCGGCTGGTATCAGGAAGAGGGTAAACCCGCCGTGGAAATCCTTCCCGGAACGGTAATCCATATTCCTGCAAATGTAAAACACTGGCATGGAGCTGCGGCCGACAGCTGGTTTGCTCATCTGGCTTTTTCAGTCCTCGGAGAGGAGGCCTCTAACGAATGGCTTGAACCGGTATCTGATGCAGACTACAACAGTCTCAAATAGCATCCCGTTGATGCTGATATTGCTTTAGTATGCATAGTGTGGATGAATTGTGACGTTATTACATTGTATTCATGTATAATGCTGGTATGTATGGCGTTATGCGTATGTTTGATGTCGATGTATTAATCACTTTCAAAAAAAGATAAGAAATCCGAGTGGGACTTTTTCTGATTTCTGACAAAAAATTTGCATAACAAAAAACTTCTTATTAACTTTGCACCGCTGTAAAGGAATAACCCACACATACCAGCACAAGGAGAGGTGGGTGAGTGGCTGAAACCACCGGTTTGCTAAACCGACGTAGGATACAATCCTACCACGAGTTCGAATCTCGTCCTCTCCGCTAAAGTCCTGCAAGTAGTTATCTTGTGGGACTTTAATTATATCCGGAGTTGATTTGTGTATCTGTTTTGAACTCATTCCGACTCGGGATAAAAACGTAACTTTGTCCTGTTATGGCATATATAGACAGCTTGAAAATGAAGGATGCCTCAGCGAGGCTTGTTGATTCTGTAAAGGAAAGGATTATCGTGCTTGACGGCGCGATGGGCACCATGATACAGGGCTATGCGCTGACCGAGGACGATTTCCGTGGCAAAGAGTGGGCCGACAGCAAGATAAACCTGAAAGGGTGCAACGATCTGTTGTGCCTGACTCGTCCCGACGTCATCGGTGAGATACATCGTGCCTATCTGGATGCCGGCGCACGCATTATAGAAACCAATTCGTTTAACGCCAACGCTATCTCTCTCTCCGAATATGGCATGGAGCATGAGGCGGCACGCATCAACCGCGCTGCCGCTGCGATTGCGCGTGTCGCTGCCGAGAGCTATATGGCTGCACATCCCGGCGAGGAGGTCTGGGTGGCCGGAAGCGTGGGGCCTACCAGCAAGTCGCTGTCGATGGCACAGTCGATTGAAAGCTCTGATGCGGCATTTGACTGGGATATACTTACCTCAGCATATTTTGACCAGATGAAGGCCCTTATTGAGGGTGGGGTAGATCTGCTTCTCATCGAGACGGTATTTGATGCCCTCAATGCCAAGGCTGCCATATATTCCGCGCGCCGTGCCATGGAGGCCGTCGGCGTGCGCATCCCTCTAATAATCTCGGTAACGCTTACTGAAAGCGGGCGAACACTATCGGGCCAGACTCTCGAAGCGTTTGTTGCTACGATTGCTCATGCCGAGCCGCTCGCCGTAGGCCTCAACTGCGGCTTCGGAGCCGACGGTATGATGGAGCATCTTGATACACTGTCGCGTTATCCGTTTGCCGTGTCGGTCTACCCAAACGCCGGGCTGCCCAACGAGATGGGCCAGTACGACGAGACTCCCGCAGTGATGGCTCCAAAGGTGCGGCGCATGATGGAGCGCGGACTCATTAATATAATAGGCGGATGCTGTGGTACGACGCCTGACCATATCCGTGAGTTTGCCCGCGATGCGGCTGCCTATCCCACCCGCAGTATTCCGCACGACCAGGATGTCATGACACTTGCCGGACTTGAACCTCTCGAGGTAAGTCCCGAGCGCAATTTCCTCAACGTAGGCGAGCGCTGCAATGTTGCCGGAAGCCGTAAGTTTCTGCGCCTGATCAAGGAGGGCTCGATACAGGAGGCGGTAGACATAGCCCGTACTCAGGTCGAGAAGGGCGCCCAGGTGGTTGATATCAATATGGACGACGGGATGCTCGACACGCCTTCGGAGATGGCGCGCTTTATAAGCCGCCTGGGCTCAGAGCCCGACGTGGCCCGCGTGCCGCTTATGGTCGATTCCTCCTCTTGGGAAGCAATTATGGCAGGTCTGAAGCGTATTCAAGGGCGTCCGGTTGTCAACTCTATCAGCCTGAAAGAGGGGGAGGATGCATTTCTGGCCCATGCGCGCGACGTGCGTGAGATGGGCGCGGCTGTTGTGGTGATGGCTTTCGACGAGCAGGGACAGGCCGTAACTTTCGAGCGGCGCACCGAGGTGTGCGCACGTGCCTACCGTCTGCTTGTCGATAAAGCCGGTATACGTCCATGCGACATAATATTCGACCCCAATGTACTTGCGGTAGGAGCTGTGGTCGACAGTGGCGACGGCTCTACCGATCCCGACGAACTCATGCAGAGCCGGCGGTCGGCACTTGACTTTCTTCGCACTGTCGAGTGGATAAAGGCCAATCTGCCGGGTGCTAAGGTAAGCGGCGGCATCAGCAATCTTTCATATGCCTTCCGCGCAAACAAGTACGTGCGCAAGGCCATGCACAGCATATTCCTGCACCATGCCATAAAGCTCGGCATGGACATGGCGATTGTCAACGCCGCCGAGGCTATCCCTGTCGACGATATTCCTACGCAGCTTCGTGAGGCGATCGACGACCTCCTTCTCTGTCGACGCGATGATGCTACCGAGCGCCTGATGGAGCTTGCCGCCGGAATGATGGATGCGCCCGGAGTGTCGTCCCCTTTCGCGACGGGCACTACCGGCGATACCACTCCTGCCACACCCGCGGCCCGTCTGCAAAAAATGGTCGAACGCGGCATGACCGATGGTATCGAGGCTGTGCTCGCCGAAACGCTTGCCGTCCTCGGATGTGCGGCCGCTGTAATCGACGGACCGCTTATGCAGGGGATGGACCGCGTGGGCACACTGTTTGGTGAGGGCCGCATGTTCCTTCCGCAGGTCGTAAAGAGCGCCCATGCCATGAAGCGTGCTGTCGAGTGGCTTACGCCATATATAGAAGCTGAGTCGGCCGATGGACCGGCTTCTTTGGGCACCTCGCCGTCGCGTCGTCCACGCATGGTGGTTGCCACGGTAAAAGGTGATGTACACGACATCGGTAAGAATATCGTCGCTACCGTGTTGCGCTGCAACGGGCTGGAGATTGTGGATCTCGGTGTTATGGTTCCGGCGAAAGATATTGTCGATCGTGCCATTGCCGATGACGCTGCGTTTGTGGGGCTGAGCGGACTGATCACGCCTTCGCTTGAGGAGATGTGCGGTGTCGCCCGCATGATGGAAGAGCGCGGTATGTCGATTCCGCTGCTTGTAGGTGGCGCTACTACGTCGGCACTGCATACGGCTGTAAAGATCGCCCCATGCTATTCCGGTCCGGTAATCCATACACGTGACGCCGCCATGCTCCCTTCGGTGGTGAAGGCACTCCTGAATCCCGACACACGTGAGAAATTCTTACGTGAACATGCCGCTGCGCAAGAGAAACTGCGTGCCGACTACGAGGCAGAGCAGTTGCGTAGGCGTACTTTGTCACTTGGAAAAGCTGTTACACTGGCCGAGGCGCTCGCGATGCGTCCCGTGTGGGCATTTCCTGTAGAAACGCCGGCGTACCCGGGCCTTACAGAGTTACGAATAAAGGTATCCGATGCGCGTCCCCTCATCAACTGGCGTGCATTTATGGCCGCTTGGGGGCTTGATGCCTCACTTGCCGCCGTGGCCGAGATTCAGGGTTGCGACCATTGCCGTGCACAGTGGCTTGCGTCGGTTCCGCAGTCACAGATTCCGAAGGCTGCCGAGGCCATGCAACTGGTCAAGGAGGCAAAGGTTGCCCTTGATTATATCGAACACACGTTGCTTCCTGAGGGACTCCCGGCTCGTGTAGCGCTGTTGCCTTGCGGGAGCAACGGCGATGATATTGTAGTGGAAACCCCGTCGGAGACGCTGATTTTCCCGACATTACGGCGTTTGCCCGCGCGTCCGGCCGATCCATCGCTTGCGCTGTCCGACTTTGTTAAGCCTCTGTCGTCAGATGGTCGTCCGGAAGATTATATCGGCCTTTTTGCCGTCACGGTAGGCGATGCCGTCGAGGCGCGTGCCACCATTCTCAAAGACCGTGGCGACGACTATCATTCCCTGCTTTATCGCACTCTTGCCGACCGTCTCGCCGAGGCCGCTACGGAATGGTTGCACTGGTATGTCCGCACACATTTGTGGGGATATGCTCCCGGAGAAGTGATACCCAAAGGTGCGTTGCTCGACAATGCATATCGTGGTATCCGGCCGGCTTTCGGCTATCCGAGTCTACCCGACCAGTCGCTGATCTTCATAGCCGACAAAGTGCTTGATTACGCGGCAATGGGCATTTCTATTACCGAGAACGGTGCGATGCATCCGGCTGCCTCGACTTCAGGATTCCTTATCTCTCATCCCGAAAGCCGATATTTCGTAATCGACCGTCTTGAACCGATACGACGTGCCGACTATGCCTCACGCCGCGGTCTTACTCCGGAAGACCTTTCGCGCTTCCTCCCGAATTTGTAAGGACATGTACATAAAACAGCTTCCATCCATCGGAATAAGATTGCCCGATGGATGGAAGCTGTTTTTTGATTTATATGCGGTTGATCAGAATGCGTTGATGGTGGCGCGGATAGCCGACAGTCGGTGCAGAAGGGTGGGGAGCTGGGCCAGCGGCAGCATGTTGGCTCCGTCGCTTTTTGCACATGACGGATTTCTGTGGGTCTCGATGAAGAGGCCGGCAACCCGGGTGCGCGGGCTATTGTCTCGATCAGGTCGGGGCGTCCTCCGGTTACCCCTGCGGCCTGGTTGGGCTGCTGAAGTGAGTGGGTGGCGTCGAGAATCACCGGTACACCGAGCTTCTGCATTGTCGGTATGCCTCGATAGTCCACGATAAGATCCTGATATCCGAATGTTGTGCCGCGCTCGGTTACGGCAACCTGGTCGTTGCCTGCGTCGCGCACCTTATTTACGGCATGCTCCATCGCTTCAGGCGACAGGAACTGTCCCTTCTTTATATTCACCATACGCCCTGTGCGC
>JAHZGZ010000247.1 GCA_019420545.1 Bacteroidales bacterium | reverse complement strand
GGCCCAGCAGGGGGAGGGGCTCAACCTGCAGACGCGCGTCGCGGGCCACCACCATCGTGTCGCCGGGGGCCGGTACGATCATCAGCCCGTCGACCTCCACGCGCAGCGGCCACCGCAGGCGCAGCCTGTCGGCCGAGATCTGCATTCCGGTAATGCCGGACACCTTGCGCAGGGCGAAGGGGAACACCGCATCCTGAATGAAAGGCACATAGAGCAGGAGCGGCACCGCCAGCACGGCGATCACCACCCACATCAGCGTCTTCAGCACACGACGCAGCACCGTATTCTTTATCCAATGACGTCCCACAAATAAATAGTCTTTTGCTATTTAAAACATAAAATTACACTAAATGTTTTACCCCGCCAAACAAAGACGCCGACGTGTCCTGTCCACACGGGATGACGGACACTGCCGGACAGTGTCCGCGCTTGTCCGGGACATTCCGCGGACAGGACAAAACCGCACGGCTGTAGGAGACGCGGTTTTTCAACCGCGTTAAGTTAGAAACGACATAGAAATAGTATATAAGCTTTATGTGTCAGGCATTCAGGTTAACGCGCTTGGAAAGCGCGTCTCCTACGAAAAAAGAGCTTTTTTATTTTTATCGTTGTAATATAACAACGTTTTGTTAAATCTTACCGACTGGAATGTTAAAAACCGGAGAATACTTGCATATAACGAAATCATATCTGTATATTTGCAACGAAATACAACCACGATACACATTGCACCCGGAACAGAGAGTACAATGTAGCGCGGGTATTAATATAATTAATCTTAATCATTTAACAACAATTTTACTATGGGAACCACAAATTCCGGCAAAAAGAGCGCGCAGTACGCATCGGTACTGCCAAGTTTCAGTATCAGAAGCGGCGAGGGGAACCTCGACAAGTTCGCGAACGAACCGAGCGAGCAGAAATCTCAGAATACTCAGAGTACTCGGAGCTATCAGAGTACTCCGATTGCTCTGAGCGCCACCGGCTCTGATACCGACAGAGAGTATGCCGAGCGCATCAGCTTTATCTACGACATGGCCAAGGAGCTGAACATGGGTGTGGCCGACCTGCGTCCGGCCAACAAGTGGATGCTTGAGGCCAATCTTGAGCCAAAGGCGCGGAGGCTCTACGGCGACCTGTGGTACGAGGGTGAGACGTGCATACTGTTTGCCGACACCAATGTGGGCAAGTCGATACTTGCGGTGCAGATCGCCAACGCGGTGGCTTCGGGATGTGAGCCGTTCATACCGTGCCTGCAGTGCGAGGCGGGTCGGCAGCCGGTAATCTACGCCGACCTTGAGCTGTCGAAGCGCCAGTTTCTCAACCGCTATTCGTCGCCCGACGGCATGCCTATCTATCTCGACAAAGGGCTTATGCGCGTGGAGCTTAACTACGCCGACTGGGAGATACTGCAGACGCTCGGGGAGAAGACCTCGTTTGAGGACCAGCTGCTTGAGGACATCGAGAGCATGGTGAAGAACACCGACATCAAGGTGGTAGTGGTTGACAACATCACGTTTCTCACCTCGTGTACCGAGAAGAGCTACGACGCGATGCAGCTGATGAAGCGCCTTATCTCGCTGAAACAGCGCTACGGGGTGTCGCTGCTGGTGCTGGCCCACACTCCCAAGCGCGATCTTCACCGCTCGATCACGGGCAACGACCTGCAGGGGTCGAAGTCGCTGCTCAACTTCGCCGACTCGGCATTCGCCATCGGGCTGAGCCGCCGCGATCCGGCGCTGCGCTACATCAAGCAGATCAAGCAGCGCAACTGCGAGCAGATGTACGGTGCCGACAACGTGATACTCACGCGCATCACCACCGAGGAGCCGGTAGAGGGGTTCCTGCGCATGCAGTACGAGGGGTTCGGCCACGAGGAGGAGCACGTGGCGGAGCGAACGGACACCGTTTCGCGCAAGGAGGCCGCCGCGAAGTGCCTCGAAATGCAGAAGCGTGGCATGACCATACGTCAGATCGCCGCCGAGATCGGCCTCTCCAAATCGGCCGTCCACTCCATGATCAAAGGCCAGAGCGACACGGAATGATATTTTTCCGCACGCCGAAGGGGTTGTCCTGTCCACACGGGGTGACGGACACCGCCGGACAGTGTCCGCGCCTGTCCGGGACATTCCGCGGACAGGACAAAAGCGCGCGGCTGTAGGAGACGCGCTTTCCAAGCGCGTTAAGTTAGAAACCGCACGGAGAACACAGAGGGCACAGAGAATACAATTTTATCAGTAAATTGTATTAACGCGTTTATCAGTAAATTGTATTAACGCGCTTGGAAAGCGCGTCTCCTACTGCCGTGGCGCCCTAAAATACCAGGACATAAAATACCCTGCGGGAGAGTTGCCGGTGAAGGCGGCTCCCACGCAGGGTTTCTGAACTTAAATTTTCAATTATAAGAGGGCACCGGCGGCAGTATAAACGACCACGAGGGCAGTAGAATAAGCCGGCGGCGGGACGGCATTACAATCCGGCACCGACAGCGGTATCGGCAGGAGCCGGGCCCTTGCCGTCGCGCTTGCGCCAGAGGGCCGACATCTCCTCGAGGGTCTTGCCCTTGGTCTCAGGCACGAGCTTGTAGACGAACCATGCGGCGACTACGCAGATCACACCGTAGAGGGCATAGGCAAACATGTGGCCGAAGCGGTCGCCCATGCCGAAGGCCTCCATATTGTACATCGGCACGAATGTCGACGACACGATGAAGTTGAAGATCCACTGGAAAGCTACTGCGATAGCCATGGCTGCACCACGGATGGTGTTGGGGAAGATCTCCGAGATGAGTACCCAGCAGATGGGGCCCCAGGAGAACATGAACGATGCGGAGTAGACCATGATGCAGATCACCGACACGAGCGGATGGAGCTCGAAGAGGTTGACGGCAGCCACACCGAGGGCGCCGACAGCCATGCCGATCGAACCGGAGATGAGCAGCGGCTTGCGGCCCCACTTCTCTACGGTGAACACGGCCACGAGGGTGAACGCGATGTTGATGATACCCATGATGACGGTCTGTACCATCGGGTTGCCCATGTGCATCGAGTCGAAGATACGCGGAGCGAAGTAGAGCACTGCGTTGATACCCACGGCCTGCTGGAATACGGAGAGCATGATGCCCACGAAGATGACCATGACGCCGAAGGAGAAGAGCTTCTCGCTCTTTACCTCGACGGTAGCCTTGATCTCGGCGAGAGTCTCGCGTGCCTTGGCGAGGCCGTTGATGCGCGAGAGCACCATCAGAGCGCGCTCGTCACGGCCGACAAGCGACAGGTAGCGCGGCGACTCGGGCACGAAGCATACCAGCACGGTGAACAGTCCGGCCACTATAGCCTCGGAGCCGAACATGTAGCGCCAGCCGCGGTCGATGGTCCAGGCTGCGTCGGAGAGGTTGACGATATTGTAGATGTTTTCGGCGGTCTTCTCGATGATGGGGTTGGCGTGGTCGCCGAGAATCATGAAGTTGACGAAGTATACCACGAGCTGTCCGAAGATGATGGCGAACTGGTTCCACGATACGAGCGTGCCGCGGATGTTGGAAGGTGCCACCTCGGCGATGTACATCGGGCAGACGGCCGAGGCGAGGCCCACACCGACACCGCCGATCACACGGTAGGCATTGAACATCCAGAGCAGTCCGTAGTTGGGCTGTCCGTGCTCGAAGAGTATGAATTCAGGTTCGTAGCTGCCGAGAGCCGACACGAAGAAGAATATGCCGGCGAGTATCAGCGAGCGCTTGCGGCCCAGGAACTGCGCGCAGAATCCGGATATGGCGGCGCCGATGATACATCCGAGCAGGGCGCTTGAGGATGTTATACCATGGATGACGTCGGTGTAGACAAAGTCCTTCGCGCCGACAAAGAATGCCTGCAGCCCCTTCTCGGCACCGGAGATAACGGCGGTGTCGTAGCCGAAGAGCAGACCACCCATCACCGCTACAAGCACGATGGAGAAAAGGTAGGCTTTACTGCCTTTTTCAGGATAATTCATTGATGACTGAAAGTTAAGGTTAAGAAATGTGGGGGAATCAATCGTTTCGATAAAAACGACCTACTCCGACCTGCCGAAGCGGGCCGGAGCGGACGTTGGGTTGTTACTGTTGCCTCTGTCGTGGCATTATGCGTACATGTTGACGATAGCCTCGTAGAGCTCCTGCTTGCCCGAGGTGGTGGCGGGCTCGCCATGGGTCTTGGCGTAGGCGACTACCTGCTCGAGGTCGAGCTTGCCCTCCTCGAATTCCTTGCCCTTGCCTGCGTCGAAGCTTGCGTAGCGGTCGGCGAGCATCTTCTTGTAGGGCGACTTCTCGAGCACGTCGGCTGCGCTGAGAAGAGCGCGTGCCATGGCATCCATGCCGGCGATGTGGGCGATGAAGATATCCTCGAGGTCGGTGGAGTTGCGACGTGTCTTGGCGTCGAAGTTGGTACCGCCGTTGCCGAGACCGCCGTTGCGGATGATCTGCATCATGGCCTGGGTAAGCTCGTAGTTGTCGATGGGGAACTGGTCGGTATCCCAGCCGTTCTGATAGTCGCCGCGGTTGGCGTCGATAGAGCCGAGCATGCCGTTGTCGACAGCTACTGCGAGCTCATGCTCGAATGTGTGGCCGGCGAGGGTGGCGTGGTTCACCTCGATGTTTACCTTGAAGTCCTTGTCGAGGCCGTGGGCCTTGAGGAAGCCGATCACAGTCTCGGTGTCGACGTCGTACTGGTGCTTGGATGGTTCCATGGGCTTGGGCTCGATGAGGAATGTGCCCTTGAAGCCGTGGGCGCGTGCATAGTCGCGGGCGATGGTGAGCATCATTGCCAGGTGCTCTTTCTCACGCTTCTGGTCGGTGTTGAGGAGGCTCATGTAGCCTTCGCGGCCACCCCAGAACACGTAGTTGGTACCGCCGAGGGCGATGGTTGCGTCGATTGCGTTCTTGATCTGAACGGCAGCGCGGGCCACAACGTCGAAGTCGGGGTTGGTAGCAGCACCGTTCATATAGCGTGCGTTGCCGAATACGTTGGCAGTGCCCCAGAGGTTCTTGATACCTGTCTGGTCCATCTTCTCCTTGAGATAGGCAACGATCTCCTTCATGCGGGCCTCGTAGTCGGCAATGTCGGTGAGGTCGCCGATAAGGTCGGTGTCGTGGAAGCAGAAATATTCCACACCGAGCTTCTGCATGATCTCGAAACCTGCGTCGGCCTTCTGCTTTGCGATGGTCATGGCATCGGGACCTTCGTTCCAGGGGAACTTCTTTGTGCCTGTGCCGAACTGGTCGCCGCCTTCTGCACAAAGTGTGTGCCACCATGCCATTGCGAATTTAAGCCACTCCTTCATGGGCTTGCCGAGCACCACGCGCTCTGCATCGTAGTAGCGGAATGCCATGGGGTTGTAGCTCTGGGGGCCTTCGTAAGCGATCTTGCCTACTGAGGGAAAATACTCTTTTGTTGCCATAATGTTAATGGATTTTTGGGTTGATATTTTGTTGGTTGATTTTGATTTAAAATTGGTGGGAATGTGTTGCAAAACTATATGTTGTCATGACGATCATAGCTTGTAGGGACGCGGCGTGCCGCGTTGCATTGTGGTAATCAACCACTTATACTTCCGCAACATGTAACGCGGCACGCCGCGTTACTACATTTCCGTATTTTGCAACACCTTCTGAGTACTCAACGATTTCCGGGAGCTTTCAGAGCTGGGCAGCGAGGCGCTCTTTCCAAAGAGCGTAGGCGTCGGCATAAGCTGCTGCGTCGGCTGCCACCGGCTCGATCACCTCGATGCGGTCGAGGGTTGCGAAAGCCTCGTTGTTGTCCTTATAGATGCCTGCGCCCATGCCTGCGCCCTTGGCTGCGCCTACCGAGCCGTCGGTGTTGAACAGCTCGATGGTGGCACCGCTCACTCCGGCGAGTGTCTCGCGGAAGAGGGGCGAGAGGAACATGTTGGCATGTCCGGCATGTATCTTGTTGAGCTTCATGCCCATCTGCTGCATCACTTCCATACCGTACATGAACGAGAACACAATACCCTCCTGGGCTGCGCGGAGCAGATGGCTCTTGTTGTGACGCAGGAAATTGACTCCGTGGATCGACGAGCCGATCTCGCGGTTGCGGAGCACTCGCTCGGCGCCGTTGCCGAAGGGGAGTATGCTCACGCCCTCGGCGCCGATGGGAGCCTGTGCGGCCACCTCGTTCATCTCGGCATAGCCT
This sequence comes from Bacteroidales bacterium, assembly GCA_019420545.1. Taxonomy (GTDB): domain Bacteria; phylum Bacteroidota; class Bacteroidia; order Bacteroidales; family Muribaculaceae; genus Muribaculum. The sequence goes on along the minus strand of JAHZGZ010000247.1, from coordinate 7,999 downwards.
ATGCCCTCGGGAGCCACGTTGCGCTTCATCCACGAGTTGAGGATGCCGGTGCCGCTGATGCAGGTCATCACGCCCAGACGGGGCTCGGCGGTGGTGTGGTTGACATGGGCGAAGTTGTTGACGCGCGACTGTGGGTCGTAGCTCACGTCACCGATGATGCCGTAGACAACGCCCGAAGTGCCGGCTGTGGATGCCACCTCACCGGGGTTGAATACATTGAGCGACAGAGCGTTGTTGGGCTGGTCGCCGGCACGGTAGGTGACGGGGATGCCCTCGGCGAGGCCAAGCTCGGCGGCAGCCTCAGGGGTAACGGTGCCCTGCACGGAGAATGTGGGCACGATCTCGGGGATAATGTCGGCGGGAAAGCCGAAGTAATCCATCAGGAAGCGTGCGGGAGCACCCTCCTTGAAATCCCAGAGCATCATTTCCGACAGGCCGCTCACGGTGGTGGCAACCTTGCCGGTGAGGCGCATTGCGATATAGTCGCCGGGGAGAAGTATCTTCCATATCTTGTCGAACTGCTCGGGCTCGTTCTCCTTGACCCACGCGAGCTTGGTGGCGGTGAAGTTGCCGGGCGAGTTGAGCAGATGGCCCAGGCACTGGTCGGCGCCGAGCTGATCGAACGCCTTCTCGCCATAGGGAACGCCGCGCGAGTCACACCATATGATGGCGGGACGGATCACGTTGCAGTCCTTGTCGATGCATACCAGACCATGCATCTGATAGGAAATGCCGATGGCGGCGATATCGCGCGGATCGACCTTCGACTCGGCGAGAATAGCCTCGGTGGCCTCACGCAGATGTTTCCACCATTCCGAAGGGTGCTGTTCGGCCCAGCCGGTGCGCACCGAGATTATTTCGGCCTCGGTCTTGGGGAAGAACGCGGTGCTCACGCATTTGCCTGTTTCGGCGCTCACGAGGGAAGCCTTCACGGAGGAGCTTCCTATGTCATAGCCTAAGAGATACATGTCTGTGTAATGTGGGTTTATGGTTTACTTTTTATGGATATTTAATTGCCTGGAACGGGCGACGGGGCCCGGGATATGCAGGGTGATGTCAGCGACGCTGACGGTTGTAGATCTTGCGGTCGAACCGGAAGAAGCGGGCTGCACGGTGGGCAACTCCCTGCTGATATTCTTCGAGGGGCACGACGTAGGCCATTGCCCCGACTTTCTTGTGGAAGTTGCGCACATCCACCTTCTGATCGAACACTACCTCGAAGAGCGTGCGCATCTGCGCCAGAGTGAATTTCTTCGGAAGCAGCTCGAAGAGCAGCGCCGGATCGGCCTCCGACATAGTGCGCATCTGCTGAAGCGTCTCACGCAGGATCAGATTGTGGTCGAATGCAAGGGTGCCCACGCTGTCGACAGGCATCCACAGGGCATTGTGCCCCTGCAGACAGGCGGTGGTAGAACGGTCGATCTTTACCAACGCTATATAGGCGATGGTAACTATGCGCTCTACATGGATCTGCTGGGCTCGTTCAAGCCATATCACGTCGCGCGGATCGCGGGTACGATCTTTCGAGCCGTAGGCCTTATACTGCATCAGCCCGGCATTCTCCACTCCGGTAAGCTCGCGCAGCACACGCGACGCTGCCTGATCGAGATCCTCATCCTGATAGATCAGACTTCCCGGCAGCTTCATATCGTTGTATTCCTCACCTTCGCCGTGGCGGCTGACGAGAAGCACATTCAGGCGCTCTCCGTCCCAGCCTAATACCACACAATCCACTGATATGTGGTTGTTGGCGAGTGGCGCATTGATTGAGGAATGTGTCGGCATGGATATTCAGTTATTTTGATTGCGCCACAAAATTAGCATATCCCAAAGTCAATGTCAAGTCTAATTTTATGTTATAAAACATTATTTTGGCGCATATTAGTTATCATCCCACTTACAATAACAAACCGGATGATATTGTACCACCCACAATAAGCTGATTATCAGTTATTGTCATCAATACAATAAGCTATCCCAACCACTAAGTTAATTATTGTTAATCATCATTCTTATTATGGAAAAACGCACAGAGACCACGGCTGTAGGAGACGCGCTTTCCAAGCGCGTTATTTAAAACCACACAGAGACCGCAGAGAGCGCAGAGGACCTCGGGACATGGGGCACCGCTCGCGCTGTTCGCGCTCTCCGTGCGGTTTCTACATACGAGGACGTATTGTCCTGTCAGCGGACGTATGCGGACAGCGCGGACAGAGAAGGACATGTCCGGGCGTGTCCGACATATCATGCGGACAGGACAAAACGTAAGGGGTCATTGCAACGCAGACTGCCGGGCGATCACCAGCGGGTCTGGCCGTCGCCGGTGACGAGATACTTATAGGTAGTGATTTCGGGGAGTCCCATCGGGCCGCGGGCGTGGAGCTTCTGGGTGGATATGCCGATTTCGGCACCGAACCCGAACTGGCCGCCGTCGGTAAAAGCCGTGGAGACGTTGGCATATACGCATGCGGCGTCGATCTCGCGCAGGAAAGCATCGACGGCCTCCTTATCCTCGGCCACGATACACTCGCTGTGGCGGCTCGTATGGGCGTCGATAAAGTCAATAGCATCGCGCAGGCCGTCGGTTGTGACGACAGTCATCTTGTAGTCCATCCACTCGCAGCCGATGTCGCCGGGAGTGGCTTCGCGAAGCAGATCTACAGGATAATGCCCGGCAAGGGCCTCGAGAGCACGTGCATCGGCATGGATCTCAACATTCTTTCCGGCCAGCGGAGCGCATATCTCCGGCAGATCGGCAAGGCGTGAGGCATCGATTACAAGCGTATCGAGCGCGTTGCACACGCTCACGCGGCGCGTCTTGGCGTTGAACACGATATCGCGGGCCTTGGCCGTATCGGCCGACGAATGCACATAGGTGTGGCACACCCCCGCACCGGTCTCTATGACCGGCACGGCGGCAGTGTCGCGCACGAAGTCGATAAGCCTGCGCGAGCCGCGCGGTATCACCACGTCGATAAGCCCTACCGCACCGAGCATCTCGGCAGTGGCCTGGCGATCGTTGGGCAGAAGGGTGACGATATCGGGCTCCCACCCCATCTTTTCGAGACAGCCGCGGATAATCTCTACGGCAGCGGCATTGGTGTCGGCTGCCTCATGGCCACCCTTGAGCACGGTGGCGCTGCCGGCCTTGGCACACAGGGCGAACACGTCGAACGTGACATTGGGACGCGCCTCGTAGATTACGCCTATCACCCCGAAAGGCACCGATACCTTGCGGATAACCATGCCGTTGGGCCTTACGGTCGACGACAGCTCGCGTCCCAGCGGTGAGGGAAGTTTGGCTACCGAGCGCATGTCGCGGGTAATGTCGGCTATACGCTGCGGGGTAAGCAGCAGGCGGTCGGCACGCGGATCGGCGGGATCCATACGCGCCATATCGGAGGCGTTTGCCTCAAGGAGTCGGGAGCTGCCGGCGTCGATGGCGTCGGCCATGTGGAGGAGCATCCCGTCGATCTCGGCGGCAGAGCGCAAGGCAAGGGCGCGCGATGCGCGGCGTGAATGCTGTAGAAGCGATGTTATTGACATGATGGTGTTGTTTTTTCTTATTTATATACATACGGAGCGCAGCCCCCACACCCGACAATCCTACTTCATCAGACTGCGCAGATAGCTTTCGGCTCCGCGGGCTTTCTTCTCGACCTGCCTGTTGTCGACAAAAAAAAGGAACGTGGTATATTTGCAGTCTCCGGAAGAAGCGGCTCCGGCCTTGCAGGCGCGGTCACTGATATACTGGAGTATGGCGAGATTGCCGTCGGCGGCACGCCAGAGCAGATTGTTGTCGGTACCTTTCATCTTTACCGGTGCGCCATAAAGGTCGGTAAGATGGCTTTTGGCACCTTCAAAGGCCGAGGTATCGGGCTTGTCGGTACTCTTTGAGAAGCCGACCTGCATCAGCTTGTCCTTGTGGAAATCAAGCACACCGTTGTCCCACTCCACGGTACCCCATGTGGCGGGAGCATACGAATACTGACGCTGCTGATTTACTTCCTGAGTAGTGACGGCACGCTGAGGATCGCCGAGAGCCTCGACACAGCGGTCGTACTTCCAGCCGAAACGAATACCATTGACACCCGTCATCTTCTCACGTGCCCCGACAGACGACACTCCGGCGAGGAGCACCGAGGCCACGAGCAATGCGCGATTAAAAAGCTTTTTCATAATAGATACATTAGATATATATGTGTATAAAAATGAGCGTAACGGGTCGGCGGCATGAGCATCAGGGCAGGAACGGCGACTTTACCGAGGAGTCGATATAGAGGTAGTCGCAGTGGATGAGCGGGCGCCGTCCGCGGCCCCCGACTCCGGCACGGGCGTGCTCGGCATCGAGGCCGGCGCGTCCCCAGGCAATGACGTTGCCGTCGGGATCCACCACCTGCACGATATCGTCCTTCTCGAAGTCGCCCTCTACGGCGTCGACGCCGACCATCAGTAGGCTTGCGCTTGCGGGTGAGAGCAGGGCCTCGGCAGCGCCACGGTTGACGCGCACGACACCCTTGGCGAAGTCCTCGCTGTGGGCGATCCACTTCTTCACACCGGTTACCGGCGACGGTGACGGGCTGAAGAGAGTGTGGGGAGCCTCAGGGCCGAGACCCATGAGAGAGGTAAGTATCCCCTCGCGCTTGCCGTTGGCGATGATCACGGCCACACCCTCCGAGGCGAGTTTGGAGGCCGTGCGGTACTTTGTGGCCATACCGCCGCGGCCGAGCGACGAATGGTTCTCGCTGATCATGCCCGAGGCGTCGAAACCGGTGCCTATCACCGGGATAAGGCGGCTGTCGGGGAGTGTGGGGTCGCCCGTGTACACGCCGTCGACATTGCTGAGGATCACCAGCGCCTCACAGCCCATCATCGTGGCGAGCAGCCCGGAGAGCTCGTCGTTGTCGGTAAACATCAGCTCGGTCATCGACACGGTATCGTTCTCGTTGACCACAGGGATGACATTGTTGTCGAGCATCACCTCCATGCAGTGCTTCTGGTTGAGATAATGGCGCCGCGTGGCGAAATTCTCCTTTGTGGTGAGCACCTGGCCGCAGGCGAGTCCGCGGTCGCGGAACAGCTCGAAGTAGCGGTTGATGAGTTTGGCCTGTCCCACAGCCGAATAAAGCTGGCGTGCCGACACAGAGTCGAGCCCCGTGATGCCGCGCAGTTCGCTGCGTCCGGCCGCCACAGCTCCCGACGACACCATGACCACACGCATCCCGGCCGAGTGCAGCTCGGCGATCTGATCGACAAGTGCCGACATACGGGTGACATCGAGCGTACCGTCGCGGCGTGTGAGTACATTACTGCCGATTTTTACGGCTATACTTTTGAAGCGGGGTATTCCCATACACATATTAACAGCCGGTTATGCTTTTTTGTTGTTGTCGTCATTGCGTATCTCCACGCGGCGTATCTTTCCGGAGATGGTTTTGGGCAGCTCCTTCACAAACTCTATCACGCGGGGATACTTGTAGGGAGCGGTAACGCGCTTCACGTGGTTCTGAATCTCCTTCACCAGCTCATCGCCGGCACGCCCCTCATACTCCTTGCTGAGCACGATGGTGGCCTTGACCACCTGACCGCGGATCTCATCGGGGACGCCTGTTATGGCACACTCCACCACGGCGGGATGGGTCATCAGCGCGCTCTCGACCTCAAACGGGCCGATACGGTAGCCCGACGACTTGATCACGTCGTCGATACGCCCGACGAACCACAGATACCCGTCCTCATCGCGCCAGGCAACATCGCCGGTATGATAAAGGCCGTCGTGCATCGCCTCGCGGGTGAGCGCCGGATCATGCAGATACTCCTTGAACAGGCCGAGCGGGCGACGGCCACCTTCGGGCAGACGAACTACAATCTCCCCCTGCTGACCGTCCTCCACAGGGCTTCCCTGACCGTCGACAAGATCGATATCGTACTCGGGGCCCTTCTTCCCCATCGAACCGGGCTTCGGCTCTATCCATGGATAAGTGGCCACGGTAAGTGTGGTCTCGGTCTGGCCGAATCCCTCCATGAGCTTGATGCCCGTAAGACTGAGCCATTGCTCGTAGACACTGGGATTCAAGGCCTCACCGGCGATGGTGCAGTAACGCAGCGTCGAGAGGTTGTATTTGGTAAGATCCTCGCGGATAAGGAAGCGGAACACGGTGGGTGGTGCACAGAACGACGTGATGCCGTGGTCGTGGATCATGCGCAGCACGTCGACCGGCTCAAATTTCTCGAAGTCATACACAAAGACGTTGGCCCCGGCGATCCACTGGCCATAGAGCTTGCCCCACACGGCCTTTCCCCAGCCGGTGTCGGCAAGAGTGAGATGCAGGCTGTCCTCATGCAGATTGTGCCAGTAGCTGGCGGTGATGATGTGTCCCAGAGGATAGGTGAAGTCGTGGGCCACCATCTTGGGCTCGCCGGTAGTGCCGGAGGTGAAATAGAGGAGCGATATGTCGTCGTTGGTGTTGGGATGCTCGGGACGTACAAACGGCGCCGCGGCAGCGATCGACTTGTTGAAGTCGTACCACCCTTCGGGCACTATCGGTCCGGTGGAGATGAGCGCCTTTACCGTGGGGCATTCGGGCATCGAACGCTGTATGTGGCCCAGCACAACCTCGTCGCCGGTGGCAACGATAGCCTTGATGCCGGCTTTCTGACAGCGGTAGATGATATCGTGCTCTGTAAGAAGATGTGTGGCGGGTATCACCGTGGCGCCGAGCTTGTGGAGGGCGACGATGGAGAACCAGAACTGGTAGTGACGCTTGAGTATGAGCATCACCATGTCGCCGCGCCCTATGCCCAGCGACTGGAAAAACGATGCCGTATGGTCGCTCTCGCGCTTTATGTCGGCGAAGGTAAACTGTATCTTCTCGCCACGGTCGTTAGTCCAGAGCAGAGCAGGTTTGTCTGGCTCTTTTTCAGCCCAGGCATCAACCACGTCGTAGCCGAAATTGAAGTTCTCGGGCACATTGACGTGGAAGTTTGCCATAAAATCCTCGTACGAATCAAATTCTGTCTTATCTAAAAACTTTTCAAGCATAATCAACAAGGGAATGATAGGTTACATTTAGGATTAGGATATTATAGCTATTATCTTCGCAGTCGAGCCTATGGCCCTAAGGCCATGGGGCCGCATCGAGTCAAACATGATACTGTCGCCGGGATGCAGGCGCGTCACGTGGCCGCCTACCGACAGCTCGACTTCACCTTGGAGCACATAATTGAATTCCTGGCCGGAATGCACGTTGAGCACCATGGGTGTGTCGGCCGGCGAGTCGACAGGCTCGATCGTCACTAGGAATGGCGCCATTATACGGCGCTGGAAGCCTGCGGCCAGATCCTGATAACTGTAGGCCGACGTGCGCTCAACCTTCACACCACGCCCCGAACGAGTGACGAAGTAGGAGTGCATCGTGGGCTCCTCGCCGAAAAGCAGCGCCGTAAGCTCGACGCCGTAAGCACCGGCAAGACGATGTAGAAAACTTACAGGCACATCATAGGTGCCGCTCTCGTAGGCGGCAAGCAGCTGCGGAGTGATACCGCACTGGGTAGCCACCTCCTCAGCACTGAGATCAAGTGCGTCACGCAGTCCGCGCAGACGGGCGGCAACATCTTCTATATGATTCATAACATCTGGTTATTCACGTCAAAGAGTCACAAAGTTACTCAATTTTTCTAAAGACCGGACAGATATGCACACCAATCAATAACATTGTGCAATCCACAATGTTGTATATTTGTGAAAAATTTGGCGTATCTTTGCATCAACGAAACAGTACAAATACCTATGAAATCAATCATACTTGCCCTAATAATATCCCTCTCCGCCTTCATATCGGCCAACGCAGCCACCACCGCAAAACTCAACCGTGCCTGGGTAGAGTCAGGCGTGATGAAACACGACCATGAGGGGCTGTCGCTCCACGTGGATTTCGATCTATCAGAAGCCAAGGGACGCCTGATAGGCGTGCAGGCAATTTTCTACAGCCGTCCGGGC
>JAHZGZ010000246.1:2610-8536 GCA_019420545.1 Bacteroidales bacterium | reverse complement strand
TCATGACATGTGTTTGTAACGCCAAGGTCTGCGGCAAGAGTTTCGTAAGTATCGCCCCCAAACATGTTGTTCGGACTCTGCTGGTCACGTGCTATGCGCCATACATCATTGATATAGCGTGCACCGTCGCGTGAAGCGAGTATCGCTCCTCCATGCAGCCAATAGCTGTTGAATGCATCGCGGGAATCCCACAGCTGTCCGGGCCAGTCGGTCCAGTCGAAGTGACACCATATCATTGTGAAGTCGCTAAGTTTTACATTCCCGTCAATAATCTCCTGGATTGATACATAACGTGAGTTGGGAACGTTTTCAAGCATCCAGCGGCAGGCGGTGTGCGCCTCGTCTCCGAGCTGATCAGCCGAAGCGGCTATTCCGATAAATGCTTTAGGAGCCTGCGACATCTCGTCTTTTATCACCGTGACGGTATAATTGATGACTGCTGTACGCTGTGTTGCAGTAAATACTACCGGACTGGAAAAATCGAGTAACGATCCTGATGCGGGATCTACAGTAGTGCCGTCATTTACAGTGAATGTGGCCTGCATTGCGGTGACATCCGCATCGACGGGTACGAATACCAGTATCGTACGGGCCGAGTTGTCGATCGTGCCGGAATATTTTCCGTCAAGTATGAATGACAGGAATTCCACATTGTCATGTTTTACCGTTACGGTATAGTCGGTATACACGTCTCCGTTTACAACGTGGATAGCCCTTGGCACCTCTCCGTTGAAATGAGTACCTGCGGGATAGTCGCTTGTAGCACCGGGACTCAGAGTAATGGCTTCTACGGTAAGATCGGAGAGATCTACGTCAGTGGATACGTTCACGTTTACCGTATGCGCCGTATGGTCGATTTCACCGGAGTAGCTATTTATGGTAATGGCTTCAATGCGTGTGTCTCCGTCAAGTCTGAGATTGGACACGTTATCGTTGTCGCATGAGATGACGGTACAGCATGAAATAATACCAGTCAGTGCGAGATATAATGTTTTGAATTTTGTATTCATTGCAGTGGCTTTTTACCAGTTACCGATATTTTGCTTGTAATGCCCGTTAGAGGCGCTTATCTGAGAGAATGGGATAGGGAGATACTCATTTTTGTCGGCAGTGAACGAGGCGCTTGAATAGATAGCGCAATTGTCGGCCTCGGCAGCGTAATATGCGTTGAGCACCGTAGCGGCTTCGCCCCATCGTACGAGGTCGAAGAAACGTTCACTTTCCATGGCGAGTTCCACACGCCGCTCGTGCTTCACGATTTTGAGTGCCTGCTCCTGGCTATAGCTGCCGGAATACGGACGTACATTGAAGCGTACATGGTATATCTGTTCGTAATCGGATATTGCGGATGTACTCTGACGGGCACGGTTACGCAGGGCGTTTACTATAGATATCGCTTCGGGAATACCCTGGTTGAGCTGAACGAGTGCTTCTGCGCGTATGAGCTGTATGTCGGCATAACGTAATACGATACGGTTCATCGGAGAACCCCACCATGCGCCTTTTACCAGATAGTTCCCATCGGGATCCACATTATGCTTCAGAGATATATTATAGCCGTACAGGCCATTGCTTCGGCTCCATACCGCGCTGCGGTCGATGATGTAGTTCTTGTTGAACATGTAGGGTGTGCCGGGAATGCCTACGGTAAGGAACAGGCGCGGGTCGGCATAGTCGGCATTCATATCGTAGTCCCGACTGTTGAATGTGTCGAGATATGGGTGGCCGTCCTCATCGGTACGGAATGCGTTGACGAGATTCTGAGTAGGCTTGTAGAAATCGCAGCCGCCGTCGGTAACGCCGGGAATGTTGGGGACGATGAGTCCGTATGACCAGTTGCAGTTGCCGTTGGTCGTGCCGTCGTTGAAGGAGTATTGCATTGCCCAGATTGATTCCACGCCGTTTTCATACTGGGGCTCGGGGCGGAAGTTGTTGTGGAAGTCCGGCTCAAGATCGAATCCTCCTGCCGACATTATAGTAGGATCGGTATATTTCACGACATTCAGCAGGTCATCACGGTCAATTGAAGTTACCTGATGGGTGGCTGCGTTATCCTGACGGTAAGCCTTGTAAAGATATGTTTTAGCCAGATAAGCGGCTGCGGCTGCCCGGCTGGGACGTCCGACCTCAGTCTGTTTTTCGGGCAGATTATTGAACGCATACTCGAAATCATTGATGATCAGCTGCCACCCTTCATCATTGGTGTAAGTCGTGTTTTCCAGATTATTATACTCGTCGGGTGTCAGATTCTCGTTTATGGCGAATGGAATATTCTTGTAGAGACGTTTCAGCAGGAAATGGCCGTGTGCGCGCAGAAAACGCATTTCGGCTATACGGGTGTCGCGCAACGGATATTGGGCGATATCCATCGAAGAAAGCACCTGGAGTGCGGAATTGGCTCGTGATATGGCATTGTAGAGACGTTGCCACATATCGGATATATTCCAGTTGGTGGTCATGATACCCTGAGATATCTCCAAAGCATGGAATACATCTCCGTCTTCCGTACCGTTGCCCCCTTTGTAGGCATCGTCGGAACGGACATCGAAATTCCACATGGAAAATGACGAGTTGATGTCTTCGGCGGAGATCCATACGGCATAGGCCGATATCACAAGGTTGTCGACATAAGCCGGATTGAGTACCTGGCCCTGGTTAAGCGTACCCTGAGGTTTCTGTTCGTCAAGGAAGTCATTGCATCCCGTGGCAAGCAGTGAGAGGGCAAGCGTTGCGGTATATATTGTTTTTTTCATCGTAGTCGTGATTATGGTGTGATTAGAAGGTTACATTGAGTCCGAAAGTCACATTCGTTGGAATCGGGTATCCGAAATTGGGATTTTCGGGATCTACGCCTGTGAAGTCTTTGCTCTTTATTGTAAGTAAGTTCTGCGCGCTTACATATAGGCGGAGTTTCTGCATGCGCATGCGCTGTGTCAGCTTTTCCGGGAAAACATATCCCAACTGTATGTTACGCAGTTTAAGATATGATCCGTTTTCGACAAAGTATGTTGATACTCGTTTCTCATTGTTAAGATCGGAACGACTGAGGGCCGGAATCGAGGAACCGGGATTTTGTGGAGTCCATGCGTCAAGCAACCGTTCGCCCTTATTCAGGAATCCGATATTAAGACCACTCCACAGGTCAGTTTCCTTTTTCATGTCGGAGATTATATCCTGTCCCTGTGCGCCCTGCCAGAACATGGAAAAATCGAGATTTTTGTATTGGAGATACACATTGATACCGTAGGTGAAATCGGGAGTGGGGTCAAATATCCACTGCTGGTCTTTTTCAGTGATGCGTCCGTCGCCGTCGAGATCGCGCCATCGTATACGTCCTACTCCGGCTCCTTCCTGAATCGCGTGGTTGTCGACTTCTTCCTGTGAACGGAATATCCCGTCGGCAACATAACCGGCCTGTGCACCGTAGGTATGACCGATCACGCTATACACTCCATTGCCACCAAATGTGCCGTTGGCTGCTACGGTAGCTGGAATGGCTGTGATTTTATTACGATATGCGGCGATATTTCCGGTAATTTCATAGCGCAGACCATATGAGGTGGTATTCCGGAATCCGAGATTAAGCTCTATACCCTTATTCTCCATTTCACCGGCATTGATCCATTGGGAGGAACCTTCTCCCATGGCCGCGATACCGACCATCTGCACAAGTATGTCGGAAGTCTTCTTGAAGTATACATCGGCCGAACCGAAAAGACGCGAGTTGAGCATTGACCAGTCAAGACCGACATTGTATTGGGTAGTTGTCTCCCATTTGATATCGGGATTGCCGATCTGGTCACGTTTGAATCCGGAGTTGAGAATCGAACCGCCGTTGGTACCGGCGATATCATATGATGTTCCATAGCTTTGGCCGCCGGATTCATTTACGCCATAATTGGGGACATATACGAAATAGCGGGCGAGATTACTGATTTCCTGGTTACCGGTCTGACCCCATGAAAGACGTAGTTTGAGATCATCGAGCCAGTTCTGATCACGCAGGAACGATTCATTGTTGATACGCCATCCGAGAGATACGGAAGGGAATGTCGCATAACGGTTATTGCTTCCGAAACGGGGGGAACCGTGGGGGCGCAGAGTGACGCCAAGCAGATAGCGGTTGTCAAATGAGTAATTGAGTTTGCCGAAGAACGATACCAGAGAGAAACCTTCGCCGGAACCGTAGGCCTGTGCTGTGCCTACTCCTGCGCTTGGCCACATGAAGTCGGGGTTAAGGATTGAGAAATCGGTTTTGTAGCCCGAGAACCATGTGGAACTTTCACGGATAAGTTCCATACCTGCAAGCGCGTCGAGATGGTTGCGTCCGAAGTCGATATTGTAGTTTGCCACAACGTTCCACATCCAACGTGTCCAGTGCTCCTGCTTTGCCTCTACGGCATTGGTCGAGTTTGCCACATTGCCTTCGGTCACAGGATAGGTAAATATACGCTGCTCTTTCTGTGAGTAGTCCAAGCCGAAAGTGGTGCGCAGATTAAATCCTTTGAATGGGGAGAGGTTGATATATGCATCCCCGAAAAGACGCCAATATTTGTAACGGTTGTCTTTGTTGCGTATGAGACGTGCAACCGGATTCTCACGGTCGGGATAGCCACCTACCGGTCCCGCAAAGTTTCCTTCGGTAGTGTATACCGGAAGCGAAGGATTTGCCTGGAGTACATTTTCAAGGAATCCGCCGGGAGCCTGTACTTCGTCAGTGCGGTTCAGAGTAAAATGTTCACCGATAGTAAGGATACCCTTTACCGGCTTGAACTCGGTATTGATTCGGGCAGAAAAGCGTTCGAAATCAGTGTATTTGATTACGCCGAGGTTTTTATAGTATCCGAGAGAGAAGAATGCGTTCATCTTTTCGGAACTACCGCTTACGGCAAGATTGTAATTCTGAATAAGTCCGGTACGAGTTGTTTCGTCGAACCAATCGGTATCGGCTGCCGGAGTCTTACTGTTGGTGTCAAGATATTTCGACATGGATATCGAGTTGAGCTGAGGATTGCCTGCGGCATCGTATCCCCAGTTATAGCGGTATCCAAGTCCGTTGGTGTTGGGATCCTGTCCGTCGTTGACATATGCCTGCCACATGGCGCGACCATAGCCTTCAGCGTTCAGCACCTTCATGCGGTTGGTATAGAATTGTGCCGCAACCGATGCATCGAGAGTTATTTTCAGATCATTGCCGCGTTTAGTGGTGATAATAATGACACCATTGGCCGCACGTGAACCGTATATGGATGCGGAGGCTGCATCTTTAAGAATCTGTATCGACTCGATATCTCCGGGGTTGAGTTCATGCATGCCGCCTTTGGTGGGTACACCGTCGATGATATAGAGGGGATCATTATTGTTGAGAGTGCCGATACCACGTATGCGTACTGTAGCTGAACCGCTCGGGCCTCCGTCAGCGGAAATATTCATGCCCGGAACACGTCCTTGAAGGGCCTTTATGGGGTTGTTTTCATTCTGTTTTGCGATTTCATTCACATCAACCGCAGTAATGGCGCCGGTAACATCAACTTTTCGCTGTGTGGAATAGCCTACTACCACTACTTCATCAAGTAATTCAGAGTTCTCTTCAAGAACTATTTTCATGGTAGCCTCCGCTTTTACTGTTTTTGTACGAAACCCCACATAGGATATATTAAGTGAAGTGCCGTCAGGAACTGTGATTTCAAAATTCCCGTCAAAGTCGGTTGCGGTACCGGTGCTGCCGGAGATGTCCGGAATCACACTGGCTCCGATCAATGGCTCGGAGTCCGTAGCAGAAACCACTGTCCCGTGCACCGTGATGTTCTGGGCGTGTGCTGTGATTGCCATTATGAAGAGCAATACCGCACTTAGAATCTGTTTTTTCATGTTGTTATGATTGGTAAAATTTCTGCCGCAAATTTAAGTCGCACATTCATTGACG
>JAHZGZ010000246.1:0-2600 GCA_019420545.1 Bacteroidales bacterium | reverse complement strand
GGCATATAACGGATGTTGCACCGGATATTAAAAATCGTGCACCGCACGGATTTTGAAAGTTTTTGCAACAAAAATGATAATTAGCCCGATAGTTGGTTAAATGATTGATATCATATATGTTATGATCGATATCAACAGAGCGTTACTTCCCAAAAGATGAAAAGATCATTCACTAAATCCGTAGCAATACTCACTTGCCCAAACGATTGCGGGCCTCTGTCGGTGTCTCTCCATAGGCGTCGCGGTAGCATTTGGTAAAATATGCCGGCGTCGAGAATCCGGTCTCGTATGCGATTTCACTTACTGTCTTTTCTGTTGTGGCAAGCAGGGTGTGTCCATGTTTGAGCCGTATGCGGCGTATCAGTTCTACAGGTGAATAGTTTGTGAGGGCTTTTATCTTGCGGTAAAACTGTGAACGCTCGAGTCCCATTCTGGATGCTATTTTGTCGACATTCAGATCGGAATTGCTCATATCGGCATTTAGGATCTCGAGGAACCGGCGGTAAAAATCATTGTCGATATCCGTCGCGGGGATTGCAGTTGCTTTAGTCTGTGCTGTAGCGGTAAAGGAGGGGACTGAAGGAGTGGAGGATGCTTCGTTGCTACACCATATCTCTTTTATACGCTTGCGGTTGGCGATGAGCGACGTGCATCTTGAGCGGAGCACTGCCGCGTTGAACGGTTTTGAAAGATATGCGTCGGCGCCTGCGTTATATCCCTGTATGCGCTGCTCGTCCATGGAACATGCCGTAAGCATCAGTACCGGAATGTGAGAGGTGGATATTTCCTCCTTGATGCGCCGGCAGCATTCCAGACCGTCCATCACGGGCATCATCACGTCGCATATTATAAGGTCGGGCACATATTTTGCAGCCAGTCTTACTCCGTCGCGTCCGTTGTCGGCTGTGATTATGTTGTATTGGTCGTTGAGCAATCCGCTTACAAGGCGGAGTATGTCGCGATTGTCATCGATCACGAGGATGAGTTGACGTTCGGCATCGAAGGCGATATCGCTTTCCGAAGAGGAGAGCTCGGCAGTGACATCTTCGGGCCGGAGGTGAGGTACGGAAATTTCTGCAGCAGTTGAGGAGATATGACGTATGGGGAGTACCACGGTAAATACCGAGCCTGTTCCGGGCGTGCTTTCCACCGATATTGTGCCTCCATGGAGTTCGATAAACGCCTTTGCCAGTGAAAGGCCTATGCCAGAGCCTTTGGGATGTACACGGTCAACCTGATAAAAACGATCGAATATGTTGCCGAGATCACGTTCGCTTATGCCTTCGCCTGTATCGACCACTTTAAATATTATATTGCCATTTTCCGACGTATACGACACACGTATCGAGCCGTTGTCGGGAGTATATTTGAATGCGTTGGAAACCAGGTTGAAAAATACACGCTCGATCTTCTCCACGTCAACTGCCGCGGTTATTTTCTCTCCCGAGGGGATGTCGAGGGTGAGTTTCATGTCGCGTTTCCGTGCAATCGGGTAAAATGCCTCCATCCATTCGCCCACGGTGTGCCCGAAGTCTATCTCCGTGAGATGGAGGTCGAGCTTGCCGTTTTCGTATTTACGGAAATCGAGTATCTGATTGATAAGGCGGTGAAGTATCTTTACATTTTTGTCGGCAATTTTTATCAGCGATTTTTGGCCGGGAGTAAGATTCTCGGCTTCGGAGAGCTGTGCAACCGGCTCGGCAATCAGAGTGAGCGGTGTGCGCAGATCGTGCGACACATTGGTTGCCTCCTGCAGCTTGTCGTTGAGTGACTTCTGCATGTCGCGTTGCTCCTCGAGCAGGCGGTTCTGACCGAGCAGTACGGCCTGATGGCGTCTGTGCTGCCAGAATGAGCGCAGTATCAAAAAACATACTCCAAACAGCAGCACGATTATGGCAATACTTGCATAGAACAGAGATGTCTGCGAGGAGTGTTGCGCCCAATAGGCGTCGATTTTCTCTTTCAGAAGTTTCATCTTGCGTGTCTCTTCGGTCAATGTCTCATTCTGAAGGAGAAGTATGTCGGCGTTGCTGATATCCACTGCTGATGACGCCGGTATCTGCACCTCACGTTGGAAAGGCTCTCCCTGAAGTATTGCAAGAGCTGTCTGTATGAGGCGGTGGCCTTCGGTAGGATACAGGAATGTGGCGTCAATAACAGAGTCGACCACAGCCTTGATGCCGATAGCCGGAGCCGCGTCGATACCTATTATCTTTATGTCGTCGCGACCCATACAGCGAGTCACCTGCGAGGCCCCGATTGCCATGCGGTCGTTGTGAGCATAGATCAGATTGGCCTCGGGGTGGAGCCGAAGAAGCGAGTCTGCTACAATGACGGCATCTTCCTGATTCCAGTTGCCGGGGTGGCTCGCAATAATGCGGCCGCCGTTTTCTGTAAGTTCACTTATGAATCCGGCATGGCGGTTTTCAGCCGGAGTGGAACCTGTCAGGCCACCTATCTCGATTACGAGCGGCTGTTCCTTTAATATATGTTGTGCATAATGGGCTGCCTGGCGGCCGATGCCTTTGTCATCCACACCGATGTGGGCGGTATAAGAATCTCCTGTTATATTGCGGTCGAAAATGATTACCGGCATACCC
>JAHZGZ010000245.1 GCA_019420545.1 Bacteroidales bacterium | reverse complement strand
TTTGTTGCGCATGCCGAGAATGGAGATGAGATGAATGAACATCCAGGCCATCCATGCCGTCCAGCCTTTGAGATGAAGATGGGGAAGATCGGCCACTGCGCGCCCGCGGCCTATGGTGGCCATGGAGCCCTTGTCGTGATAGCGGAACGTCTTGTCCCAGCTCTTCCGGTTGAGGTTGGTGGCAAGTGTGCGTGCCTGCTGTATCGCTACCTGCGCGAGCTGCGGACAGCCGCGGGGATATTCATCTGAGGTATGCAGACACACGTCGCCGATCGCCATCACGTCGTCACCGAAGCCGTTTACACGGTTGAATTCATCCACAAGGATGCGGCCGCCATGTCCAATCGGCAGCGGAACACCCTCTACCTCGAAGGTGGCGGCAGTGACGCCTGCGGTCCATATTACCATTTCGGAATGCAGCGTGCCTCCGTCGGCGAAAGTGATCACATTGTCCCGGTATGATTTCATCTGGCGTCCGAGCTGCACGTCGACCATCAGCTGCCGCAGCGCTTTTGCGGCATATTCCGATGCTACATGGCTCATTGTCTGGAGCAGACGGTCGGATCCTTCAACGAGTATGATCGACATGTCGGATGGGTCGATGGTCGGGTATTCGCGTTTCAGCAGATAGCGCTTCATCTCGCCGAGAGCACCGGCGATCTCCACTCCCGTAGGGCCTCCGCCAACCACCACGAAATTGAGAAGGCGCTGTCGCTTGTCGCGCTCATGGCATATGGCAGCGCGCTCGAAACGGTCGAGGATCTCGTTGCGGCAACGCAACGCCTCCGACGTGCGCTTGATGGTGAATACATACTTGTTGAGATCGGCAATGCCGAAGAAGTTATTGCGTGTGCCGGCGGCTATGACAAGTCGGTCGTAGTGGATGGTTTCGTATTGTGTTGTGACGGTTTTCCGCTGTGTGTCGATATGTCGCACTTCGCCAAGATGGTAGGAGGGCAGCGGGTTGAGCTTGCGCATTTCGCGCCGGAACGGGAATGCGATACTTGCGGGATCGAGTCCTGCCGATGCTATCTGGTAGAACAGTGGCGGAAAGCTATGGTAATTGTTGCTGTCGATGAGAGTCACATCGTAAATGCGTCTGTCGAGATGCTTTACCAGATATATGCCGGCGAAACCGCCTCCGATTACCACTATTTTCTGCTTTTCAGACATGATAAGTAAGTCTCAAAAATTATTTTATATTACCGGCGAGAGTATTTTCGAGAGATTTTTCCTCGATGAAGAAGGAGTGTAGCGAGCTACATGACTGATGAAGAGAGAGAAAAGCGCCGAAAAGACTCCGACGGGAATATAAAGTTCTTAAATTATTCATAGACGTAATAATTTTTGTGACTTACTTATATGTTATTTTTATCTAAATCGCCTCAATTTCTAACTTTATGCCGTAACTTTACACTGGAATGTGAGTCAGTAATTGACGGATTCCGTTTTATAGTATCCGCGCTTCCGGCGCAGTTGTCGCATTTTGTCGCAATGAAAATGAAGCATCTAAAGTATATACTCATTTTTGCAATATTATGTTCACTTGGCGGAAAGGCCTCGGGACAGATAAATACCGACCAGGTGATGCGTGTCGGACAGAATTCTCTTTATCTTGAGGATTATGTGCTTTCGATACAGTATTTCAATCAGGTGATCGCCGTAAAGCCTTATCTCGCACAGCCGTATTTTTATCGTGCGATCGCCAAAATATCGCTTGAAGACTATCTCGGCGCCGAGGACGACGCCTCGACGGCTATCTCCTACAACCGGTTTATCACCGGGGCATATGAGGTGCGCGGTGTGGCGCGTCAGAATCTAGGCAAGCTTAAAGAGGCCGTCGAGGATTACGACCGCGCGCTCGAGCAGTTGCCTGAGAATCGCGGACTGCTCCTCAACAAGGCACTGGCTCTGGAAGAGCTGAAGGAGTATAAGAAATCGGAGGAGACGTATGCCGAGCTGCTGCGTTTTCATCCCCGTTACGACAACGGTCTGGTAGGACGCGCCAGACTTTATCTCGCCATGGGCGACACGGTGAAGGCCGGTGCCGACATCGACCATGCGCTTGAGATCAACAAGAACAACGTCAACGCTTACGTGATGCGAGCCGATATCGCTATCAATTCTGCGAAAGACTATGCCCGCGCTCGCGCCGATATGGATGAGGCGATAAAGCTGCAGCCGCAGTTTGCGGGATACTTTGTAAACCGTGCGTTCCTGCGTTATCAGCTTGACGATTATTTCGGGGCTATGGCCGACTTCGATTATGCCATACAGCTTGATCCGACGAGCGTACCGGCGCTGTTCAACCGCGGACTTCTGCGTGCCGAGGTCAACGACAACAACAAGGCCATCGACGATTTTACTAAGGTGCTTGCTCTTGATCCTGACAACTACAAGGCTATGTACAACCGTGCGCTGCTTTCCAAAGAGATTGCCGATTATGCGGGGTCGAATGCCGATCTTGACCGAGTGATAGCGGAGTTTCCGTCGTTCTCGGGCGCATACTTTGTGAGGTGTGAGAATTACAGGCTGATGGGTGAGCGCGCGAAGGCTGAGCGTGACTACAACAAGGCTATGGCATTGTCGCGCCAGGCGGTTCCGGCCGAGGAGGGGGCTGATGTGGATCCCGATGCTGGCGGATCGCGGTCTGACAAGGAGGAGACTCAGGAGCAGGTGGCCGCACGTTTTACATCGCTCCTTACTGTTGACAATAATGCCACTGTCAAGGAGGAGTATGCTACCGAGGGGATAAAGGGCCGGGTGCAGGACCGCAATCTCTCTATCGAGGTTGAGCCGATGTTTACGCTGTCGTACTACGTTACCACAACCGAAATCAAGGAGGTCCCTTATTATATAAAGGAGGTGGATGATCTTAATGCCACGCGTGCCCTGCGGTTCCTGCTTATGACAACCAACCGTGAGCCTCAGCTGTCGGATGAGGATGCCATCGCCAAGCATTTTTCGTCGATCGAGTATTACAACGGTTATCTGGAAACGCACCGTCCGAGGGCTGTCGATTATTTCGGACGCGCCATGGATTATTATACTCTCCATAATTATGCTGCCGCAATGGCCGATCTGGATCGTGCCATTACGCTTGCTCCCGATTTCGCATTGGCATATATGCTTAGAGCTAACGCGCGGATGAAGAATGCCGAGATGGATCGGCTGTCGCGCGACACCAAGCGTGAGGGTATTCTTCCGGAAATGGCCGGGCAGACCTCGAAGATGGTGGCTTCTGAAGTCATGAATGATCTTGATAAGGTTATCGAACTGTCGCCTCGCATGGCGATAGCACACTACAACAAAGGGAATATGCTGCTTCAGGCCGGTGACTATACGTCGGCGTTAAGTGCCTATACCCGTGCCATAGAGATCAAGCCCGATTTCGGGGAGGCTTACTACAACCGCGGGTATATTTATTTGAAACTCGGGAATAAGGAAGCCGGCGTAGCTGATCTCAGTAAAGCCGGTGAACTTGGCATTGTGCCGAGCTACAATTTGCTGAAACGCTTCTCGCGTTGATAGATACCTTTCCGGAGGAATGGTCGGCCGTCAGCTGTCCGTAGGGGAGAAGAAACGCAATACTTCAGGCGTAAGGCAATCCTTGATTGTGTAGTATGGTATCGGTACCTCTACGTAACCGGTAGAGTAGGGCGCTATGTCGTAGGGGTTGTAATAGAATACGACATTGTAGCCTTGTAGATAAAACTGAGGGCTTACAAAAATCTGATTGGAGAATATTCCGGCTTTGTCAAGATCTTGGAGTGTGCGTACGCCGTACATCCGCATCAGTTGTTCTTTGATGGCATTGAGGAGGTCGTCTTCGCTTCCGGGCTTGAAGGCAAGTTGCGGAGTTATTACGCGTGCCGAGTCAAAATCATAGTTGATAAATTCAGATACGCTCATTCCATGTGCGCCACCGTCGTATAGCGCTGTCATTACCTGATATACGATGTAATGGGGGCTGAATGTTATTGCCGAAGCGATCTTGTCGCGGTAAAGTATCATGGAGGGTTTATTCCATGGAATCGTGTCGATCCTCTCCATCTTGTAAATGTCGTTCCCCTCCGGCGCTGAGAGTTCAGCGAGAATACTTTCGTCAATTGATCCTTTGGGTCCGGCATATATTGCGGCCATTAATGAGTCTTGCAGTGAAGTGATGTCATGATCTCCCATCTTGTCGGGCCATTGTACGGAGATTGTGACCTTACTGTATATGGGGAGAGAATCGGCAAATACGGCATTCGCCCCTTTGCAGATGTAGTTGCGTTCGGCAGATTTTACCGTCTGGACGATTTGGAAATTAGTTATGGAATCGTCCGTCTCTGTCTTTTTCTGCTCTTTGCACCCGAGCATAAGTGCTGCAAGCAGTATGGCGGAGGTGATGTAACCTGGTTTCATAGGTTGATACTTTGTAAGATTAATCTAATTATGAGGTAAGTAAGTCGCAACACTATTTTATATACCTGATAATTTTTGTGGCGTACTTATATATTATAACAAAATGTGATTGATATTTGCTCACGAAATCGGTGGATCTTGACGGGGTGTGAACGGATGTTAAAATGGGATTTGTATTTTGGTGATTTGCAGATGGATAGTTTTGCAGTTATGTTTTATAACATAAATTTTTTGTTGAAAAATTTGGAGGGGATGTGGAAAGTGACTAACTTTGCACTCGCTTTTG
>JAHZGZ010000244.1 GCA_019420545.1 Bacteroidales bacterium | reverse complement strand
ACACTTATAAATCGCTCATTTTAAGCTATTCAGCAGATTATAGAAGAATTTTTCAGAAAAAAAAGTGGAGAGTGAGTGTCACAAAAAGTGGGGCCGTGACGTCATGTATATGTAATGGATGCCGAGACGTTTAAAAAAATCATCCTTTCCCGCTATGGCGACATGTATCGCATGGCGTACGCCATTGTGTTGGACAGCGATGACGCGCAGGATGTGGTGCAGGATGCCGTGACGCGTCTGTGGACGCAGCGACATGAGCTTGAGAGACTTGAGTCTCCCGACGCATTCTGCATAACCACCGTTAAGCATCTTTGCATCGATCTGCTGAGGTCACGCCGCAGGCGTCCGGAGCAGATAGCGGATTTCGACGACGACCGAGAAGGGCCTGAATATTCCGATTCGCGTGTCGAGGATGCCGATACCCTCAGGATTGCCGACCGGATGATCGCGTCGCTTCCTCCGGCCCAGCAGGAGGTGATCAGGCTCCGTTCGCACGGCGACTGCACCGTCGACGAGATTGCCGCCGTTACAGGATATACACCCGCCAATGTGCGCCAGTTGCTCAGCCGCGCACGCCGGCGACTGAAACAATATGCCATTAAACTATTATGAGAAAAGATCTCTATTACATACGTCAGCTTCTTGGCCTGTACTATGGGGGGATGACCACCAGAGAGCAGGAAAAGGAACTTATGGACTTTTTCGCCGAGACTCCCGAGTCCGATATTCCTGACGACATGCTTGCCGACCGCCGTGTGCAGTTGTGCCGTGCCTCGGTTCCTCCGCTGAAAGTGCCCGAACGCCTTGGCGAGCAGCTGTCGGCTCAGATCGACATGCTCGGGCGTAAGGAGCATCTCGGTCGCCGGGGTCGCCGTCTGATGGCGTGGGTCAGCATAGCGGCGTCGCTTGCCATAGTCGTTACTGCGGCAGTGTTCATGATCAAGGATTCGTCGGTATCGGCCTACGAGCTTACCGACCCGGAGGAGGCGCAGGCTGAGACGCAGCGTGCTCTGCTACTCGTGTCGGAATGTCTCAACAAGGCCGACCGCAAGGCCGAGGAGACCGACATGCTTCTCGAGCGCCTCGGATTTGACATGAGCCTCTTTGAGGAGGATTTCATGGAGGAGGACGACAGCCTTATGACTGACGGTGACGCTATCGCCCCGGGCGAGTTCTCGGATACAATAGGTGTATGAACAGTGTATTGAGTATGAATACAATATTACGGACAATGATGGCAGGCATCCTGGTCGCAGGCACTTGGTTTGCGGCTGTGGCGCAGGAAGAGGCTTTCAAGCGTGCCGCCAAGCTCCCCGGAGTGGAGTATGTGTATCTGTCGAAGGACATGCTTTCGAAGGTGGGCAGTTCGCTGCCGGTGGAGGGTATGGACGAGGTAGCGTCGCAGCTTACCTCGATGGAGCTTCTGAGCACGTCGAGCCACGATTCGGCCAAAAAGGCTTACGGGCTGCTCGACAGTTCGCGCAGCGGAATGGAGTTGCTTACCCACATGTCGGAGAATGACGGAACTGTTGACATCTACGGCGTGAAGAGCGACGACAAGCTGTCGGAACTGCTGGTACTTGTGATGAAGGATTCCGTGCTCTCGGCCGTGATGATGAAAGGAACTATCGATCCCGAGGTAATCAAGGGCATATCGGCATCTTCCGGCAGAAAATGACCGGATATTCGGACATTGAAATCTATCTACTGATTGCAGGATATATCCTGATACAAGATATTAAAAAGACATTCGATTTTATAATATAATAAGATACAATATAAGCTTCAAAACAATAGGCTCCGGGGAAGTAGCGGTTACTTCTCCGGAGCTGTTCTTTATTATATCGGGTGGAGGATTATATCGGGTGGAGGGACGATGGATCAGTCGGTGAGCTCGGCGACGATGCGGATGGGGGAGGAGGAGCGCGCAGGGTCGTTGGTGATGGCGGTAAGGCGCGTATTGACGATGGAAGTGCCTTCGGGGAGGGCGGCGGTGTCGACGGTGACCGTCACCTTGGCCTGAGCGCCGGGGGTGATCTTCTCCTTATTGCACTTTACGTTTATATATGGCTCGGGACATGAGATACGGCGCAGGATGAGGGGCGACTTGCCGAAGTTGTCGATAAGCAGTTCGGCACGGGCCACGCTACCGCGCTTTATTCGGCCGAGGTCGATCATGGCTGTCGAATAAGCGGCTTTGGGCGCTTTCTCGCGCTGTGCTGGGGTAAGTTTCGAGAAGTCCTCGATGACTATGGCTATCAGTGATACCGGTCTGATCTGCGAGGAGAGCGGGTCGGGGGAGAGCATCACCTCGGAAGTGGAGAGCCCCCACTGGTCTTTGGCCTTCGACGAGTCGTAGAAGAACGTGAACGTCACCTGTTCGCCCGGCGGCACGGCACGCGGGGCAATGTCGGCCATGACGTAGGGCGGGAGATCCGACACCGACGGACGGATGGTGTCGGGACTCTGGTTGTATCCGTCGAGGAATGCGGTCTTGGTGCGTCCTTTAGTTACCTCTCCGAACTGTACTACGGTATTTTTCAGTTTCAGCATACCGAGATCCACCGGGTAGTGGGCGCGCAGTGTCTGTCGGTCGCCGATCACCACCCCCTTTATGGTAAGCGTTGTCATCGACGGGTCGGCGTTGGTCTCGACCTTCACCTTCTTGTCGAACTTTCCGGGTCGTCCCGCGGGGTTGTAGGTCACGGCCACCTGGCCTGTGTCGCCCGGTGCCACCGGCTTGTGGCTGTAGGTAGGGGATGTGCAGCCGCACGATGCGCGCACGCTGAGTATGCTGAGGGGCTTGTCGCCGGTATTCACTACCTTGAAGTATGTGGTTACGCTTCCGAGATCCTCGTCGAAAGCGCCGAAGCTATGGGTGGTGCTTAGCCACTGGGCTTTAGGCTGTGCAAGGAGGGTTGCGCCGGATGTCAGAATTGCGGCGAGCGTGAGCAGTCGGAGAATTTTCATTTTGCTGTGTGTATGTTCTATTTCTTTTTAGGTGTGGATTTCGGAAGGACCGTACCCTTGATTTTGAGCAGGGCGGTGGCATCTTTACGGTTGGTGCGCACACGTATGGTCTTGTCGAACTCGCCCGGACGCCCGGCGGGGTCGTAGGTAACGGTGAGCACGGCCGATTCGCCGGGGCGTATCGGCTGTTTGGGGATCTTAGGGGTAGTGCAGCCGCACTGCGCCTTTGCCGATACGATTACGAGCGGTTTGTCGCCCTTGTTTTCCAGTGTGAATTCGCAGGTCACGGGGCCGTCGGCTTCGCGGATTGTGCCGAAATTGTGGGTTTTCTCGCTGACGGCCAGGTCAGAGGCGGCATATGCCGACGCAATGCCGGCGACGAGTATGAGGAGCAGGGTGGAAAGTTTCTTTAGCATGGTGGTAAAGCTTAGTAAAACAATGTGGTAGGGACGCGGCGTGCCGCGTTGCTTTGTGGATGTAATTTTTACATGATGCCATTGATGGGGGAGCGTGATGCAACGCGGCACGCCGCGTCCCTACCACCATTATATTGGCATCCCCTACAATAGAGTAACGCAAAATTGGGAATAATGGGAGAGGCAGAAGTTAAATAAACGGTTAAATTTAGTTAATGAAAACTGTAGCGGTGGATACGGTTACGTCGCAGTGGGCGCCCGCGCGCAGTTCAATATATCGGTGGAAGTCCGGTAGGCGACTGCTACAAATTATCGGAAATGGGCGAATATGGCCTTTCAGGAGAGGTCGCGGCTATCCGGTTTTTCTCCGATAAATGGAATTTATGTAATTTTGGTGTAACAACACATCAATAAACATCATGAAACTGCACATCATCAATCTACACCTGACATTACTTATACTTGCGTCTGCCGCAGGGCTTGCTCCGGCTATGGCGAAGGGTGTCGCCGAGCGCACATCCGATACGAAATGGACGCGCTTCAGCCACAGCCAGAGCGAGGAATGGTATGCCACCGACGATGCCCGCGAGGTGGCCGAGAACGTGCTCCTTTACCAGAAAAATTCCGGAGGCTGGCCCAAAAACATACCCATGCATATGGCCATGAGCGATGCCGACAAGGCGCGCGTGGCCACCGAGAAAGATTCGAAAGAGGCCTCGAAGAAGGGGTGTATGGACAATGACGCCACAACCAGCGAGATACGCTTCATGGCCCGGATGTGGCGCGTAAACGGCGACGAACGTTATCGCGAGGCGGCTCTGCGTGGGGTGCGCTTCATCCTCGACTCGCAGTATCCCAACGCCGAGGCTCCCGACACGCGTGCCGGAGGCTGGCCCCAGTATTACCCGCTGCGCGGCGGCTACAGCGACTATTTTACGTTCAACGACGACCTGCATCTTAACAACATGCGTCTGCTGCGCGATCTGCTCGATCCGTCCACCGAGCCGGGGGCGATACTCCCGCAGGAGTGGCGCAAGGAGGTAGCGAAGGCATATGATGCCGGATTGCAGTGCATACTCGACTGTCAGGTGACGGAGGACGGGGTAAAAACCGCCTGGTGCGCACAGCATGATCCATATACCCTGCTTCCCGCCGAGGGACGTCCGCATGAGTTGCCGTCGTATTCGGCCGACGAGGGTACGTCGCTGCTCGTATTCCTTATGTCGGTCGACGATCCTACTCCTGAAATTGTCGATGCCGTGGAAAGCGCCGTGGCATTCTACGAACGTACGGCCATCGACGGCAAGAAGCCGGAATTCGTGATCAACGACCGCGGCGAGTGGATCGACCAGGTGGTTGTCGACTCGGTAGGCGCACGTATGTGGGGACGGTTCATACAGCTCGGGGGTGATGTGGCCGCAAAGGTATACCCTGACTTTTTCCGTCGGCTGAAAGAGCGCCGCCCGCGCAGCCTGAAAATCGGCAGTGACACGCTTCGCTACGAAATGTGGCGCAACGCTGCCGACAGTTACGACCCCTCGCAGGCCCACCGCCCGATATTCAGCATATACGCCGACGATCTTCCGCACCATCTTTTCCGATTCCTTTACAGTTTCTCCGACCTGGCACCTGTTGCCGACAGCCAGTGCGGCTACGAGTTCGCGCCGTCGCTCAATGCCGGGCGGCGCATACGTTACCGCTATCTCGGCACATGGCCCGACTATGTTATCAAGGGGCTATATCCCGACTGGGATGCCGCAATGGAAAGGAAATTTGGCAAAAAGAGTGGGAAAAATTAACGCATCTTACTGCGCCTCTTCTTTATTACACTATAAATTTATTAACTTTGGGGTGTAGGCGCCGATAGCATTATGCCATGAACAGGCATCGGCCCGCATGCCATAAACAGAATTTCTTAACCTTATGAAACTAAATCGAAACCTCTCAGTGCTCGCATGCTGTGCGGCCATGAGCCTCTCCATACAGGCCGCTCCCGATGTGAGCGACGTGTGGGTGGCCGATCTCGGCAACGGCAAGTACCGCAATCCGATCATTTATGCCGACTATTCCGATCCCGATGTAATACGTGTCGGCAACGACTACTATATGACCGCGTCGAGCTTCAACTGTGTGCCCGGGCTGCCGATACTCCATTCCAACGATCTTGTAAACTGGACCATCATAGGGTATGCCATCGACCGCCTTCCCGATGAAGCCGTTTTCGTAAAGGACAGAGTGAACCACGGCAATGCCGTGTGGGCCCCCTCGATACGTTTTCATAACGGTGAATACTATATCTACTACGGCGATCCCGATCTGGGTATCTTCATGACCAAAGCCAAGGATCCCAAGGGTCCGTGGTCGCCTCTGAAGCTCGTAGCCAAGACCAAAGGCGTGATCGACACCTGTCCGCTGTGGGACGAGGACGGCAAAGCCTACCTCTCATGGGGCTTCGCCGGAAGCCGCGCCACGATGAAGAGCGTGCTCGCCGTGTGCGAGATGGCTCCCGACGGCGAGAGCCTTATCGGTCAGCCGAAAATCGTGTATGACGGCCACGACGAGGACGTGACCATCGAAGGCACTAAATTCTACAAGCGCAACGGATACTATTATATAATGTCGCCCGCAGGGGGTGTTCCCACCGGCTGGGAGACCATTCTTCGCTCTAAAAGTCCCTGGGGCCCATATGAGCGCAAGGTAGTGCTCGCACAGGGCGATACCGACATCAACGGCCCCCACCAGGGCGGCTGGGTCGATACTCCCGACGGCGGCGAGGACTGGTTTATCCATTTCCAGGACGTAGGCCCTATAGGCCGTATCGTGCATCTCAATCCCGTACACTGGATCGACGACTGGCCCGTGATGGGCGTAGACAATGACGGCGACGGCTGCGGCGAGCCTGTACGCACCTACACCAAGCCCAACGTGGGGAAGAGCTATCCCAAGGCCACACCGCAGGAGAGCGACGAGTTCAACGACGTCAACCTCGGTCTTCAGTGGCAGTGGCACGGCAATCCCCAGCCGTGGTGGGGCTACAACAATGCCGGCAAGGGTGTGCTCTCGCTTTTCTCCGTTCCGGTAAGCCAGAATTACAAGAACCTCTGGGATGTGCCCAATCTCCTGCTTCAGAAGATACCCGCACCTGCTTTCACCGCCACGATGAAGGTTACGCTTACCCCCGACAAACGCTTCGACGGGGAGCGCACAGGGCTTGTGGTGATGGGCCTCGACTATTCCGTGCTTGCCCTTGAAAAGACCGCCGATGGCTTCAAAATCAGCGAGAACGAATGTATAAAGGCCGACAAGGGTAAACCCGAAGTGGAAAATGCATCGGTAACCGTAGCCGATTCCACAGCATATCTGCGCGTAAAGATGGCCGACGGCATCTGCAACTTCAGCTACAGCCTCGACGGCAAGAAGTTCAAGAATATCGGCAAGCCTTTCACCGTCCGCGAGGGCAAGTGGATCGGCGCCAAGATAGGTACGTTCTGCACCCGTCCGAAGGTCACCAACGACGGTGGCCGCGCCGATGTCGACTGGTTCCGCGTGACAAAATAATCCATTATGCACATACGCCTCAAGCATATCATAGCATCACTCTTCTCGCTTATACTCGGCCTCCCCTTGCAGGGGGCCGAGTATAAGCGCGAAATAACTGTCGCCGCCGACGGCAGCGGCGATTACCGTACGCTCACCGAGGCCATGGAGGGGATACGCGCTTTCATGGACTACCGGGTTACGGTAAACATACGCCCCGGGGTATACCGCGAGAAAGTGGTGATACCCGCGTGGATCGAGAATGTGGAGTTCCGGGGCGCCGGGCCCGACAGCACCGTGATAACATGGGGCGACTATGCCGCGCTCGACAACATGGGCACGTTCCGGAGCTACACCATGAAGGTGGAGGGGTGCGATCTCACATTCCGCGACCTTACCGTGGAGAACAGCGCCGGAGAAGTGGGGCAGGCCGTGGCCCTGCATACCGAGGGCGACAGGCTGAAGTTTGAGAACTGCCGTTTCCGCGGGAATCAGGATACCGTGTTCACCGGCGGACGCAACTCGCGCCTGTTGTTCGACAATTGCTACATCGAGGGTACCACCGACTTTATATTCGGCCCTTCGACCGCACTTTTCCGCGACTGCACTCTCCACAGCAAGCGCAACAGCTATATAACCGCCGCGTCCACACCTGAGACTACGGCTGTGGGCTACGTGATGCACCGCTGCCGCCTTACCGCCGCCGACGGTGTTGACAAGGTATATCTCGGACGTCCCTGGCGCCCCTATGCGTCGACTTACTTCATCGACTGCG
Organism: Bacteroidales bacterium; assembly: GCA_019420545.1. Lineage (GTDB taxonomy): Bacteria > Bacteroidota > Bacteroidia > Bacteroidales > Muribaculaceae > Muribaculum. The sequence goes on along the minus strand of JAHZGZ010000244.1, from coordinate 1,139 downwards.
AGATGGGTAGTCATATCGTGGCTTCGGGCTGGCACAACTGGCGCAATCCCGACAACGAGAAGACCGCCCGTTACGGTGAAGCCGGCTCCACCGGACCGGGTGCCGAAAAGGCCGACAGGGTAGGATGGGCCACCGTGCTCTCACCTTCCGAGGCGATGCGGCTTGCCGATCCGGCGGTAATATTCGCCACACCTCCGGGGGCCGTGAAATGGGAGCCGTAGAAGCAAAGGCCCGTGGATATGCGGTCAGGGCATGCGTGATGCAACGCGGCACGCCGCGTCCCTACGGGAGGCTGTTTCTTAGCTGACCCATAGTCATCATTTTTTCCATAGACAGAACATAACTATTCAACACAACAAAATACTGATTATATCATGAAATTTCTCAACAGTCTGACAGCTCCCAAGGCTCATGCACCCGAGCGCGTCATCCAGTTTGGCGAAGGCAACTTCCTCCGCGCGTTTGTAGATTGGATTATCAAGAACATGAACGACAGCACCGACTTCAACTCGTCGGTAGTTATCGTGCAGGGCCAGCCCGAAAGCTTCGCCATGGGTCTGCTGCAGGCTCAGGACTACCTATACCACGTGAATCTCCAGGGCCGTCTCGACGGCGAGGCTGTGGATTCCTATACACGCGTCGACGTGATCAGCCGCGGCATCAATCCGTTCAGCCAAACCGACGCCTATCTCGCGCTCGCCGAGCAGCCCGAGATGCGTTTCGTCATCTCCAACACCACCGAGGCCGGTATCGTGTTTGATCCGGAGTGCAAGTTCGCCGACCGTCCCGCCTCTTCCTATCCGGGACGTCTGACCCAGCTGCTCTACCGCCGCTACACCACTTTCAAGGGCGCTCCCGACAAGGGCTTCATCATCATGCCCTGCGAGCTTATCTTCGAGAACGGACATCATCTGCGCGATGCCATACTGAAGTACATCGACCTGTGGAAGGCCGACTTCGGCGCCGACTACGAGGGCTTCAAGGAGTGGTTTGAGAAGTACAACTACGTGTGCGCAACACTGGTCGACCGCATCGTGCCGGGCTTCCCCCGCAAGGACATCGCCAACATCCAGCAGAAGCTCGGATATGTCGACAACGTGGTGGTACAGGGCGAGGTGTTCCACCTCTGGGTGATCGAG
>JAHZGZ010000243.1:5728-7862 GCA_019420545.1 Bacteroidales bacterium | reverse complement strand
CGAGCGCGCCGTGCCCCACATCGACGACGGCCTCAAGCCTGTACAGCGACGCATAGCGGCACTGCGCAAAGCATTGCCTCCGGAGATTGAAATCATATTCTGGGACGAGCGCTTTACCTCGGTACTTGCCCACCGCTCAATGATCGATGGCGGAATGCGCAAATCACGCCGACAGGACAAGGCCGTTGTCGACGAAATCGCTGCCACAATCATACTAAACGACTATCTGCAAAGCAAACAGTTCAACAACAAATGAAACTTCCCGTATATCTTTACGGACATCCCGTGCTCCGTGCAATATCAAAGGATGTCACCCCCGACTACCCGGAACTAAAGAAATTTGTGGCCGACATGTGGGAGACCATGTATAACTCCGACGGCGTGGGCCTGGCCGCACCCCAGGTAGGGCGCAACGACAGGATAGTGGTAATCGACGCAGATCCCGTCGGTGACGCGTTCCCCGAATGCAAGGGCCGCAAATTCACACTTATCAATCCCGAAATCGAGATACTTGACGGGCCGACCGAAACCCGCAACGAGGGATGCCTGTCACTGCCCGATCTGTCGGAATCGGTACCCCGCGTAGAACATATCCGCCTTAAATGGGTCGATGACGATTTCCAACCGCACGAAGAGGAAATCTCGGGATTTCTCGCCAGAATCGTACAGCATGAGTGCGACCATCTCGAAGGCAAGCTTTATATCGACCATATATCGGCGATACGACGCCAGCTGCTGCGCTCGAAGCTTTCGGCCATCATCTCGGGCCGCAAGCGCGTGGACTACCCCGTGCGCTACGCACCTCAGAAAGGCAAAAAATAATCATCGGCAGAATCTTTCTCCCCTACCCTTTTCCACAACCATACATTTATAAAAATGGCTGACGACAAGAAAATTATTTTTTCGATGGTAGGTGTATCAAAAATATACCCTCCACAAAAACAAGTACTTAAAAATATCTACCTCTCCTTCTTCTATGGAGCCAAAATAGGCATCATAGGTCTGAACGGCTCGGGAAAATCATCCCTGCTCAAAATTATCGCCGGTATCGACAAGAGCTATCAGGGCGAAGTGGTATTCTCACCCGGCTACTCGGTAGGATACCTCGAGCAGGAACCCCAGCTCGACCCCGAAAAGACAGTAATAGAGGTAGTGCGCGAAGGTGTGCAGCCCGTAATGGATCTTCTCGCCGAGTTCGAGAAGGTCAACGAAGCATTCGGCGATCCCGACGTACTTGAGGATCCCGAAAAGATGGACGCCCTGATACAGCGCCAGGCCGAACTCCAGGACAAGCTCGACGCCGCCGACGCATGGAACATCGATTCCAAGCTGGAGCGCGCCATGGATGCCCTCCAGTGTCCGCCCGACGACCAGAAAATATCGACACTTTCCGGCGGTGAGCGCCGTCGCGTGGCTCTCATCCGCTTGCTCCTCCAGCAGCCCGACGTACTGCTCCTTGACGAGCCTACCAACCACCTCGACGCAGAGTCGATCGACTGGCTCGAACAGCATCTCCAGCAATATCCCGGTACAGTAATTGCCATTACCCACGACCGCTACTTCCTCGACCATGTGGCCGGCTGGATCCTCGAACTTGACCGCGGCGAAGGCATCCCCTGGAAAGGGAACTACTCGTCATGGCTCGATCAAAAGACAAAGCGCATGGCACAGGAAGAAAAGCAGGCATCGAAGCGCCGCAAGACCCTCGAACGCGAGCTTGAGTGGGTACGCATGGCCCCGAAGGCACGTCAGGCCAAAGGCAAGGCTCGCCTGAACTCTTACGACAAGCTCCTCAACGAGGATCAGAAAGCACGCGAAGAGCGTCTGGAGATCTTTATCCCCAACGGACCTCGCCTTGGCAACAAGGTTATAGAAGCCACCGGACTTTCAAAAGCATTCGGCAAAAAACAGCTTTTCTCCGACCTTTCGTTCTCGCTTCCGCCCAACGGCATTGTAGGTGTAATCGGCCCGAACGGTGCCGGCAAGACCACCCTTTTCCGCCTTATCATGGGCCAGGAGACTCCCGATGCAGGCACCTTCGATGTAGGCGAGACTGTCAAGATTGCATATGTCGACCAGCGTCACCACGATCTGCTTCCCGAAAAATCTGTATATGAGGTAATTTCACAGGGCA
>JAHZGZ010000243.1:0-5718 GCA_019420545.1 Bacteroidales bacterium | reverse complement strand
CTGCATCTGGCAATGGCTTTAAAAGAAGAGGGCAACGTGCTGCTCCTCGACGAGCCTACCAATGATATCGACGTCAACACCCTGCGCGCACTTGAGGAGGGCCTCGACGACTTTGCCGGATGTGCTGTGGTTGTGAGCCACGACCGCTGGTTCCTCGACCGTATCTGTACACACATACTCTCGTTCGAGCCCGATGGCAACGTAGTATTCTACGAAGGCTCATACTCGGACTACGAGGAATACAAGCGCGCGCGCAATGGCGGAAAGGAGCTGCCGCGCCGCCGCTACCGCAAACTTATGGAATAATCAATTCCTATGGCATATGGCGGAACCGCCGCAATGATACTAAAATCGCCCGGGCCGCTTAGGCTCGGGCGATTTAATTGGTAATATGACGCTGAGCGATCAGAACTCGGCGTTGTTGGGTGTACGCGGGAAGGGAATCACGTCGCGGATATTGGTCATGCCGGTCACGAAAAGCACAAGACGCTCAAAACCGAGACCGAATCCGGAGTGAGGCACAGTGCCGAAACGGCGGGTATCAAGATACCACCACATATCCTTCATCGGGATACCCAGCTCCTCGATTCGGGCAAGCAGCTTGTCGTAGTTCTCCTCGCGCTCCGACCCACCGATAATCTCGCCGATATTCGGGAAGAGTACATCCATGGCGCGCACGGTCTTGCCATCCTCATTCTGCTTCATATAGAATGCCTTGATCTCCTTGGGATAATCGGTAAGGATCACCGGCTTCTTGAAATGCTCCTCCACAAGGAAGCGCTCATGCTCGCTCTGAAGGTCGGCACCCCAGTAAACAGGGAACTCGAATTTGTGGCCCGACTCTTCGAGGATCTTCACACCTTCGGTATAGGTAAGGCGCACGAAATCGTTGTGAACCACAAAGTTCAGCCGGTCAACCAAATCCTTGTCGTAATGCTCGGCAAGGAACTCGATATCGTCGCGACAATTGTCGAGAGCATATGAAATGCAGTACTTCACAAATGCCTCGGCGAGATGCATGTTGTCGTTGATATCGAAGAACGACACCTCAGGCTCGATCATCCAGAACTCCGACAGGTGGCGCGGAGTGTTGGAATTCTCGGCGCGGAAGGTGGGGCCGAAGGTATAGATTGCGCCGAGTGCTGTAGCACCAAGCTCACCCTCAAGCTGGCCGCTGACGGTAAGTGCAGTGGGTTTTCCGAAGAAATCCTTGGAGTAGTCGACAGCACCGTCCTCGGTCTTGGGCAGATCGTTGAGCGGAAGAGTCGTTACCTGGAACATGGCGCCGGCTCCCTCACAGTCACTGCCAGTGATAAGCGGGGTATTGAGATAGAAAAAGCCTCGCTCCTGGAAGAAACGATGGATGGCGAAAGCCAACGCACTGCGCACGCGCAGAATAGCCCCGAACGTATTGGTACGCGGACGGAGATGGGCTTTCTCACGAAGGAACTCAAGAGTATGGCCCTTTTTCTGAAGAGGATATGTCTCGGGATCTGCGGTACCGTAAACAAGGATATTGTCGGCCTGTACTTCTACGGTCTGTCCCTTACCCATCGATTCGACAAGCTTTCCGTCGACACGGAGGGCCGAACCGGTAGTGATAGGCTTGAGCTCTTCGTCGGAGAAACGGGTCATATCGAGCACAACCTGAATGTTGCGCACGGTCGAGCCGTCGTTGAGAGCGACAAACTGCACATGCTTGTTGCCGCGTCGGGTACGCACCCAACCCATCACGGTTACCTCAGTGCCTATAAGGTCGGCCTTCTTGAAGAGGTCGATAATTTTTTCTCTTTTCATTGGAAATATGATTTATGACAGAGAGACAGGTTTATGACAGGGACGCGCGGAGCAGTCCGGCGTCCCTGTTGTAATGCATTTTTTATTCAAATGACCCCATCTTGAGGAAGTTAACCTCCTCCTGAGTGAGGTAGCGCCAACGACCGCGCGGAAGATTCTTCTTGGTAAGACCTGCGAAATACACACGGTCGAGCTTGGTGACATGATAACCGAGGCTCTCGAAGATACGGCGCACGATACGGTTGCGTCCGGAGTGGATCTCGATACCGGCCTGGTTACGGTCGGTCTCCGTAGCATATGAGATTGCGTCGGCGTGGATGGGGCCGTCCTCAAGCTCGATGCCGTCGGCGATAGCCTGCATGTCATCCTCCGAGATATCCTTGTCGGTCCATACGTGGTAGATTTTCTTCTTGACGTACTTGGGATGGGTAAGCTTTGATGCAAGATCGCCGTCGTTTGTCAGGAGAAGCACACCGGTAGTATTGCGGTCGAGACGACCTACGGGATAGATACGCTCGTTGCAGGCGCCCTTCACGAGATCCATCACAGTAGTACGGCCATTGGGATCATCGCTGGTAGTCACGCAATCCTTCGGCTTGTTGAGAAGGATATAGCACTTGCTTTCCAGCGTAACAACCTTTTCGTCATACTCGACAACATCGTTGTGAGAGATCTTGGTTCCGAGTTCGGTAACAACTTCGCCATTGACCTTTACAAGACCCTGCTGGATGAATTCGTCGGCCTCACGGCGCGAGCAGATACCTGCATTGGCCATGAACTTGTTGAGACGAATCTGCTCGTTGGGATCGGGTATCGGCATCTCGTACTCGATGCGTTTGGGACGCGGAGTAAAGCTCTTGCCCTGACGGGGGGCGCCGAAGTTGCCCTGCTGGCGGGGTCCGCCCTGCTGACGGTTCTTGTTGTATCCACCGGGACGGTTATTGTTGTAGCCGCCTTGGCGGTTCTGATTGTTGTAGCCACCCTGACGGTTCTGATTGTTGTAGCCACCCTGACGGTTCTGATTGTTGTAGCCGCCCTGACGGTTCTGATTATTGTAGCCACCCTGGCGATTCTGATTGTTGTAGCCGCCCTGACGGTTGTTGTTGTAGCCACCCTGGCGGTTGTTGTTGTAGCCACCCTGGCGATTCTGGTTGTAACCGCCTTGGCGATTATTATTGTAGCCACCCTGACGGTTATAGCCGCCCTGATTATTATTGTAGCGAGGCTGATAGCCGCCCTGATAGTTCGACTGCTGCGAATCGGAATTATAAGTACCCTGTGCCGAAGATGCAGCTCCTGCTCCTTCTGTACCCTCAGCAGCGGGAGCTGCGGGCTGGTTGTTGTAGCGGGACTGATAGCCGCCCTGATTGTTATAACGGTTATTGTAGCCGCCCTGACGGTTGTTGTAACCGCCCTGATTGTTGTAGCGGGGCTGATAACCGCCGGCACGGTTGTTGTTGTACTGACGCGGCTGATAAGGGCGCTGCTGTCCATAGTCATTGCGCTGACCCTGAGCGTCGTCGGTAGATGTTGACGGATTGTTGTAGTTAGTTTTGGTGCTGTTAAACACGGCATCGCCCCCTTCTCCCGACTGTATGCGGTCACCTATTCTGGGTCGGCGGGGTTTCTTCTCTTCGTTGTTAGTATCCATAATCTGAAATTTAATGTCTTTATGATAAAAAATTGACGGGAATTACAGCCTCTCGGCGTCAAAAAAAATTGATTGAATAAAGGCGGACGGGGCATGATTTCTCATTCCTGCATCCCTACATACCGTCGCGGGGTAATTAATGTTGTCTAATTATTTTTTTTCGTTAAGCAGTTGGTGAAATTTATTTACTAATATCTATTATTAAACTTGTCAAGAGTCACCACGCAATGTCATGTATATCTTATCGCCACACTCAACAGGTTGAGACATCCGATGCCGTTGCTAAAGAGCGTAAGCGATGATATATACGATTTCTGCGCAATAGCCCTAAAAACAGTGCAAAGATAAGATTTCTATTTCATTACAACAAAATTTAAGCATGATAATTCACACGCATATGGCGCGAAAACAGCATGCGGGCACGTCGATTCACATTATTTAACACTTAGCGGAACTGTTACATGCCGCACAAATCCCCTTTATCACATAATTGACCGCATGCACCTCATAACCCGGAGGAAGAGGCACCGAGGGGACATGCACATCATCAAGACAAAACGTTGCGCCACATTTTTCACAATGGAAATGAGGATGCATATCCTCTACAGTGTGACTCGTATGTCCATGACATACCTCATACTTTGCCGATCCGCTGCCATCCTCTATTATATGTACGAGATGATGGGATGCAAATAGTCCCAGCGTACGCGACAGTCCCGACTTGTCGATTGTGACAAGCCGATCCTCAAGCTCGGCCATGCTCACGGGAGAACCGGCATTGAGAAGTTCCCGCAATATAGTTATACGGTTAGCCGTAGGACGGATTTGCCTACGCTGCAACATCTCGTCGACATTTCTCATATATTCATTCATACTTGAACTTTTCTCGTGCAAAATAAACAAATATAATTGATGTATCCCAAAATAAGCGCTAACTTTGTTGAATAAACAACATTTTCCACCGGCAAAGATACGCCATCATGAATGGAGCAGCTTTGGCCAAACAACCAATCAACCTCATGAAATATCTTAGAAAAATGATTACCGCCATCACACTGGGCGCACTCGCCACCGGAGGCGCTATGGCCCAGAAAGGATCGCCCCGCATCATTAAAGTAGAAAATCCGAAAATGACAGTATTCCTGCCACCGTCATCGGCTGCGACCGGGCGTGCTGTTGTCGATCTCCCCGGCGGCGGTTACTCACATCTGGCCACAGGGCACGAAGGATTCGACTGGGTACCCTATTTCAATGGTCTTGGCATAGCATATGCCGTAGTTGAGTATACATTCCCGAAAGGCAACCGAGAGCTCCCTTACAACGACGCCATCAACGCAATGAAAGTAATGCGCGACAGTGCCGCCGTATGGGGGATAAATCCAAAAGACATCGGTATCATGGGATCGTCGGCGGGAGGCCACCTTGCCACAACAGTAGCTACACATGCCGACTCACTGACGCGTCCTGACTTCCAGATACTATTTTATCCGGTTGTTTCGATGAAAAAAGACACCACACACGGCGGATCACGCAAGAACCTGCTTGGCGAGACTCCTTCGGAAGAAGTGGTACTGGAATATTCCAACGAGCTGAAAGTAACCCCCGAAACACCGCGTGCGATAATGCTGCTCAGCGATGATGACAAAACCGTAATCCCTGCCAACAGCATCAATTACTATCAGGCCCTTCATGCAGCCGGCGTGCCCGCCTCAATGATCATCTATCCTACCGGTGGACACGGATGGGGCTACAAGCCTCAATTCAAATACCACGACGTCATGCTCGAGCAGCTAAAGGCATGGCTTCAGGGGTTCTGATAAATTACGGAAATATATCTGACAAGCCCGGACTGCCATAAACAGATCCGGGCTTATTTTGCAATCATGAGCGTTGACCAGCGCACATTCGACAATCCACGCAACACTGTCTTACTCAACAAATTGCTATCACTATTTCAATCCTAGCGAATAATCATCTACGAAAAAAGGCAGAAAAGATTTGGTCAGTTCAAAAATAGTACCTACCTTTGCATCGCAAACGACAAAAGCGGTTGCCCAACGCGAAAATAGCTCAGTTGGTAGAGCACGACCTTGCCAAGGTCGGGGTCGCGGGTTCGAGTCCCGTTTTTCGCTCAAAAAGAGAACATTAAATTATTAGTCAGCGCGACGCAGACACATCGGTTCCGCCTCCCCTACGGAACTAAAAACGATAACTCTGCGAAAATAGCTCAGTTGGTAGAGCACGACCTTGCCAAGGTCGGGGTCGCGGGT
>JAHZGZ010000242.1:2072-2406 GCA_019420545.1 Bacteroidales bacterium | reverse complement strand
ACCGGGCCGCGGTCGAGCTGCTCGCGATAGCTGTCCTCATCGAGTATGAGCGGCTGCGGAGCCATCACGTTTTCGAGAGCGAAATTATGCACGGCGGTGTACACCTCCATGCGACGTGCGTCGATCATCGGGGCAAAAAGCACATTCTCGTCGAAGAAATCGCTGAACATCACGGCTACAGTCATCGCCTGCAGCGTGTCGACACCTATCAGAGGAATATTCAGAGCGTATGCCAGCCCTTTGGCCTCCGACAAGCCGATGCGCAGACCCGTATAGCTTCCCGGGCCCATGCTCACAGCGATGGCGTCGAGCTTCAGCTCATGTTTTTTTGCGG
>JAHZGZ010000242.1:0-2062 GCA_019420545.1 Bacteroidales bacterium | reverse complement strand
AGCATATCCTCAATATATCCGCTCAGCAGCGACGCATGATTGCGTCCCTGATAATCCTCACGACGGTCAATCACATTGCCGTCCATGGTGAGTGCCACTGAGCACACGCTTGTCGATGTCTCGATATTCAATATTGTTGCCATGCCGCAAAGTTACACATTTTCCGCCCAACTTCCACCATGCCCGAGCCGATGCATAACATAAAAAGTCCGTAGTAGCCGATTGCCGGTTACTACGGACTTGTATTACGAATTAATATACGCGGAGATTACTCGGCGGCGTTGAGGATCTCGAGCATCTTGATTGCCGAGTCGGGGATACGGGTACCGGGGCCGAAGATTGCGGCTACGCCTGCCTTGTAGAGGAAGTCGTAGTCCTGAGCGGGGATCACACCGCCGGCTGTAACCATGATGTCGTCGCGGCCGAGCTTCTTGAGCTCCTCGATCACCTGGGGGATGAGGGTCTTGTGGCCTGCGGCGAGCGAGGATACGCCAAGGATGTGCACGTCGTTCTCAACAGCCTGGCGGGCAGCCTCGGCGGGAGTCTGGAAGAGCGGACCCATGTCGACGTCGAAACCGCAGTCGGCATAACCTGTTGCAACTACCTTCGCACCGCGGTCGTGGCCGTCCTGACCCATCTTCGCGATCATGATACGGGGCTGACGGCCCTCTCTCTTTGCAAAATCCTCGGCCATCTGCTGAGCGCGGATGAAGTCGGGATCCTTCTTTGTTTCGCTGCTATACACGCCTGAAATAGTTCTGATTACTGCTTTATAACGTCCAACCACTTCCTCGCATGCGTCGGAAATCTCGCCAAGGGTAGCGCGGAGTCCTGCTGCCTTTACAGCGAGGTCGAGAAGGTTGCCCTCCTTGGTACGCACGCACTCGGTGATAGCTGCAAGAGCCTTCTTCACAGCCTCCTCGTCGCGATGAGCCTTCACCTCGTTGAGGCGCTCGATCTGCTCGTTGCGCACCTGAGTGTTGTCGATCTCAAGGATATCGATGGGATCCTCGTGGTCGAGACGGTACTTGTTGATACCCACGATAGTCTGACGGCCAGAGGCGATGCGGGCCTGAGTACGGGCTGCGGCCTCCTCGATACGGAGTTTGGGCAGGCCTGTCTCGATAGCCTTTGCCATGCCGCCGAGCTTCTCGATTTCCTGAATGTGCTCCCATGCGCGGTGTGCGATCTCGTTGGTAAGAGCCTCCACATAGTAGCTGCCGCCCCAGGGGTCGACCTGCTTGGTGACAAGAGTTTCCTCCTGAATATAAATCTGGGTGTTACGTGCGATACGTGCCGAGAAGTCGGTAGGCAGCGCGATAGCTTCGTCGAGAGCGTTGGTATGGAGCGACTGGGTGTGGCCCAGAGCGGCGCCCATAGCTTCGATACATGTACGGCCTACGTTGTTGAAAGGATCCTGCTCGGTGAGCGACCAGCCGGAAGTCTGCGAGTGGGTACGCAGAGCGAGCGACTTGGAATTCTTGGGATTGAACTGGCTTACGATCTTAGCCCAGAGCATACGTGCGGCACGCATCTTGGCGATCTCCATGAAGAAGTTCATGCCGATAGCCCAGAAGAACGACAGACGCGGAGCGAACGAGTCGATATCCATGCCGGCGTTGACACCTGCACGGAGGTATTCGAGACCGTCGGCAAGGGTGTAGGCAAGCTCGATATCGCATGTAGCACCGGCCTCCTGCATGTGGTAGCCGGAAATCGAGATCGAGTTGAACTTAGGCATGTTCTGCGAAGTGTACTCGAAGATATCGGCGATAATGCGCATCGAGAATTCCGGGGGATAGATATAGGTGTTGCGCACCATGAACTCCTTGAGGATATCGTTCTGGATGGTACCTGCCATCTCCTCGAGCTTGGCACCCTGCTCCAGACCGGCGTTGATGTAGAAGGCGAGCACGGGGAGCACAGCGCCGTTCATGGTCATCGACACCGACATCTTGTTGAGGGGTATACCGTCGAAGAGCACCTTCATGTCGTCGAGCGAGCAGATCGACACACCGGCCTTACCTACGTCGCCCACTACACGGGGATGGTCGGCGTCGTA
>JAHZGZ010000241.1 GCA_019420545.1 Bacteroidales bacterium | reverse complement strand
CGCGAGCCGTGAACGCACCAACCCCGACTGGAAGGATTGCCTGAAGTTTGCCCAGGTGCTCGACGTGCATTCCACCGACGGCAACGTGACTGCCTCGGGCGATTCACTCGTCATCACCGGCGCCAAGGAGATTGTGCTGTCTATGTCGGCCGCTACCAACTACCGCCTCTGTACCGACGACTCGTTTGACTTCTTCTCGCCGGAAAATCCGCTCGACAAGGCCAATGCCCGTGTGGAGTCGGCCTCACGGAAGAGCTACAAGAAACTGCGTGCCGACCATGTGGCCGACTATCGCGCGCTTTACGATCGCAACAAGCTCCTTCTCGGTGAGAACGCCGCCGTTCCCGCCGGATATACCGACGGCTGGCTCGCCGACATGATGGCCGGCACGGCCTCCGACGCCGTGCGCCGCTATGTCGAAACGCTCTACTACCAGTTTGGCCGCTACCTGATGATCGCCTCGTCGCGTCCCGTATCGCTCCCCGCCAATCTTCAGGGGGTATGGGGTGAGCGCATCAACAATCCCTGGAACGCCGACTACCATACCAATATCAACATACAGATGAACTACTGGCCCACCCAGCCGACCAACCTGTCGGAGTGTCATCTGCCGCTGATCGACTACATCCACTCGCTTGAGCCGCGCGGCACCATCACTGCACGCCACTACCACTGTCGTCCCGACGGGGGCGATGTGCGCGGCTGGGTTGCCAACCACGAGGCCAATATCTGGGGAAATACTGCCCCGGCGGCATCGGGCTCCTACAGCCTTTATCCCGAAGGCGCCGTGTGGATGTGTCAGGACATCTGGGAATACTACAACTTCACGCAGGACAAGGATTTCCTGCGCCGCAACTTCGACACGATGAAAAATGCCGTGCTCTTCTGGGTCGACGCCCTGTGGACCGACGAGCGCGACGGTACTCTCGTGGTCAACCCCTCGTACTCGCCCGAGCACGGTGCCTTCTCGCTGGGATGCACCTCCTCGCAGGGCCTTGTGTATGAGATGATGGACGCCGTGGTCAAGGCTGCCGACGTGCTCGGCAAGAGCGGCGACGCCGATATCAGGGAGATTGCCTCCGCCAAGAGCCGCATGTCGATGCCCAAGATCGGCAAGGGCGGCCAGTTCATGGAGTGGAAAGACGAGGTGCGCAAGGATCTTACCGGCGACGGCCGGTGGAATGCCGAGACCGGGCGCTACGAGGGTACCCACCGCCACGTGAACCACCTCGTGTGGCTGCATCCCGGATCGCAGGTGGTACCGGGCCGCTCCGCCCGTGAGGACGAGCTTGTCGAGGCCATGAAGGTCACGCTCAACACCCGCGGCGATGAGGGTACAGGCTGGAGTCGTGCATGGAAGCTCAATTTCTGGGCACGTCTGCGCGACGGAAACCATGCCCACCGCATGCTCACCAGCTGTCTGTCGCTCACCAAACCCGGCGGTGCCGGTGGCGTCTACGGCAACCTGTTCGACGCCCATCCGCCGTTCCAGATCGACGGTAACTTCGGCGCCACCTCCGGTGTGGCCGAAATGCTCCTCCAGAGCCAGGGCGGTACGCTCGACCTGCTCCCCGCACTCCCCGACGACTGGGCCGACGGCAGCTTCAGCGGGATGCGTGCCCGCGGCGGCTTCGAGGTCGACGCAGCCTGGGCCGACGGTCGCCTCACCTCGGCCACGGTCACCTCGCTCAGCGGCAACCCCTGCACCCTCAAATTCCCCGGTGCCGGCAGCTGCAAGGTAAATGGTGCCAAAGCCAAAGTACTCGGTCCCAACACCATCTTCTTCACCACCAAGCGCGGCTCCCGCGTGACCCTCACCGCCCGCGCCCGCTGAACACATTATTGAATCTGTATAACCGCATTGCCCTCCCGCACGGAATTCACTTCTGCCGGGAGGGCAATTCTGCATTTTATGTAATACGCACGCATGCAAGTAGGAGATGCAGTTTCCAACTGCATCAAGATAATGGATTGATAATTAGTGTTTTGTTTTGATGCAGTTGGAAACTGCATCTTCTGTTGTCGCCGGTGCGGACAGTGGTATAGCCGACGCGATAAACAGTACGTCTGAATAATTGATTTTTTTGTTGTAACTTTGTACTCCTAAGTGCGAAATAAAAATTAGAAACCGCCTGTAAAGTCAAGAATGAGCAGCCACAATAACGAACATGGAGGTATACGCGTAGGTCAGATAGAGATACATGCCGACGCCAACAATATAAAGCAACCCAACAAGAAAGCGCTTCCGGTACTTGCCACGCGCAATCTGGTGCTCTTTCCGGGAGTCCCGATGCCGATCAACATAGAGCGCGAAAGCTCGCTGGCCACAGCGCGTCTTGCCCAGGAGACGGGCGATGCCGTGGGTGTGTTCTGTCAGCTCGATCCTTCGGAAGACAATCCCGATCTGTCGCGTCTCAGCCAGTATGGTGTTGTGGCCCATGTGCTTAAAGTGTTTGAGCTGCCCGACGGTTCGCATGCCGCCTTCCTTCATGCCGGTGACCGCGCCAGGATTACCGGTCCGGCCGAGGGGGATGCCAACGGCGCGTTTCCGATGCGATGCTCGGTGGAGACAGTGCGCGACGTGAAGCCGCGCAAGAACGACCGCACGTTTGCCAACACGATGTCGGCCATTCAGGAGATGATCGGCACTCTGCGCTCTCACTCCGAGAGCGGCCACGAGTTCATGATGCTCCAGATTCCCGACGATGCGGAGCCTGTCATAGCCCTCGAGTTCCTGTGCACGCAGGCGCCGGTGGCGTTGTCGGCCAAGATGCGCATGATCGAGGAGGGGAACCTCAAGGAGCGTGGGCGCATACTCCTTGAAGCGCTTGCCGAGCGCGAGCAGATGATGCAGGTTACTGAAAAGATCAAGTCGAACGCCAAGGCCAACTTCGAGCAGCAGCAGCGGCGCGCATTTCTCCAGAATCAGCTTGCCGCCGTGCGCCAGGAGCTGTACGGCGACGAAGAGGAGGATATCGCCACTCTGCGCCACCGCGCCGAGGAGACTGCTTTTACTGATATTGCGGCCAAGCATTTCGACCACGAACTGGAGAAACTTTCGCGCCTGAACCAGCAGTCGCCCGAATATAATGTGCAATACTCCTACCTTGAGACCCTTCTGGCTCTGCCGTGGGGCGTTGCAAGTGAATTGCAGACCGATTTCGGCCATGCCACCCGTGTGCTCGACCGTGCCCATTACGGACTGCGCAAGGTCAAGGAGCGCGTGCTCGAACAGATTGCCGTGATGATCAACAATCCGTCGGGGAAGTCGCCGATACTCTGCCTTGTAGGCCCTCCAGGAGTGGGGAAGACTTCGCTCGGTGCCGCTATTGCCGAGGCCCTGGGGCGTAAATACGAGCGTGTGTCGCTCGGCGGACTGCACGATGAGGCTGAGATACGCGGCCACCGCCGCACATATATCGGCGCCATGCCGGGACGCATCATGGAGGCCATGCGCCGCGCCGGCACTACCAATCCCGTGCTTCTGCTCGATGAGGTCGACAAGATAGGTTCCGACTTCAAGGGCGATCCCTCGGCGGCCCTGCTTGAGGTGCTCGATCCAGAACAGAACTGCCATTTCCACGACAATTATATCGATGTCGACTACGACCTGTCGAAGGTGCTCTTCATAGCCACTGCCAACACGCTGTCGACCCTCTCGCAGCCCCTGCTCGACCGTATGGAGATAATCGAGCTGTCGGGCTATCTCCTTGAGGAGAAGGTTGAGATAGCGCGCGGACACATACTGCCGCGCCTGCTGCGCGAGTACAACGTCGACCGGCGCCAGCTGTCGCTTTCGCGCGACACCATAGCCGCCGTGATCGACCGCTATACCGGCGAAAGCGGTGTGCGCCAACTCGAAAAGGCTCTTGCGGCGGTTGTACGTAAGTCGATACTCAATAAGCTGCAGAATAATAAATTCCCGTCGCGTATCGCACCGTCGCATCTCGACTCCATACTCGGTGTACCGCGCTACACGCGCGAGCGCTACGAAGGGAATGACTTCGCCGGAGTAGTGACCGGACTTGCGTGGACGGCTGCGGGCGGCGAGATCCTCTTCATAGAGGCGGCACTCACGCGCTCGAAGGGCGAGAAACTCACTCTTACCGGTAATCTCGGCAATGTGATGAAGGAGTCGGCTGCCATCGCCATGCAGTATGTCAAGGCCCATGCCGACGACTATGGCATAGACCCCGCGCTATTCGACTCATATCAGCTTCACCTCCATGTGCCGGAGGGTGCCATACCCAAGGACGGCCCCTCGGCGGGCATCACCATGGCCACGGCTATCGTGTCGGCGTTCACACAGCGCCGTATCGCCCCGCGTCTGGCCATGACCGGCGAGATCACCCTCCGCGGCAAGGTAATGCCGGTGGGAGGCATAAAGGAGAAGATACTTGCCGCAAAGCGCGCGGGCATCACCGATATCATACTTTCTGAGGAGAACCGCAAGGATATCGCCGACATCGAGCCGCAGTATCTCGAAGGGCTGACGTTCCACCATGTTAATACGGTTAAAGAAGTGTTTGATATAGCGTTACTACCTGAGCTTGTGTCGAATCCGCTTGTTTTGAAGCCTATCGAGATGCAAGCACATCCTTAGAAATAGTTTCTTGTGGAAAATGTTAAAATAGGGTTAAAATACCAGTGCGGAATAAACGTTCGATTGTTATTCAAGTCAGATAGTGCATAAAATCAATATTAACTGACTAAATAACTTTTAGACAAATGAACAAGAAAGTATTAAGTGCCGTGATGCTCTGTGCATCACTCTTCACTCTCTCCGCTGCCGCTCAGAATCCGAAGGCCCGCAACCAGAATTGCCCGGTGGCAAACTGTAATACCGAGGCTGTATGTAATAATCCCAAGCAGTGCGCCCAGCCCGGCGAATGCTGCTCGGTACTCTTTGAAGGCATCACACTTACCGACGCCCAGAAGTCGAAAATTCAGGATATCCAGAAAGCTCGCGTAGAGAAGCGCAAGGCCCGTGCCGCAGAGTCGAAGGAGACTGCCAAGACCGAGAAGCGCAAGATGCGCGAGGAGCGCGATGCCGCCCGCAAGGCCGATAAGCGCGCATATCTCGACGGAGTAAAGCAGGTGCTTACCCCCGAGCAGTATGTGATCTTCCTTGAAAATGCATACATGGCTCCGGCCCCGGAACCCCGCATGGGGCATGACGGACGCCATCAGGGTGTAAAGCCCGCTAAGTTCGGTGCGCGCAAGGGTGGTGACAACGTTGTTGTAGGTCGCGGCCAGCGCGGAGGCAAGCTCGTCAAGGCCGACAAGGCAGCTGCAAAGACTGCCGAAGTAAAGGCTGCCGAGTAAGTTGCCGTACATGGATATTGCTCCCTTGGAGCAATGACTACTACACAGGAAATAGCAAAATCTCCGCGATCGGAAGTCCGGTCGCGGAGATTTTTTGTCAGGGGCTACTCTGCCTGGGATTTAGTGGATCAGCGCTTTATGAGCTTGCCGGAGAGGCGAGAGCCATCGGCGGTGGTTGCTGCTACGATATAGGTGCCGGGGGCAAGCATCTCGACGTCGATAGTGGCGGTAGTGCCGTTGATAGCGCCTTTGGCGGCAGTGAGAGCACCGGTAAGCGAGTAGACGTGTACCTCGGCAAGCTCGGCCTTGGCGGCAAGTGTGGCCACGGTTGTAGCCGGGTTGGGGTAGAGTACGGGTGTGGCGTCTGTTGCGTCATTTCCGGCTATGCTTTCGATGCCCGAAGTGCCCTTGTCGAGAGGAAAACGTGCGATGGCACGGGTCTCGTCGAAGCCATAATGGCGAGGATAGGACATCGGGAATCCGCCCTCAAATGAAAGTTCCATGGCAAAATCGCTGGCATATTCCGTCGACGACCAGTAGCGAAGAGTGCCTGACGCATTGAGGGCCGTGGCGCCGATGTTGGTGAACTTTTTGTTGAATGCTGCGCGCTCGGCGGGATAGGGGTTTGTCTTGTTTTCGGTGGCGTCGGCGGGATCGGCAGGACGCATGGTTACCAGATCCTCGGTCCAGTCGTTGATCTCTTTTGTACCTTCGGCAGCTCCCGATTCAACCCATGTAAGTCCGCACGATGCGGCGAAGAGTTGGCGCAGCTCACCTACTGCGGGAAGGTACCACTGTAGGGCGCCGTCGGTCTTTGTGGCGCACCATGCCTCGGCAGCAAACTTGTTTTCCCAGCCGCTTACCTTCTTTATGGCGTTGAGATTGGCCAGACCGTCAAGTTCCGAAACGGCTCCCGGCTGATCTACCGATGCTGTCGACCACTGGAGTTCCTTGGCTTCGTCGAGCGACACTATTTTGCCTGTCATGCCTGTGGCATCCGCAGGATCTACATAGAAAATCACGCCGATACATGTCTTTCCGGGTACTATACCGTTAGGTTCCCAGGTGTTGTTGGAGAAATAGTAGTCGCCCACTTTTGCGGGTTTTTGAGTGACCGCCACTGTATAGCTTGCTTTTACGCCGCCAACCTCGGCAGTGATGATGGCCGTTCCTGGGGCCATACCGCGGAATTTTCCGGGTGTCTTAGCGTCAAAAGCGGCAAGATTAGGATCGGATACACTCCAGGTAACAGGCAGCGAGGCTGCTTCGGCCGGTTCGACGATTGTCACAAGAGTTCTGGTACCACCGACGGCAAGTTTGCCTTCGGTCATGGGGGTAGTCGGTTTGGTGCTTACGGCAAGTTTCAGCGATGTTACAGTCTGTGCCATCACGCACTGTGCTGATGCTGC
>JAHZGZ010000240.1 GCA_019420545.1 Bacteroidales bacterium | reverse complement strand
GCGGTCGAGCAGGGCCATGAAGCGTGCCTGGAGCAGGGTGTGCTGCGCCTCCACGAGGTTGTTGCGTGCGGTCAGCAGCTCTACGGTGTTGACAAGCCCGAGGTTGAACTGTTCGTTGACAAGCTCGTCGCTCAGGCGTGCGCTCTCAAGTTGCTCCATGGCGGCCGTGAAGCGCGACTGCGTGGCGCGCAGGTCGATGTAGGCGGCTTCGACGTCCCGGGCTATGTCGGTGCGGCGTGCCTCCTCGTCGAGAGCAGCGTTGAGCTGCTGCACGCGGGCCTTGGCCACGGCTGTCTTGGTCTTTTTGCCGTCGAGGATGGGTATGGAGAGCGAGAGGCCTATCTGCTCGTTGACCGACTGCTTGAGCTGCGTGCCAAGGGCGGTGCCCGGAGCGAAGTAGTTGGTGCCCACGCCTGCGGTGAGCGATATGTCGGGGCGACCCTGCGCGCGGGCTATGTCGGTGTCGAGGGCCGCGGCGTCGCGCTGCAGGGCGAGGGCCTTGAGGCGGCTGTCGGTGTCGAGGGCCATGATGTAGCTCTCTTCGATGGGTGGCAGCGGATCGGTCACCTGGGCGTCGGTCAGCGCCACGGGGGCGAGCGTCAGGTCGGTGTCGATGCCAAGCTCAAGCAGGCGTTTCAGCTCCATGCGGCGGGTGTCGTAGGTGCCGATGGCGTTCGACAGGTTGTAGCGCTGCTGCTCGGCCTGGGCCTGCAGCTGGGCGTAGTCCACGCGCGACACCCTTCCGGCCTCCATCAGCTGCCGGCAGCGTTCGGCCTGCGCGTCGCTGAGCTTCACGGCCTCGCGGTATATCTCGATCGACTCCTTGCAGTAGAGTATGTTGAGGTAGG
This sequence comes from Bacteroidales bacterium, assembly GCA_019420545.1. GTDB lineage: Bacteria > Bacteroidota > Bacteroidia > Bacteroidales > Muribaculaceae > Muribaculum. The sequence continues at coordinate 5,695 of JAHZGZ010000240.1, read as the reverse complement.
CGCGCAGCATGTCGGTTTCGAGCGTGCGCATTACCTCGTCGGTCTCCAGCGCGGCTATCTGCGTGCCCAGGCGGTCGCGCTTTATCTGCGCCGAGCGTGCCCCACCGTCCCATGCCGTCCATGCGGCGTTGAGCCCTGCGGTGCCGTTGTAGGTGGTCTTGTCGCCCTCGCCCCACGGGGTGTTGCCAACGGTGTGGCGCGTGGTGAAGTCGAGGGTAGGCTGCCAGCGCCCCTGCGCCTCTTCGAGCGACAGGGCCGCCGTCTGTTCGCTAAGCCGCGACTGCTGGAGGGTGATGTTGTTGGCCCGGGCGTAGTCCACACACCGGCTGAATGTCCATTCGCCGCCGTCGGTCGTCTGGCCTGTGGCTGCGAGTGCCGTGATGGCCGCGATATGCGATAATATCATGCGATACGTCATGCGATACTTCATAAATAAGCGTATTTATACCTCGCAAAATTATTATTTCATCGACGTAGCTGCAACTGCAATAGATGTTCGCCCGAATCCTGCCGTTGCTTCAACCCCCATTTTTTATATAAACCCCTGTTGGCCGACCGACAATGTTAATATGAGTGAAAATCGGCCTTTTACGCCGCCAATCCGCCTCTCCCGCTTGTTGTATTTCCGTAATAATTTAAATATCTACTGCAATGAATGATTATCAAAGTCTTATAGAGAGTGCGCCCGTAGTGCTTGTAGAGTTCTTCGCCACATGGTGCCCTCACTGCCATCGCATGATGCCCGTGGTGGCCGACGTAAAAGAGCGCGTGGCCGGCATTGCCGAGATCTACCAGCTCGATATCGACAAAAACAGCGAGCTTGCCGATGCCGTCGGCGTAACCGGTGTCCCCACCTTCATCCTCTACAAAAACGGCACCGAAACCTGGCGCCAGTCGGGCGAAATCCCCGAAGAAACCCTTCTCACCCGCCTCGAGCGCTAACCGCGCCCCGACGCTCGCGTGCTTGTAGGAGATGCGGTTTCCTACCGCATCATTCCGCGTAGCCCCTCGCTAGCTTGTCGGAGAGGGTGTTGCAAAATGCGTAAACTGTAGGGACGCGGCGTGCCGCGTTACATTATGGTAATCAACTGCGTACACTTTTACCAAATTTAACGCGGCACGCCGCGTCCCTACAGTTTTTGATATTTTACAAAGCCCGCACAAAAATAACAGAGATCACGGAGGAAACTTCTCTCCTCAGTGATCTCCGTGCTCTCTGTGCGGGTTTATATTCCCGGTAAAAGTGTAATCAGATATGATACTCGCGGAAAGCCTCCATGGCTTCGTAGCTGGCGAGGCCGAGCGAGTCGTAGAGCTGGGCGGTGCCGCGGTTGCGGTCCTCGGCGCGCTGCCAGAACAGGCGCGAGTCGTTGCCCAGATAGGGTGCGCTCTCCATCTGCGACGAGTGCTTCAGGATGGCGTTACGCTTCTGGAGCAGCTCCTCGGGACTCATGGGCACACACATCTCGATATCCTCGATGGGCCACTCGGCCCACGCTCCGCGGTACATCCACACACGGCAGTCGCTGAGCCATTCGGCGCCATTCTCCTTGGCCTGCGCAAGGGCGGCGAGCACGGCCTCGGTACACTTGCGGTGGGTGCCGTGGGGGTCGGCGAGGTCGGCGGCCACGAATATCTGGTGGGGCTTCACCTCGTCGATGAGCTTGGCCACGATGTCGACGTCGGCCTGCGTCATGGGGAGCTTCTCAACGCGGCCGCTCTCGTAGAAGGGGAGGTCGAGGAAGTGTACGCGCGACAGGGGGATGTTGTTGTACGACGATGCCAGACGCGCCTCGCCGCGGCGTATCAGGCCTTTGATTGTCAGCACGTCGCGGGTATCCATCTCGTTGGGCTTCTTCTCTTTGAGGAATTTCTTTATCTCCTGGTATTTGGCGGGGATCACGCCGCCCATGGAGTTGTTGTTGCCGAAGAGCTGGTTGAAGCCGTTGATGAAGTGCATGAAGCGGGTCACCTCCTCGTCGTTGACAGCGATGTTGCCCGAGGTCTCGTAGGCCACGTGTACCTCATGACCCTGGCGCACAAGGCGGTTGATGGTACCCCCCATGGATATCACGTCGTCGTCGGGGTGGGGCGAGAACACGATCACACGCTTGGGGTAGGGGGTCGCGCGCTCCGGACGGTGGGTGTCGTCGGCGTTGGGCTTGCCGCCGGGCCATCCGGTGATGGTGTGCTGCAGGTGGTTGAACAGACGTATGTTGAGGTCGTAGGCCGAACCGTAGATATCGGTCAGTACTTTCAGGCCAGCCTCCTCGTAGTCGGCGTTGGTGATCTTGAGGATAGGCTTGTTGAGTTTCTGTGCAAGCCATACTGCGGCCGAGAAAGCGAGGCCGAGGGTCCACTGGTCGGGCGATGTGGGACGAGCCTCGGGGTTGAAGCGCTCGGCCGAGGTTATCTTGGATGTGAGATTAAATTGCATTGTAGGTTGCTTTTATGTTATAATCAGGTACTTACGTATGTTGTGAACAGATGCTTATGCGTTTTCGATCTGCTGGAAATAGCGGTAAGTGCCTACTTTCAGCTCATATGTGGCGGCCTCGTCGCATACGATGATCGCATGGGGGTGCATCTGCAGGGCGCTTACCGTCCAGGCCTGTGTCACCGGGCCTTCGATGGCAGCCTGCAGGGCGCGGGCCTTGCCGTGGCCGTTGCAGAGTATGAGCACCTCGCGGGCATCCATCACGGTGCCTACGCCTACCGTGAGGGCATGCAGGGGCACGCTCTCGGGATCGCCGCCGAAGAAGCGGGCGTTGGCTATGCGGGTGTCGTTGGTGAGGGTCTTAACGCGGGTGCGCGACGTCAGCGACGAGAAGGGCTCGTTGAATGCCAGATGGCCGTCGGGGCCTATGCCGCCCACAAAGAGGTCGATGCCGCCGAAGCTCTTTATGGCAGCCTCGTAGGCGGCGCATTCAGCCTCCAGGTCGGGGGCGTTGCCGTTGAGTATGTGGATGTTTCCGGCAGGAATGTCGATATGGTCGAAGAGGTTGCGGTGCATGAACGTGTGGTAGCTCTCGGGATGATCCTCGGGGAGGCCTACATACTCGTCCATGTTGAATGTCACTACATTCTTGAACGACACACGGCCCTCTTTCACAGCCTTTACGAGCTGCTCGTACATGCCTATGGGGGAGCTTCCCGTGGGGAGGCCGAGTACGAAAGGATGCTCCGCGGTGGGGCATGCCTCGTTGATACGTTTGATTACATGCTCGGCGGCGGCACGCGACAGCTCCGCATAGTCGGGTTTGATAATTACTCGCATAATATTGTAGGGGTATTGGTTATAACTTGAATGAATTGTTTCAGTAGATAGATCAGTTGACTCCTATCTCGTCGATGAACACGAGCGGACGCGCCGTCTGGCTGTGGTCGCGGTGCCATACGGGCAGCAGTGGTGTAGCCTTGATGTTGAGGCGCACTTTCGAGGCCTTGACCGGAGCGAAGCGCGAGGTGTGGCGCATCACTTCCTTTTCAGGCTGGTCGGCACGGCGTCCGGGGAGTGTGGCCGAGGCTGTCTCGACCCATGCGGGCTTGCCGTCCGCACCCTCGGTGAGCACCTCCACGGTGTAGGCGCTCGCGTCGTCGATCCATGCATTCATGTCGACAAAGGCGTTGAAAGTCACCTCGCTTACGGTAGCCGGAGCGGGGAGGGTGACGGTGACGGTCGGGTCACACTTGCCGAAGCCCACCCAGTGGCCTGTCTGGAAGCTTGTGCCTCCTGTCTGAGCGTCGGTGAGCGTGCCGGGCCCTGCCGGGGCATGGTGCTTCTCGTAGGGGTGCGAAAGCTCTACCTCTCCGAAGGTGGCGAGGTTGAAAGTCACGGAATCCGCGCGTGTGCGTCCCGCTTTGCCGTCGAATATGGCGGCCGAGCGCAGCATCGTGCTCTTGTCGAGCGTCACGGGAGCCGTGTAGGCGGTAGCTGTGGGCGAGGGCTTGCCGTCGGCGGTGAGGGGCGCGGTGCCGTCGGTGGTATAGTAGATCTTGCCGGTGCCGATGGTCGACAGCTCGGCGGTGACCGTGCGCGCCGCGCGGTCGCTGGTCAGACGGGCGTCGACGTCGGCCATATGGCGCGCATAGTTGTAGCCCCGGGTGTCGTAGAGGCGCCACAGTGCGGGCATGCGGTCGGAGAATCCGCGGTAATCGCGCATCGACTGCGGTGTCCAGCCGGCCTCGGCCAGGGCGGCCATGCGCGGCAGCTCCATATATTCTACCTTAGGGTAGTTGTCGATATATTCTGTCCACAGGTTCACCTGCGGGCCGAGCACGAGGGCGCTCTGCTCGGTTGTCATCCCTGCGGTGGGATCGAGGCTGTAGGTCTTGCTCACGGGCACGTAGCCGCCCCAGGCCATGGGCTCGCCTTCAGTGTCGGTGGTCTGATAATAGTCGAGATAGCAGTAGGAGGTGGGCGAGAGGATCACTTTGTGACCCTTTGAAGCGCCCTCCATGGCTCCCTTGACGCCGCGCCACGACATGATTATGGCATCCTGCGGTATGTCCCCTTCAAGTATCTCGTCCCAGCCTATGGCACGGCGTCCGCGCTTAGCGAGCGTCTCCATGGCATGGGTCATGATCACTCCCTGCAGGCGGTCTTCGGCCGAGAACCGTCCCTCGGGCTTCACACCAAGCTCCTTGATGCGCTGCTGGCACTTCGGACAGGCCTTCCAGCGTACTTTGGGGCACTCGTCGCCGCCGATGTGGAAGTACTTCGAGGGGAATACGTCCATCACCTCCTCAAGCACGTCGTCGATGAACACGAGCGTGGAGTCGTTGCCCGCGCAGAGCACGTCGGGCGACACGCCCCAGCGTCCCCACACTCCGTAGGGGCCTCCGGTACACCCCAGATGGGGGTAGGCCGTAAGTGCCGCCAGCATGTGGCCCGGAAGGTCGATCTCGGGGATGACGGTGATGTGGCGCTTGGCGGCATACTCAACTATGTCGCGGGCCTGGGCCTTGGTGAAGTAGCCGTCGACAGGCGTGTGGTCGTAGACGCCCGAGTTGTGGCCTATTACCGTCGAGTCGCGGTGTGAGCCGATTTTGGTGAGAAGGGGGTATTTCTCTATCTCGATGCGCCATCCCTGGTCGTCGGTGATATGCCAGTGGAAGGTATTGAGGTTGTGGAGTGCCATCATGTCGATGAAGCTCTTTACATTCTCCTCGGTGAAGGGATGACGGGCCACGTCGAAGTGGGCGCCTCGGTAGGCGAAACGCGGAGCGTCGGTAACGCTGACGGCGGGAAGCACGGGCACCTCGCCGCGCGGAGCGGTGTAGGCGGCCTTGCGCAGTGTCTGTATGCCGTAGAACACTCCCGCAGCCGACGCACCGTCGATCACCGTGCGCCCCGGCGTTACATTAATAATATATGCCTCGGGGCTGTCCGACGACAGCGTGCATCTGAGCACTATCTCTCCGGGATTCTTGCCTTTGGCCAGCCCGGGTATCTCGCCAAGATATTGCCGCAGCATGTCGGCCTCTCCCTTGAGCGAGTCGGGAGCAACGATTTTTACATTGGAATACATGGCAAACCCTTCGGTGCCGACAGGGTCGGAGATCAGCGAGGGCAGGGGGATGATGTCGAAACTGCCGTTGGGCGTGGCGGCATCCGTCGCCGGTGCTCCGATATAAAACAAGGAGGAGGCTAAGAGTAATCCTGAAAGTTTATTCATGGCTACAAATGGGTTAA
>JAHZGZ010000024.1:6603-7909 GCA_019420545.1 Bacteroidales bacterium | reverse complement strand
TCTGCAACTGCTTTGTTACGAGCGATAGTTATGTCGCTGATTTTCTTAAATCCTGCACGTCGAGCATTACTATTTTCATCAGTTGCTTGTGGGACTTGAACAAGGATATATTGGCGATTGCCAGCATCTTTTAGGTTCTGATTGACAACCGCATGTCCAGTAGTCCCAGAACCCGCGAAGAAATCAAGAATTAAATCACCTGGTTTTGAGGCTATTTTCAATATTTGCTTAATTAGACGTGAGGGCTTGGGATTTTCGAAAATATCAGTAGCACCTAAAATGTCCTTTAATTCCTTTGCCCCAGCTTGATTATGTCCAACTTCTTTATTCGTCCACCATGTCCAAGCATTTGATCCATTCACCTCTGATAAGAATACTTTTTTACGAGGTATTGATGACCCATTTGAGCCAAACCAAATACGGTTGTCTTTAACCAAACTGTCAAATGTATCTTTGGCCAATGCCCAACATCTTCCAGCCGTTGGCTTGTATTCTTTACCTGATGGCGTTGTGATAGTGTAGAATTGGGATGCCGTTGCATGACCTGTCTGGCCAGTTATATCTACAGAAGCCCAACGTCCTCGGGGATCATTGTCTGGATTCTTATATTCTGCGGCTCTCTCTTCTGTTAGTTCGATTAAATTTAGCGTCGGCTTAAGCAAATCTTTGTCTTTTGCATATACTACAATATAGTCATGTGCGGCCCCAAGATTACATCGAGCGTCAGGAGACGTTCTTTTTTGCCATACTATATTTGCCACAAAATTTCCCTCACCAAATACCTCATCACTAATTTTTCTAAGGTGCTGGATTTCATGGTCATCAATGGACATGAAAATTACCCCATCAGGACGCAAAAGATTGCGTGCAACCAATAGTCGGCTATACATCATATCAAGCCAGTTACTATGAAAGCGGCCGTTTGCATCTGAATTGGTGTCAAGACTGATACCATCTTCTGATTGTTCAGTTCTTTCCCAATAGGCTTGACGTCCCTCGGAAAAATCGTCATTATACACAAAATCTTCTCCTGTATTATAAGGAGGGTCGATATAAATGACTTTGACCTTATTACGGTAGCCGTTCAGCAATATCTTGAGCACTTCAAGATTCTCACCTTCTATAATAACGTTTTCAGTTGTTTCAGGATTTACGCTGCGACCTTCATCATAATGTAGTGTCGCACGTGTAGGTATGAAGGCATTTCGTTTGGCCTTCGATTTGCCAAACCAACGGAACTCATAGCGTTCAGTCTCGTCTACGCTATCGGGATTTACAGCCTTTTTGACTTCGCAGATGTCGAGTT
>JAHZGZ010000024.1:0-6593 GCA_019420545.1 Bacteroidales bacterium | reverse complement strand
AACCAGTCGGGAAACATTTTGCGTAATGTTTCAAGGCGTTCAGTATTGAGGTCGGGCGACTGTATGATGTGGTCTTTATATGTTTCCATTGTTGTTTATTGTCTGGTTGGCTTGCGCCTTGAAAGTTTCGTATTCTTTGATTGGGGCTTTGTAATATGCCTCGATACCAAGAGATTTAAAATGCTTGACTGCACACTTTATACGTCCGATTTCGTGGGGAGTCAAAGCTCGTGTGTCGTTTATATCGTCTGTCCCTTTTATCTCGACAACGAAATAATACTCCTTATCTTCATGAGGACTATTCAATTGCCTTTTGTGCAGTACGACTCCAAAGTCAGGCTCATAGTTCCCAATTGGGGTTGGGATTTTATACCATGCTGGGAATTTGAGAAAGCACAAAACTTCAGTATTTGTAATTTTGTCTGCTTCTTTCGCAAATTCTTTTTCGAAAGAGCTGTCATATAGCGTCTTATCCCAAACACCATGATTGGGTGTCTCAATCCAATTCTCACATCCATCCTTTCGGAAATCCTGAAAATCAAAATCGTAAGATTCTCCGATTGGTTTGTATTCTATGCATCGAACAAGTTCGTCAAGCTGAACCTGTCGTATTTTGAACACAGCCTGTTCCATGAACACAGGCGGATTCTTAATGTATTGATCTTGATTGTTGATTCCGGCAATTATCTTAAAGACTGATGTATAACATAGTCCTGTCTTCTCGCTAATTTCCTCAACAAGATCATGCGGATTGAACTTTGCTCTACCTACATAAGATTCAGAACCATAATACTCGGCATTATTTAGATTACTTATATCAGTTATCCTCATGCTTTGTACTTCAAGAGTATAGTTATTGATCCGGATTTCATTTACTGATTCTATACTTCTTCTGATTAATTCGTCCTCATCCATATGAATCCGATAAGAGGTTTTCCGTGCAACAACATTCCAAAAACGACGGAATACGCTCATGAAAGTTTCATCCTTCTTTAATTTGAACGTCACTCGGTTTTTCCGTTTACCCTTATGGGTATGTTTCGGTTTTGGAACATTGCCGCCGCTTCCATATTGTTCCTCATATTCTTGTTGGTAACAACGAGCAAAAGTCTCGTAAGTTTCATTCGGAACAATAGTTAGCTGATTGATTTGCTCTTCTTCCGGAGTCTCTTCATTGTCGTAAACACGTTCTCCGCTCTGATTGACACAAATACGGAGTCCTCTGCCAATCTCCTGACGTTTTTTATTCTCAGAATAGCTTTCGTTAAGAGTTGCAATACCAAACACGTTGGGGTTATCCCAACCCACACCTAATGCTGAATGGGAAAAGATAAACTCTATCGGGCTTTCAAAGGAAAGAAGCCTCTGCTTGTTATGAAGAATCTCATCGAAAATTTCTTTGTTCTTCCTGCACGCATCCTCTTTGTCAGTGTATTCTCCTTGTGTAGTCTTGGCAAAATAAAATCCTTGAACAGCTTGCACGTCAGAATCCGACGGATGTCTGCCATCATTAAATTCTGCATAAACCTCACGATATTTCTGCTCAAAGATTTGCTTGATTATGGGTCGCTCAGGACTCATATAATTCGCAACTCGATCAATAAATATCAATGAAAGATTTTTGATGCCTTGCGGTTTAAGCCTGGTCATGTTTTCAAAATGACGCCGAATGAGCCATTCAAGCTGCAATGCCCAAACCTGTTCTTTATTTGAAGACGATGAACCTTCAATGATTTCAGAACCATTTGTAAACGCAACGTGCCATTTGCGGTCTGTCATTGATTTATATATGCGGCTTATAGTGTAGTCACGATATGATTCATTGCCGGATTTGTCGGCAAGATTATCATCCTTTTTCAATAAACCGGACTCCTTGAACTCAAAGCGGCCTTTCGATTTATTGAGTTTCCATAGCTTTAGCTTAACCTTGACCTGAGTTGAGGAGGGCTGGACTTGACTAATCTCCAATTTCAACGTAGCTTCATCATTACTTTCAGATACGGTTAAGACTTCCAATTTCTTTACCAACCCAAGCCGATAACTTTCTGCCGGAGTCAGTTGGTATAGCACATTCTTTTTAACGGCATGGGTAGCAGAATAACGAAGTTTAAATAGCGGTTGGAGTTTAGCTATCCATTGTTTCGAATTCTCCGTATCCATGCCCTCCTGTGGCTCATCCATCAATATTATCGGATGTGTCTGAGCAAGAGATTCAAGATGTGGAAGATTGTTAAACATATCCTCTCGATCAACCTGATTCAGTATATTGTTTTCAGAGTTGAATGATGCCATTGTCAGCACCATAATCTGAAGATTGTCCGAGGTGATGAAATCGTGGAGGAGTTTTATTTTTGAGCTGTCATAAACAAAAACATTAGGGGTTATATCGTACTTGTCTGATAGCTGCTCTTTGAAATTTTCAAAAGTATCAATAACGCCTTGACGGATGGGGACAGACGGAACTAAGACAATAAATTTGCTTAGACCATATTGTTTGAACAATTCATAAGCAGTTTGGAGGTATGTAAGAGTCTTTCCCGTACCAGTCTCCATTTCAAGGCAAGCGTCGTTTTCGTTTAAAAGAAATGCCTGTGCGTCCGGGACATTGTTTTCGAGAATGACGCTTTGAATATTTTTATGTATTTGCTGACTTGATAGAGAACATACATTCATGTGAATATCCTCATTGTGAGCATTATCGTAAGTGTTACGCTCCATGCCACGAAAGATATCAACCACACTTTGTATGGCTGTCATTTGATGTTGAGGATTTTCAAGTTTGAATTTCATAAAAACAATAAAGAATAACCGACTATATGGATTCTACGAATTCCTTATTCAGCAATTCATCTAATTCAACATCAAGTAGTTTTGCAATCTTAACCAATAATGCAATATCAGGTTGCGAAGAGTTGGTACACCATTTGGAAACAGTAGAAGGGTTAATGCCCAATTCTGTTGCCAGCCATTTATTCGTTTTTTGTTTTTCTGCCAAAACTACTTTTATTCGATTTATCCTTTCAATCATAACATAAATTCTTTGACTGCAAAATTAATGAAAAATTTTCAACCAGCAATAGCCAAATGAAGATTATGCCTATTACAGGAGTCCAAAATATGAATTTCCAATGAGCTTTTCAATGAGTAGCTAAGTCACGGTAAGATAATATGGGTTGGGAAATCTGAATCGGGAAGAGCCTAAAATTATGACGATAAAGGGACAAAAAGCGCAAATCAACGCAGTTAAAAATCTATAACGGATGACAATTATTTCAAATCCATTTGCTACGGCTTGTCGCCATCTTCTCTCAAAGTACACTATTAGTACACTGCAATCTGTAAATATTGTTGATAATCAGAGCGATTATGGATGCATATAGAAATTTACCAGGTTTACTGTTTTAGAAAAAAATGTCATTCTTTGGGGCACTTGGTGATAATGCTTATCTTTGTGCATGAAGTTTCCGAAAATCAGGTCAATAGTCCTTCCGGCAATTAACTGGCTGGTGTCACACACCGGCTGGCGCATATGGGTTGCAATATCTGCAACACTGATAATGCTTGCCGGACAGATGATGCTGGATCGCACAAGCCAGTCGGTGGCAGGAGAGGAAATTACCATGAAGCGGTTCCGGTTTATGGCAAAAGCCCTCGGGCTATCCACCGACATGTCGAGCGTACCTGATCGCTTCCTGCTCATAAATATCGGCTACGACCGCCAGCTGGCTCCTGTCGCCGATGAATTCGGAATGCCACTCGGCGACACCGACGTGACCCATCGCGGCCGGCTACGCTATCTGCTGGAGAACCTTGAAGGCGCTTCATACCGTGCCATCGTTCTTGATGTGGCATTTGACGCCTCACTCCCAGCCGACGGCGACTCGGTCCTGTTCGGAATAATCAATTCACTCCCGCGTATTGTAGTGCCGGCACACTCCGATATGCAAATGACGCGTCTCATTTCTCCTGAAAAATTCGCCACATCAGAGTATAACATCAATTTCAATGAAAACAACTTCGTCAAATACCCTTATTTCGATGATAATGGCCGTCCATCGATAGCATTGAGGGCATTTCTGAGCGCTTCAGGTGACAGTGATGACAAATACTGTGTTTCCGATATACTTTCCACACCATCGCTGTATCTCCCTCTGGAAAGCGATATTGACAGTCCCTGTGACGCTCAAGGGAACAAGACCTGGCTGAACCTTGGCGCCGACGTAATCGACGTATACTCCCGCGACGAACTTCATGAGCTTGCCTCCGGACGCACCGTAATAATCGGAGATTTCACCAATGCCGATTTCCACGACACTTATGTCGGCAACCTTTCAGGAGCGGTAATCATAATGAATGCCATAATGGCTCTTGAAGCAGGACGCAGAAATATCAGCATATGGTCGGCGATCCTTTCGGCAATCGTATATTTCATGATATGTTACTGCCTTGTATCGCAACGCTCCGTATGGGACATGATCAAAGTACGCCCATCAGGCATATGGCGTTATATGGTAAGCATACTCGGTTTCTCCACCGCCCTGCTGGCCCTTGCGCTGGTTCAATACGCATGTTTTTCCGAAATGCATGATGCATTCTTTACAGGAACATTTCTGGCCGTATATACACTCATATGTCAACATTTCAACAACAAATATCCTTCCGCATCATGACACGACGCATCATCTCAGCCATACTTATGGCCGTAATTATCGCCATAAGCTGCCATGCTCAATACCGTATCGTTTTTCTCAATACCCCGTCCATCTTAATCGGAGGAAAGTCGCTAAAAGCAGGCGACACATTCAGCCCCGACGCTCCGATAAAATGGAATTCGCCACGACAGGCTATGAAAGTCATGGATCTGGTTTCCAAAAGCCAACGCCTTATCGTTGCCGAGCAGTATGAAAAATCGGAATCCAACAATCTGAAGAGTTTCATCTCACAGACCAAACATCTGTCATCGCGGAATGGAGCTCCGACAAATCCCGTAGAACTGCGGGCGCTCCTCGACGGACATTTTTATCTTACCGACACGCTTAAAGTCGCCACGGCAATGCCTACCGATAAGGATCGTTTCTTTTACATCTCATACAGCTATGCCAGCGAGGATATCAATAAGATTATCGAAAACCGCGACGGCACCTTCTTCATCACTCCCGACATCTTTACTATCGACGGAAAACCTATTCCGCCGTTCGACGCTACATTGTCAGTCTATTACCTTGACCAAAGCAATGAAAAGGTAACGCTAATCACCGATTCCATGCAGATAACACTTATACCCAAAACGTTGGAATAAAACGACGGTTTATTTCACGCTTTTCTGACGCGATAGATTATCAAGTCTACCAAGCATAACCTGAAGTTGTATCTCCTCAGGCACAGCTCCGATTTTGGAAATCCGATAACTAGGTCGCCATGGTTCATACGCATAACATTCAGCCGGAGAATACACGCATATTGGCCTGTACTTATGAGCGGTATGTTTGAGCGATGACAAAAACGCATCGGCATACATGCGTGCCGAATCGGCATGCTCGATCCGTTTCACATTATCCTTCTCCAGAGCTTTGATACCATAGACTGTTGCCAGATTATAGAATACCGGAAGATAGCAGTCATTAGTGGCAAATGTCAAGGCAGCATGATGAAGATTGCGCAGAGCCTTATCGAAATCTCCGACAATCATATTGGACAGCGCGGCATAGTTAAGGCAAAAACGATCGCCGCCGTTCATGGCGCGCTGCAATATCGGAAGTGTCTCCGCAGTCAACATGTCTGTTGATATAAGTTTACGCGCCAGTGCAGCACATTCCTGCGGAGAAGCCGTTGCCGTATCGAAATTTATGACCTCTATGGCGAGCTGCACACCCATCATTTTTTCTGACACCGAGTCCATTTGCTGCGCCAGACGTCGGTACTCATACATGTTTCCCGACTCCCTATACTTATTCTCAAGGAGTGCAAGTTCTCTTCCGAGCCGATCATATTCTTTCGCAAGCGCATCCGATTTCTGCGCCAAAAGTTGCATTGAAGCGACAAGAATGGCGCATATAATAAAATATCTCAACATTTCCGATTATTTATTTCTATAAATCACAAGTGGTTCAGGAGTGACAGTCCGCATTACCGGCGTCTGCCGGTTGTCGGAGATACGTGATGCTTCAGCAGCTACCCAACGCCCGAGAGCTTCGAAAGTAAGCTCCGAAGCACTTCCGCCAAGGGCTTTCAGACCGCCATTTGCGCCATCCGCCGACAAGCCCTCCTTTATAAGATGCGTAAACAGTCCGTTACCCCACTTATCGCCCTCCATCGACACCTGTTCTCCATCGGAAGAAGCTATGATTGTCGCTCCGGCCTCTGTGGTCAGTTCCGAGAACATATCGCCGGAAATTCTTCGCAGCAGCGCACCGGTCTTGGAACGCTCCTTAATTCCGCCGACCGAGCGGAAGCGTAGTCCTCCCGGAGCAACCGACGAAACCGACTGTGTATTGTCGGCAATAAACTCCTCTTTATCGATACCTCCGGAATGGCATGCGTCGATAAGCACGTAACGCTTCAATGGCCTGATACCGTCAAGGATGCCGGTAAAC
>JAHZGZ010000239.1 GCA_019420545.1 Bacteroidales bacterium | reverse complement strand
CCTACGGTCTTTATTTCCAGGAGCAGTGGGACCGCGCTATAGAGGTGCATGCACCCATAGTGATGGTAACCCAGTTCAATGAATGGATCGCCCAGAGGTTTGTTATCTCAAACGAAGTAGAGATGAACTATCTTCGGCCCGGCGCTACCACACCATCGATTGGAGAAACATACTTTATCGACGTGTACAACGCAGAATTCGACCGCGACATAGAGCCGAGCACCCACCCGCTGATACGCGACAACTATTATCTGCAACTTGTGTCGAACGTAAGGAAATACCGCGGAGCACGTCAGATTCCCGTGCCGACGGTAAATCTTACAATCGACATAGACAAGGATTTCAGCCAGTGGGATGCAGAAAGCGTAGTGTACCGCGACGACAAAAATGATACCGAATACACGTCAAAAGATGTACAGACTCCAGCCACACTTTCACGCGCTACCAACGATCTCATCGAAGCCAAAGTAACGCAGGATGCCGCCAATATCTATTTCTACATCAGCACCAGTGAGCCTATTTCCGATCGGGAAAAGTCCGACCGATGGATGCGTCTGTTTCTCAACACCGACACCGACTATACCACAGGATGGTACGGCTACGATTACAGCGTATACACTGACCGCGCCACAGGAAAGTACTCCCTCATGAAGCACACCGCTGATTTCAATTGGGAGACTGTGGCCCCGGTAAAATATCGGGCTGAAGGGGAGCGGATGCATCTCGCCATCCCCAAAAATCTCCTTGGAACAGATGGTTACCGCGATATCGATTTCAAATGGGCCGACAATGTGTCAGACGACAATCCCGACATCATAACCTTCATCTCCGACGGCGACGTGGCTCCCAACGGACGCTTCAACTACCGCTACAAGGGTGCGTCGCTGACAAGCGGCATTGCCGAGGTGGCTGACGGTGCGGGGGATATGCACCTTGCGATACGCCACGACGGCGAGCGCACCACTATCTCATGCCGGGAAGGTACAGGTCTGTCGGTACGCATCTACAACGCCACGGGCGCCGAATGTTTCAGCGGAAAGAGCGACCGCAACGGCAGCATCTCGTGCACGCTCCCCTCAGGAGTGTATATCGTAAGATACACAACCGGCGGAAAGTCAGGCTCTCAGAAATTCATGCGTCCGTAACAGGGACATGATGTTGCAAAATGCGAAAAATGTAGGGACGCGGCGTGCCGCGTTACATTGGGCAAGTCGTACATGTCTGATTATCTTGATGTAACGCGGCACGCCGCGTCCCTACATTCTATGATGGGTATAATAACTTATAGTTTTGCAACACCTTCATAAAAATAGTGAGGGCGATGCTTAGCTGAACCATAGCAAGCATCGCCCTCTCGTTTTTTCAATTATATCTCCTTATGCCGATGATCAGGCCTGATGTACGGGACGGAGAAGGTCGTTGACGGTCTTGACGGGATTGAATGTAGCCACGGGGACTTCGACGAAGATGGTGTTCCAGTCGCTCATGGCACCGTTCCAGAGGCCGGGAAGCTCAAGGGCGCGGAGTTCGCGTCCGTTGCGCGACTTCGAAGAGATGAAGCCGGTGTCGGGATCAACATAGTCGGGAAGATTGTACTTGTTGCCCTTCACGTCCTTGATGTAGCATACGAGATCCACGGGGTTGAAGTGGGTTGCCTTGGCTACCATCTCCTTGTACTCGGAGCGGTCGGGATCGATCTGAGTGCTTTCGAGAATCTGGGGAGAAGTGGATCCGTCGGGGTTGTAGGTGATGTAGGGACCGCCGCCGGGCTCGCCCTCGTTGCGCACCATGCCGCATACGCGCAGGGGACGGTCGAGCTTGGCGCGGATGTAGAGCACGAGGTCGGCGTCCTCAAGCTGTTTGAGCTTCTCGTCGCGGATGTTGAGCGTGTCGTGCATGAAAGCGATCATTCCGCGCACATCGTCGATGGTGTAGGCACCGCGGTCGATCATATCGAGATAGCGGGCAATGCGGTCGTGTGTCTCGACAAGACATCCGGCGATCACCTTCTTATACTGGAGGGTTGCGTCGCGCTGGGAGTCGGGCACCACATTGTCGATATTCTTGATGAATACTACGGCGGAGTCTATGTCGTTGAGGTTCTGGATGAGCGCGCCGTGGCCGCCGGGACGGAACAGCAGTTTGCCATCCTCGCGGAAGGGGGTGTTGTCGGGATTTACGGCAACGGTGTCGGTCGACTTCTTCTGCTCGGACAGTGAGATATGATAGCGCACGCCAAGAGCCTTCTCAAATCCGGGTACGGCCCCGGCGATCTTCTGCTCGAAGAGAGCGCGGTGCTCGGGCGACACGGTGAAGTGGAGGTTGACGTTGCCGGCATTGTCGGTGGCTGTCTGCGCGCCCTCTACGAGATGCTCCTCAAGGGGAGTGCGAGCTCCGGCGGTATAGGAGTGGAACTTGAGCAGCCCCTTGGGAAGCTGGCCGTAGTTGAGTCCCTCCTTATGGAGAAGGGCGGCGATGATTTCCTTGGTGCGGCCTTCGGCCTTGAGGGCTGCCACATCCTTGCCATAGAGGCGGACGCATGCCTGATCGAGTTCAGGGAAGAAAGCGAAGTCGGTAATGCGGTCGAGCAGCTGCTCTACGTCGCTTCCGGGCTTCGGAGCGTTGGCCTCGCCGTCGAGGTAGGCGAAAAGCGACTTGAACATACGCGATGCGGCACCGGATGCCGGCACGAATTTATATACCTGGCCTCCGTCGGCAAGATACTGCTGCCAGCGGTCGATGGCCTGCTGCTGTGCGGCAGCGTCGAGAGCGAGTATTCCGGCTCCCACACGGGCGGAGTCGACGATACGGAGGTAGGGGAACCCTGTTTCAAAGCGTTTGAGCTGGCTCTCGAGAAGCTCGGGAGCAATACCTTTTTCTTCGAGGGTGATTTTGTCCTGAGGTGTCATGTTTTGGTTAATAAATTATATTGATGTTTAAGGTATTCGGATAATGTGAACCCCGAGGAGGGAAATTGTATACGGGCTTGATTGCGCTGCCCGATGCTCAAAGCTACGGATTTTTTTCGACTCTTCCAAAATAAATATTGATGTATATTTTGTTTAATTTTGTAAGCAGCAATCTGTAATCCTCATAATGAAAGGGAAAAACAAAATATCATCAATCATAAACCGTATGGCGGCGCGGCTGCGGCTGGCTACCATACGCACAAAGGCATTCGCAGCCTATTGCAGTTCGGGCGTATGGAGCGACACGAGGCGCAACTGGAAGATCGACACCATCAAGACGATGAACCTGACGGTAAGATCGTTTCTCAACACTGATCTGCAAAACCGGGCTTCGGCGCTTACCTACAGCACACTGCTGGCCATAGTGCCCGCACTTGCCATGCTATTCGCCATAGGGCGCGGCTTCGGATTCGAGAATCTGGTGCAGACCCAGCTTTTTCAGGCGCTTCCCTCACAGAAAAATGCCCTTGAGGCGGCCATCAACTTCGTGAGCGGCTACATGGAGCAGGCGTCGCAGGGAGTGTTTGTAGGCGTAGGCATTGTTGTGCTGCTGTGGACCATGATATCGCTGATGAGCAATATCGAGGATACGTTCAACAGGGTATGGGGAGTGACGCACGCGCGCTCGTTCGGCCGCAAGGTGATCGACTATACGGCCATAATGTTTCTGCTGCCGATACTGATGATATGCTCAAGCGGCATATCGGTCATGGTGAGTTATGTGCTCATCGACAATCCGCGGCTTCACTTCATATCGCCGGCGCTGAAAGTGGTGCTTGATGTGGCTCCGTTCGTGCTCACGTGGATGTCGTTCACGGGGATGTATCTGGCGTTTCCCAACACGAAGGTGAAGTTTAAAAATGCATTTTTCAGCGGAGTATTCGCAGGCACAGCGTTTCAGATACTTCAGTATCTTTTTCTGACAGGGCAGATATATGTGTCGAAATACAATGCCATATACGGGTCGTTCGCTTTCCTGCCGTTGCTGCTGATATGGCTTCAGCTGGTATGGACCATTACACTGGCCGGTGCGGTGCTCTGCTACTCGTCGCAGAATATATTCCAGTTTAATTTCTCCCACGACATATCTACCATCTCGCTCGACTACAAGCGGCAGATCGCGGTTGTGATAATGGCTATCATTGTCAAGCGGTTTGACCGTGGCCTGCGACCCTTCACGGTGACTGATTTCGCGGCGACGTACCATATGCCGTCGCGCCTTGTGACTCAGCTGATCGATGAAATGGTGGCGGCCAAACTGCTGTCGCCGGTGGTGGCGGGAGAGGATATCTATGCCTATCAGCCGGCTACCGATCCGAGCAAAGTGACGCTCGGCATGGTGCTCGACAAACTGAATACCGAGGGTGCCAACGGTTTCATCCCCAACTTCCAGGAAGAGTTCTCCGATATCATCCGCGAGATTACCGACAACACGCGCCAGACCCTCGCCATGTGCGACAAAATCCTGCTCCGCGACATGCCCATCAACGGCCTGGAAGGGAAATAATTCCCCCATAACTATATGAGCCTGTTTAATGCGGGCAGCGACTGAGACTATCAGTCGAAGACGCCTTGAATGGATTCGTCGGTCTCGTCGGGTTCGTCGGCAAACTCACCGTAGTATTCTTTGGCGCAGAGGTCAATATCAGACGGGAATGTGAAAGTCACGTCCTGCTTGTAAGGGAGCGTAGGATCAGCGTAGACCTTCTGCATGAACTTGCCGTAGATAGGGAGGGCCATCGAGGCGCCCTGACCCATGGCCATGCCGTTGAAGTGGATGTAGCGCTCCTCGCCTCCTACCCATGTGCCTGATACGAGCTGGGGAGTAAAGCCCATGAACCATCCGTCGCTGTTAGAGTTGGTGGTACCGGTCTTGCCGCCCATCTGTGCGGTAAGATTGTAGGGGGGACGACGCAGACGGTTGCCCGTACCGCCGTCGACCACATTGAGGAGGATGGAGAGTATCTTGTAGTAAGCCTCGGTGGAGATTACCTCGGTATGGCGCGGGGTAAACTCGCTTATGATGTTACCGTTATTGTCGGCGATGGCGGTGACAAAGAGCGGGTCGACACGCATACCCTTGTTGGCAAAGGCGGAATATGCCGTCACCATCTCCTTGACCGACACGTCGCAGGGCCCGAGGCAGAGGGCGATGACGGGATCGAGCTTGTTGGTGATGCCGAAGTTGTGCATATTGCGCACAAGTGTGGCCGGGGAGAGTTGCGCCATAAGGCGTGCCGAAATCCAGTTGTTGGAGTTGGTGAGCGCCCAGCGCAGATCGACCATCTCGCCCACACGGGCGCTGCCGGAGTTGCGCGGCGACCAGGGGCGTCCCACCTCGTCGTAGATCGTGGGCTGCTCGTTGAGAAGCTGGTCGCAGGGGGTAAAGCCTTCCTCCATGGCGTAGGTGTAGAGGAACGGCTTGATAGTAGATCCGATCTGGCGTCGTCCGGTCGACACCATGTCGTACTGGAAAGCGGAGAAATTCGGGCCGCCGACATATGCCTTGACATGGCCGGTGACTGGCTCCATCGACATAAATCCGGCGCGGAGGAAATGCTTGGTATAGAACAGTGAGTCGATCGGCGACATAAGCGTGTCGATCATGCCGTTGTAGCTGAATACCTTCATCTCCTGCTTCGTAGCGAATGCCTTCTTGATCTCGGCCTCCGAGGCTCCGGCCTTCTTCATCTGATAATAGCGGTCGGTCTGCTTGACGGCTTTGTCGATGAGCGCCGAAAGCTGTGCCGACGAGAGCTCCTCGCGGTTGGTGGTGTAAGGAGCGCCCTTCACACCGCGCTTCTCGCGGAAGAAACTCGGCTGAAGGGTCTGACCAAGATGTTCGGTCACGGCCTCTTCGGCATAGCGCTGCATACGCGAGTCGATGGTGGTGTATATCTTGAGTCCGTCGGTGTAGATGTCATATTTGGTGCCGTCGGGCTTGGGGTTCTTCTCGATCCAGCCGTAGAGGGGATTGGTCTCCCAGGCGATGGAATCGTCGACAAACTTCTGCTTCTCCCATCCGCGGTAGTCGGCACGCACGGGGCGCTTGGCGCGGAGCATGCGGCGCAATTCTTCGCGGAAGTAAGGTGCGGGGCCTTCCTTGTGGTCAACACGGTGGAAATTCAGTTCGAGCGGAAGAGCCTGGAGGGAATCGAGCTGCTCACGGGTGATCATATCCTCCTTGTACATCTGCTCGAGCACCACGTTGCGGCGGTCGCGGGTGCGCTCGGGCTTGCGCACGGGGTTGAAGTACGACGGATTCTTGACCATGCCCACCAGCGTGGCAGCTTCCTGGATGTTGAGATCCTTCGGATCCTTGCCGAAATACACGTATGCGGCCGATTTGATGCCGACGGCATTGTAGAGGAAGTCAAACTGGTTGAGATACATTTTTATGATCTCGTCCTTCGAGTAGAATCGTTCGAGCTTAACGGCGATCATCCATTCGATAGGTTTCTGAAGGGCACGCTCAAGGAGGCCGTCGCTCGACGGCGAATAGAGCAGCTTTGCGAGCTGCTGAGTGATGGTGGAGCCACCGCCGGCATTCTTCTGGCGCATGATGACAGTCTTTACGGCAACACGCCCCAGAGCGCGCACGTCAATGCCGGAGTGATCCTCGAAGCGCGAGTCCTCGGTGGCGATCAGTGCGTCGATCACATTCTGCGAGATATCGTCGATGTCGACATACACACGGTTGCCGGTACCGTTGAAATATCGGCCCAGCTCCTCGCCGTCGGCCGAATATACGATTGATGCAAAGCGGTCCTTGGGATTTTTCAGCTCCTCCACCGGAGGCATATACCCTATCACACCGTTATATATAAGGAAAAGGAACATTACCACTCCGGCCAGACACAGGCCAAAGATAATCCACATTGCGGCGATAATCTTACGGGAGTTCTCTTTTATAAACTTCATTGCAGGATGTTTCGTTGATTACAGGCGTGCAGACATAGCATATGGGCACACGTCGCAAAGTTAGTAATTTTCCCTCGCTCCGATGGTTGCCCACCGGTTAAAAAACATCAATCCGTACAATCTGTTTCTTATCTGCAAATATAAATCACTATCTTTGCCGGATACACAACCAACTGAACAAGACATGAGATTTAACGTTTTAACCTGTGCAACAGCTTTGGCGTTGCTTATTACAAGTATGAGTGCATGCAATAATACTGCCGGCAACGGCATGGAGAAGGCGCCGTTGCACAACGAGGCCGCCAATCCGGCTCTTGAGAATATAATGACGCGCACAAGCGTGCGCCAGTATGACCCTGACCGCACGGTGAGCCGCGACACGATCGATCTGATGCTCCGCGCCGCCATGTCGGCTCCGACGGCAGTCAACAAGCAGCCGTGGGCATTCGTGGTGCTCGATTCGCGCGAATCGCTCGACTCGCTGGCCGAGGTGCTCCCCTACGCCAAAATGCTAACCCACGCCCCGCTTGCGATCGTGACATGCGGCGACATGAGCAAGGCACTTGAAGGCGAAGGACGCGACTTTTGGATCGAGGATGTGTCGGCCGCTACCGAAAACCTTCTGCTTGCCGCGCATGCCCTCGGCCTCGGAGCCGTATGGACCGGTGTATATCCCTCCACCGAGCGCACGAAAGCCGTACAGGAACGGCTGGGCCTCCCCGCTACAATTATTCCACTCGCAGTCGTACCGATCGGCTATCCGGTAGCTCCCCAGCAGCCCAAAGACAAATACACTCCCGCCAACATCCACTTCAACCGCTGGTAAAAGCTACTCGGTGAAGTTTTTGTGGAATGAGTGGGTTATTATGGGGATAATGAGTAATTTTGCAAGATAAATCACAACAAAACAATTTTATTCGATGAATTTTGTAGAAGAACTGCGATGGCGCGGCATGCTTCACGATATGATGCCGGGCACCGAAGAACTGCTAAATAAAGAAAAGGTCACCGCCTATATCGGCTTTGACCCTACCGCCGACTCGCTGCACATCGGCCACCTCTGCAGCGTGATGATCCTGCGCCACTTCCAACGCTGCGGCCACAAGCCTCTGGCCCTCATCGGGGGGGCCACAGGTATGATCGGCGATCCCTCGGGAAAGTCGGCCGAGCGCAACCTTCTCACCGAAGAGACACTCAAGCACAACATGGATGGGATGAAGGCTCAGCTCGCCAAATTCCTCGACTTCGACAGCGATGCTCCCAATGCCGCCGAGCTTGTCAACAATTACGACTGGATGAAGGACTGGACATTCCTCGACTTCGCCCGCGAGATAGGCAAGCACATCACTGTCAACTACATGATGGCCAAGGACTCCGTTAAGAAACGTCTCAACGGCGAAGCCCGCGACGGCCTGTCGTTCACCGAATTTACCTACCAGCTTCTGCAGGGCTACGACTTCCTCTACCTCAACCAGCACAAGAACTGCAAGCTCCAGATGGGCGGCTCCGACCAGTGGGGCAACATCACCACAGGCACCGAGCTGATACGCCGCACCAACGGCGGCGAGGCCTATGCCCTCACCTGCCCGCTTATCACCAAGGCCGACGGCGGCAAGTTCGGCAAGACCGAGAGCGGCAACGTGTGGCTCGATCCTCGCTACACATCGCCCTATAAGTTCTACCAGTTCTGGCTCAACGTAAGCGACGCCGACGCCGAACGCTACATCAAGATATTCACCGAGCTTACCCGCGAGGAAGTGGAAGAGCTCGTCAAGGAGCAGGCCGCCGACCCCGGCCAGCGCCCCATACAGAAGCGTCTGGCAAAGGAGATCACGACCATGGTTCACAGCGCCGAGGCCTACGAGGCTGCCGTGGAGGCTTCGTCGATACTCTTCAGCAAGGACGCCGCCGAAAAGCTCCACCGCATCGACGAGGCTACGCTGCTCGACGTGTTCGAGGGTGTCGACACATTCAAAGTTGCCAAGAGCGACATCGAGAGCGGCGAGGTCAAGCTTATCGAC
This sequence comes from Bacteroidales bacterium, assembly GCA_019420545.1. Lineage (GTDB taxonomy): Bacteria > Bacteroidota > Bacteroidia > Bacteroidales > Muribaculaceae > Muribaculum. The sequence continues at coordinate 425 of JAHZGZ010000239.1, read as the reverse complement.
CTCCTCACCGAAAAGGCCCCGGTATTCCCCAGCAAAGGTGAGCTACGCAAGCTCGCGCAGGGCAACGGACTTTCGATCAACAAGGAAAAGGTAACCGACGTAAACCTCCCCGCCACCGCCGACATGCTCCTCGCCGGAAAATACATCCTCGTACAGAAAGGCAAGAAGCAGTACTTCCTGCTCATCGCCGAGTAAGTCGTAAGGAATACCCGAGCCTGCCGCGTTTTCCGACGCCAAACCCGCATTTTCACGAGAAAAATCAAATAATTTAGCCCGAAATACAGCATTTTCTGTATTTCGGGCTTGTTTTTATATATTTTTACATATCTTTGCAAAACTAATGCTCAGATTATATTACAAATCATTCACATTTTAATCCTAAAACAGCTACGTATGAAAGTATTCTACACGTTTTTATCATTCGT
>JAHZGZ010000238.1 GCA_019420545.1 Bacteroidales bacterium | reverse complement strand
ATATGTCTGAAGGCAAAGAAGCACATAGATAAAGAGATAGATCAGAGTAAGGAGCGCTACGAGGGTAGTGGCTACTTTGCGCGAGCGGATTACGCCGAGCATGTAGATGCTTACAAGTCCGATGGTCATTACTGACGCAATCAGGTAGCTGAGGCCGAAACGCATGTGCTCCGACAGCGACAGTAATAATGAATAGAAGAGGATGAGCGCAAGGCCTATGAGCAGATACTGGAACATGTTGATGGGATGTTTCATCATAATTTCAGCAAACAGCACGGAGATGAATGTCAGCAATATTACGATGATGGCATATTTTATGGCCCTTGATATCTTCTGATAGCGGTCGACGGGTACAAGCATGTTGGTTACGACCGCAGAATGGGCGATCTTGTAGGGTTTGTCACCGATGAATGCCTGCGGATAGTCGCGGTTGATGGAGTTGATGAGCCATTTTGCCGAGAAACTGTCGGTGTCGACTGTACGTTCGGTGGGTATGATCATCCCGGCAAAGGATGGCGACTTGCATATGCCGCTCATCGCGATCATGCTTTCGGCGCCTACCGGAGTGATGCCGAGCGCTTGCGAGCCCTTGATGCGCATGCTGATGGAGTAGGGGATGCGCGTGCCTGCCACAGAGTCGAGCGATATGGATGCCTGCATGCAGCCTGATGAGGAATCGCTGTAGTCGTCGTACCATTTTGAGCCCGGCTCATACTCCACCATTACTTCTTCGACGGTGTAGTCGGTATTGTTGTCGAACGCCAGATTGACGTATACTTCATCGTCGGACGTGCCGTTCAAGGTGTGTTCGGTGTCGCCGAGTTTAAGCGGCGTGATTGTCTCCACACCCTTGAGGTCGCCGATACCGATCGTCACATAGGCTTTACCGAATAGAAAACGATCCATCGGTATTCCTGTAATCTTCAGGGTATTGGTGTCGAATTCGCCGGTAAGCTCCACGTCGGCGTTGTATACTGTGGTTTCGTATATGCTACGGCTCAGTGTCTGCGATTTGATATCG
>JAHZGZ010000237.1 GCA_019420545.1 Bacteroidales bacterium | reverse complement strand
TTATATCGCTCATAGATTGTAGGGACGCGGCGTGCCGCGTTACATCAAGATAATCAAGTATGTACGGCATGCATGACGTAACGCGGCACGCCGCGTCCCTACAAGCAATCGGTATGATTGTGTAGATTTACAGCGTTTTTTATGTTGAAAAACATATCGGATAATTTGTAATTAACATTTTAGTGGTGTAATTTTGCAGCGTAGCTATTCACAAACACACAATATAAACATCTTAATTTAATCAGTTATGAAAAAACAGCGTTATAAATTCGATTATGAATGGCGCGTTGCCATGGTAGCCGCCGACGTAGACAACCCCGGACGCATAGAGCGCATGATTCGCGCTTACATCGAGGATGGCATCGAGCCGGAATCGACATTCGCCATCGAGCGCACCTTCCGCGGCGCCTGGACAGTAATCAAGGCGCAGATAAAAGCCCGCAAGGAGCGCAACCGCCGTGCCGCAGAACGTCGTCGCCAGCGCCGTCAGGAAGCCTTGGCCGCCAAAGCTGCCGCCGAAGCAGCACAATCCGCCCCGCAATCCGCTCAATTCGCTCAAAAATCTATCGGCCTCTCTCATCAAGTTCAACAATCCTCGCCCAAGGCGGTCCCGGCACAGCCGGTCTCGGCTAATACGTCTTGTACTTCACTACCCGGGAAACTGAAGTTTTCCGACCGTTTCCGTGGCCCCGGTCTTAAAGCCTCCGCCCCGTCCTGATCCACGATCTTGCGAATGCCAGCTTTATCCCTATGAGGCATTCCCAAACTATTTTTGGAGAAGGTAAATTAGACAAAATTAGGGATTGATTGTTATAATTATCATAGGAGAGGAAGTAATCTCTGAAATAAAATAAGTAACTTAGCACCTCAATTTTGCCTCGAATGAAGTTATCTCCACGTAACCACCGTTTCAACAGGATCGCAACCGGCTGTCTGGCAGTGTCGTTAGTTATTGCCGCCGCGTCGGCTGATACCCGTAGCCCCAAGACTGACATCACGCGCAGCATCGACATATTCACCTCCGTTTTCAAGGAGTTGCAGACCAACTACGTCGACACTATCGACGCCGAAAAGTCGGTCAACACCGCCATCGCGGCGATGCTCAACGACATCGACCCCTACACCGAGTATTATCCCGCCTCGGAGCAGGAGGATCTCGCCATGATGACCTCAGGCGAGTATGGCGGCATCGGCGCCGTCATTACCGAGATACCCGGACGCGGCGTATACATCTCCGAGCCTTACGAGGGCACCCCGTCGCAAAAAGCGGGTCTGAAGGCTGGCGACCTTATCGTGGCCATCGACAGCGATACCGTGCTCACATGGCACAACTCGCAGGTCAGCGCGCGTCTGAAAGGCGAGGCCGGCACGCCGCTTACCGTCACCGTAAAGCGCCCCTACAACGGCCCCGACTCGATACTCAAGTTCGACCTCGTGCGCAGCAAGATACAGCTCCCGTCGGTGCCTTACTACGGCATGCTCGGCGACAACACCGGCTATATCTTCCTCTCGCAGTTTACCGACAAGTCGGCTGCCGACGTGCGTAACGCCCTGCTTGAGCTAAAGAAGAATCCAGGGATGAAGTCGCTCATCCTCGATCTGCGCGGAAATCCCGGCGGCCTCCTCGAAGCGGCGGTAAAGATCGTGAGCTATTTCGTGCCCAAGAACACCGAGGTAATACGTACCCGAGGCAAGGGGCTGCTCAACGAGAAGGTCTACAAGACCACCTCCTCGCCCATCGACACCGACCTTCCACTCGTGGTGCTCATCGACGGCTCATCGGCCTCGGCGGCCGAAATCACCGCCGGCGCCCTTCAGGACATGGACCGTGCCGTAATCATCGGCAGCCGCTCCTTCGGCAAAGGGCTTGTGCAGGGCACACGCCCCATACCCTACGACGGCATGTTCAAGGTGACCACCGGAAAATACTATCTTCCGAGCGGACGCCTCATCCAGGCCATCGACTACTCCCACCGCAATCCCGACGGCTCGGTGGCCCGCACCCCCGACTCGCTCACCAACGAGTTCGCCACGCGCCACGGACGCATCGTGCGCGACGGCGGAGGCATCACCCCCGACATCAAGGTGGAATACCCCGAAATCAACCGTCTTACATATAATATAGTAAGCGACCACTGGGCGTTCGACTTCGCCACGCGCTATGCCGCCACGCATCCCACCATCCCCGCGCCCGAGCAGTTCGACGTCACCGACACGATCTTCAGCGAGTTCAAGGCCTTCATCGATCCCACCAAGTTCCAGTACGACAAGGTGTGCGAGCAGATGGTGCAGAACCTGCGCAAGGTTGCCGAGAGCGAAGGCTATATGACTGATTCGACGCGCCGCCAGCTCGACATTCTCGAAGGGTTGCTCCGTCACGACCTCGGACACGACCTCGACAACAACCGCCGCGACATCGACGACATACTTGCCTCGGAGCTCGTGAAGCGCTACTATTACCAGCGCGGTCAGGTAGCCCAGTCGCTGCGCCACGACAACGCCGTCGACTCGGCCTCGGCCGTGCTCTCCGATCCCGTGCGGTACAAGGAAATCCTCGCTCCCGTAAAGCCCGACAACGACAAGAAAACCAAGAAATAAATGGATCTCACTCAGCTGTGCGCGCGCATTCTCACTCCGTCAAGGAGGAAGGCTCTCGACAGCGCACTTGACGATTCCTCCATGCGCGTGTGCCGCCTCAACGGCCTCGCCGGCTCCTCGGCCCCGCTCCTTATGGCGGCGGTGGCGATTTCTGAAAAAGACTCACCCCGGCGCCCGATGATTGTGGTCGGCGACTCGCTCGACGATGCCGGTTATCTCTATCACGACCTCTCCCGTGCACTCGGCGAAGAGGCCGTGCTCATGATGCCCAGCGGCTACAAGCGTGCCATCAAGTACGGTCAGGTCGATCCCCCCTCGCAGATCATGCGCACGGAAGTGCTCAACCGCTGGGGTGTCGATCCGGCCCTGCGTTATGTCGTCACTTATCCCGAGGCCCTCGCCGAGAAGGTGGCCGACCGCGGCACTGTCGAACGCAGCACGCTCACCCTGCGCAAAAGCGAATCGGTCGACCTGACCGATACCGCCCGCTGGCTCCGCGACAACGGCTTCAAGGAGGTCGACTACGTATACGAGCCGGGCACATTCGCCATACGCGGCTCCATACTCGATATTTTCGGCTACAGCTCCGAGCAGCCGTTCCGCATCGACTTCTTCGGCGACGAGATCGAGACCATCCGCACATTCAACGTCGAAACACAGCTCTCCGAGCGCAACCTTTCCGAAATCTCCATCACCGCCGACGTCACGCCGCAGGCAGCCACGAGCTCCGTGTCGCTTCTCGACTTCGCGGGTGCCGACACCATACTCTGGGTGCGCGACGTGCAGTTCACAGTAGAGCGCGTGCGTGCCCTTGCCGCCGACACCTTCAGCACCAACGCCACCCTCGCCGACGAAGGCGATGCCGACGCGCTGAAACAGCTCGTCGACCCCGACAGCTTCGCCTCGGCCATCGCCGGCATGAAGCAGATGCGCTTCACCGCCGCTGCCGACACCCCTCCCGACTCGGATGCCCCCGACGCTCCGGTGATACGCTTCGGCTGCACCCCTCAGGGTATTTATCATAAGAATTTCGACCTTATCTCCGACTCGTTCACACGCTTTATCGCCGACGGCTACACTATCTATGTGCTCTCCGACAGCGAAAAGCAGATCGAGCGCCTGCGTGCCATATTCGCCGACCGCGGCGACGACGGCATAGTCTTCACTCCGGTAATCTCAACAGTCCACGAAGGGTTCGTCGACCACCGCACGAAGATATGCGTGTTTACCGACCACCAGATTTTCGACCGTTTCCACAAATACAGTCTGCGCAGCG
>JAHZGZ010000236.1 GCA_019420545.1 Bacteroidales bacterium | reverse complement strand
TTCTCCTGCTCCATATTTTCCTGAAGCATGGAGGCACTATCGGTCGTCACCGCCGACAGTCCTGACATCGTCATATTATCCCGTCGGAACATATACATGAAAAAAATATGGAGTCGGCTGTTACGTCCGGCTCCTTTTTTCGTATCTATCATATAAGAGATATGAAACCCGATTATCTGACATCCTCGTTTCTGCAACTGCGTGACCGCCTTCACCGCAGCGCGCTCCGGTTCCTCAAAAACGACGAGGATGCACGCGATGCGTTGCAGGATACATTCTCGCGGTTGTGGAATCACCCACCGGCAGAGACGGATGCGGAAGCTCGCAACAAACTGTTCGCCGTATTACGTAACATATGTATCGACCGTTTGCGCGAACGCCGTACAATATCGCTCGACGATTCCGAAGAGGCAATGCATATTACCGTACCTCCCGACGATGGCGACACCACCGCCGATCTCGAGCACCTTCTCACAACGGGGCTGACTGCAATACAGCACCGCATATTCAACCTCGTGGTACACGAAGGCCGTGAATACGATGAGATAGCCCAGTTGCTCGACATGTCGGTGGAGGCTGTAAGAATGAACATGAGCCGGGCAAGAAAAAGAATAAAAGAAAACTATAAACGACTGAACCGATGAACAGGCATGAAACAACTCAACTCAGTAAAGCCGACGTAGAACAGCTATGCCGGATGTACATGGACTGCCAACTGTCGGTACTTGAAGAAACCGAGCTTCAGTATGTGCTTGGCAAAATTGATTATACCTCGCCGTTGATCGATGAGACACGTATGCTCATGGGGATATCTTTGAGAATTAGAGGTAGAAGCAATCGCACACCCAAGATATGGAGACGACGTAATCTTTTCGCCGGCATTGCGGCAAGCCTGCTGATCGCCATAGTCATCGGCAATGTTGTGGCGCACCCTAATCTCCGCTCAGAAAACGATGATGTGTATATCGCATATGCCGGAGGCAACCGGCTTGGAAACAGCAGATCGAGAATACAGGTCGAGACCGACATGACCAAGGCAAAAGAATTCATGTCGCATATGGAAACGCTACAGAAGATAGAGCAACAGAAACTGAATGACTTCATGATAAATAACTCCACATCAAAATGAACAGACTTATCTCATTGATAACACTGATAATACTATCGGTAGCCACACTTTCAGCCAAAGCTCCCGATCTCGCCGTAGAGAAGCTTTTTGACGGAAGATTCAGCGATGAAAAGAACGTGTCCATTTCCATCCATAAAAGCAACGGTGATTTTTTCCGCGGAATGACCGTAACAAACAACCCTACGATAGTACAGGCAATTGCGAAGGCGATCAACAAGGATGCGGCAAATGCCTCCAACTATTTCGAACATAAAAATGACGACGGACACTTTACTGCACTGACCATCGTCAACCACGGCGACACGATACAGATAGGCTTCAAACGCGACAATTTCCACGGCGCGTTCCTGTTCATACAGGGAAAAGAGAAAGCTTTCAAATAATCTAACCCACATACACCCATGCACACATTACGTATGCTGCTCATTGGAGCGGCAGCACTTCTCACACCCTTTCATATGCTGTCCAACGACAGTATTCCCGTCTTGACGCTCAACGAAATAACCGTTACAGCCCGTCGACAGGCATTCAAACAGACGTCCGACGGAATAATATATCTTCCGGCCAACGACACATATGCCAAAGGACTTAACGCATTGGAAATGCTTGACCGCATACCCCGCACAACACTCATCAACGACATAGTGAGCGTCGCGGGAAAATCCACGGTAAAGTATATCGTCGACGGTCATCTCCTCGAAATGCCGGATGAGGCCATCGCCATGAAACTGAAGAATCTCCCCTACACCCGGATTGCCAGAATCGAAATAATCACTACCCCGCCTGCCAGATACGCCGCCGATACCAACACAGCATTCATCAGCATTACCACACGCGACGAGTCGAAAGGCACATGCGGAAACGCATGGGGCAAAGGGATCGTACGAGAGAGGTTCAGCCATCAGCTTGGAGGAAATATATCCCACACCACGCGCCATATCGACGTATCAGCCGATGCCACATGGTCGTTGTTTTCTGGAATCAACAATCTTTACCAGACATTTACCTTCCCTGTCAGGACAATGATTTCCGATCGTACCAATCATTTCTCCAATCATACCGGCGCCGCCAACGCCATGTTCCGATATAGATTCAACGACCAGATTTCGGTCGGAACAATCATAAATTTCAGCAATATGAGACTGAAAAGCGATATAAGGGATCTGACAACCGACAATGGTACCATCTCGCACTCATGGATTCATTCTCCCGGACGACCGAACCGCGCCATAACCGTCACTGCGTTTGCCGACTGGCAGATAGACAACACCGGCAAATACATCAGTCTGACATACAACCGGTTTCTCCGCAATACCAAGTCATTTAGCGACGTCACGACATCCGGAACCGACGAGTCAGGCCATCTTGTCAGCGACGGGAAAAACCGATACAACATACATTCACTCAAACTTGACGCGACATTGCCATTCACCCCACTGAAAATGGAGGCCGGAGCAGCCATGACGTTTATCGGCAACCGTACCGCCATGACCATCGGCCAATCAAACAGAGCTGACTACAATCGCTTTAAATATCGCGAATCGATCCTTGCGGCATATGTCAGTATCGAAAAGAAATTTTCAGATATATTCTCCGGCAAGATCGGAGTGCGTTGCGAAAATATAACGACACGAGGATCGCAATACGCTACAGAAATTGTAGCGGTCAACCGCCACACACATATCTTCCCGACTGTGAATATGAGTTGGAATCTGCATACGGGAGGCCGGATTTCAGCAGCCTATTCCATGGGAATATCGCGCCCGAATTTCGCCGATCTGAATCCGTTCCGATACTACACTACCGTCTCCGACTATGTGTCGGGCAATCCCGATCTCAGCCCCTCATTATCGCATAATGCTGAAATAAACTATAGCCGAAATGGCCTGTATGCAGGACTCTATACATCGCGTCTCAACAACTCATCCGGTTATGTGACACGCTTCAATCCCGACGGCAGCCGCTATTCCATACCGGAAAATTTCATCGACAGCGACAAGACCGGATTATATGTCTCCTACAGCCGGCCCTTAACCGACCGATGCAGTTTGACTTTGGGAGGCGAAGCGTATTATTCGCATGCAAAATCGCGTATTGACGATTTCAGCAGCTACAACACCGATGGATGGAGCGGCAAACTGGAAGCAAGAGGTTCGTGGATGCTCAACAAGAGCAAAACACTGATACTCAACGCCCGGATAAGTCATTATTTCCCGCGTGAAGAACGCATGACCCATTACTCCTCAACCACTTTGCTTGGATGCGACATCAGGTATCTTTTTTTCAATAACCGCCTCGTGCTCTCGGCCTCTGTCAGCGATCCCTTCGGATGGAACATCACACGCTCGATAGCCGATTATCGCAACTATAAACTAACTGTCCGCAACGACATACATTCACATATGGTATCGTTCGGAGTATCATACACATTCGGAAGCAACAAAGTAAAAGCAGCTCCACCACGTGACAGCAAAGACCGCGAATCATCACGTGCACGATAACGACACCTCGCGACATATAACAGACGGACGCCGTACACTCCTTACGGAAATGCACGGCGTCCGGAAATATATACGAAAAAAATTGATTCTTTATTCTTCCGAAGAAGCAACAGTACCGTTGGATGCTGCACCATTGTCTGCGACTTCATCCGGGCGGTGAATTTCTGTTACAATCTTATCAGCGGCAGCATCGTAGCCTACATAGATCTGCGAGCCGGGGGTGACCGATGCGTTGATTATCAGTTCGGCAAGTTCATCCTCAAGATATTTCTGGATGGCACGCTTCAGCGGACGTGCGCCGAACTGCGGATCATAACCTTTCTTGGCGATGAAATCCTTGGCCTCGGTAGTGATATCAAGAGTAAAACCGAGCGATGCGACACGCTTGTAGAAACCGGCAAGCTCTATGTCGATGATACGGAAGATAGCATCGCGATCGAGCTGATCGAACATCACGATATCGTCGACACGGTTGAGGAATTCAGGAGAAAACGCTTTGTTGAGCGCCTTCTGAATCACACCATGACTATAATCCTTGTCGGCAGAACGTGTGTTGAACCCTACTCCGGCACCGAAATCCTTCAGCTGACGGCTTCCGATATTGGAGGTCATGATGATGATGGTATTCTTGAAGTCGACACGACGTCCGAGACTGTCGGTAAGACGCCCCTCATCAAGCACCTGCAGCAGTAGGTTGAACAC
>JAHZGZ010000235.1 GCA_019420545.1 Bacteroidales bacterium | reverse complement strand
CACGGTCAGACCGTAGCTGCCGTCGCTTCCGGAATTGGAGCCCATGTAGAGCATCCCCTCTACGCCGTTGATCTGCTGCTCGATGGGCACACCTACCGTACGGGCCACGGTCTCGGCGTCGGCTCCAGGATAAGAGGCCGACACGTTGACCGTAGGAGGCGTGATATCGGGGAACTGCGCTACCGGTAGGGTCTTTACGGTAAGCAGTCCGGCCAATACCATCAGTATGGCGAGCACGGTGGCGAAAATCGGCCTGTCTATAAAGAATTTAGAAAACATTGCTTTCCTGGTTTAGTGAAGCCGTCATGACTTTTTATAGTGAAATGTTGTCATGACTTTTTTAAATATGTGTATAAACTCCTCGGGGCGGAGCGGTTACTTTGCGGTCTCCACGGGCTTTACCTCCATGCCGTCGCGCACCTTGAGCAGGGCCGAGGTCACGTAGCGGCTATTCGGGGAGATGCCTTTGGTGACTATGCGGAGCGAGTCGCGGTAGAGGTCGCCGGTCTCGATGGGTGTGTATACGATGCGGTTGCTGTCGTTGACAACATAGAGATATTTGCCGAGCTGATCGGTGCCTATCGAGCTGTCTTTCACGAGTATGGCATGGGGATCGGCTCCGAACGGCATGTGTACGGTCACGTACATTCCGTCGCGAATCTCGCCGTAGGGGTTGTTGACGCGGCATTTCAGAGTGATCGTGCCGGTGCTCTTGTCGACTGTCGGCGACGTGTACATCATGTCGCCGGTATAGGTGTGGGCCAGTTCGCTGTCGAATGTCAGCGGCACGGCGCGGTATATCTCCTCCTGCGGCGTGCCCCTTACCCCGAGTATCTGCTGGTACTGCGTGTCGGAAATGGAGAATATCACGATAATCTGCGCGTCATCATATATCTGCGCCAGGGTAAACGGTGATCCGGCTCCCGAGATATATGCTCCGGGATCGACTGTCGACGAGGTGATATGACCCGTAAACGGCGCTCTGACGGTGCAGTAACCGAGATTGGTGAGGGCGAGATTGAGCTGTGCTTCCGCATTTTTTATCGCGGCGGCGGCCTGCTCCATGTTGCTTTCGGACTGGATTACGTCGAGTTTGCTCACGGCGTCGCTCTCAAGTGCTTTCTTCATTGCCGTCGCCTGATTGGAGGCGTAGGTATATTCGCTCTTTGCCGTGGCGAGCGTGGCGCGGCTCTGTTCTACGGCGTCGCGGTACTGGGTAGGCTCGATGGTGAAGAGTACCTGCCCTTTCTGCACGAGTGTGCCTCCGGTGTAGTTGCGTGTGAGCAGCGTGCCGTTTACACGGGCCACGATATCGGCGCTCGCGTTGGCGCCTGCCGTGCCGGGATACGTACGGTAGAGCATTACGGAGTCGGTGACGGGCGTAGCTACGTCGACGGCCATGATACCGTCGTCGGTGTCGGCGGACGATTTTTTATGCTGGCATGCCGTAAGCGCCACGAGCGCCGCGCATGTCATTGCGAGCATGTTGGTCGGTTTCATATGGTGTATTGTTTTTTGTGTCAGGGGATATGCGTTTCCTCCCGGAGGAAGCGCCGTGTGCCGGTACAGGTGGGTGACTGCTATTTAAGCCCCTCGTCGGCTGCATCCCAACCGCCGCCGAGCGCTTCGTAAAGGGTGATGAGTGCGGTGAGGGCCTTACCGCTTGCCGACACCACGGAGTTCTGGTATTCAAGGAGATTCATCTGCGCCGTGACCACGTTGTTGAAGGGTGACAGGCCGCGCTTGTAGAGGTCGAGCGACAGATCGAGCGATTTGCGGCTCTGCTCGACAACTTCATCGAGTATGTCGAGATTGCGCAGAGTGCCGATATAGCTTGCAATGGCGTTGTCGACTTCCTCCACGGCCGTTATCACGGTATTGTTGTAGCTCTCCATGCCTATCTCCATCTGCTGGCGTGCTGATGCTGCATTTGCGCGGCGTGCCATGCCGTCGAAGATTGTCCACGTAAGTGTGGGCGCGATCGAGTAGGTGAGGCTTTCGTGGCTGAAGAGGTCGCCTGCGCGGTGTGCGCTTGTGCCTATCGCTCCGTTGAGCGATAGGGTGGGAAGGAAGTCGCGCTTGGCAATACCGAGTGCCGCTGCGTAGGATGCGAGTTCATATTCGGCCTCCACGATGTCGGGGCGCCGGCGCAGCAGTTCGGCCGGAACGCCGACGGGTACCATCTGCCGGTAATCGGGTAGCGGACGATGGGTTTCGAGCATGGTTTCCACATCACGCGGATATACGCCGAGCAGCAGTGCAAGAGAGTTGATGGAGGTACGTATCGACGAACGCAACACAGGCATTGACGCCTGGGTGGAGTAGAACACTATGCGGGCCTGCGTCACGTCGAGCATCGAGGCAAGGCCGGCCTCGTGGCGAGCCTCGGTTATTTTTACTATCTTTTCCTGAGAGGCGATATGCTCGGTGGCTACATCCCATTCGCCCTGCCATACGCGGAGGGTTACATAGGCCTTGGCGATGTTGGCGCAAAGGGTCACCATCGTTGCGGCATACTCGGCGCGGGTGGCGTTGTAAAGGGCCTTTTGCTGTGAGGCTTTGGCCGTGATCTTGCCGAATACATCGATTTCCCAGCTCATGTTGATGCCGAGCGAAAAGTAGTCGCCGGTAGTCGCCGGCATCTCGACGGGGCCTGTTGCGCCCGACGAGCGGGCCTTCGTCCACCCGCCGTTAAATCCCAGTGTCGGATAGTAGCCGGAGCGGGCGGCGTTGAGCGCTTCCTTGGCCATGACTATGCGCTTTCCGGCGATTATTACGTTGGGGTTGTTTTCGATACCGCGTGCGATCAGTGAATCAAGCAGCGGATCGCCGAGGCGGTTCCACCAATTGTCGTCGGTAGGGATCGTCTGGTCGAAATGTTCGTCGTAGCTCCAGTGTGCCGGGATGGAGTCGGTCAGTGCACTTTCGACAACCGATGTGGCCGCATAGGCTGTTGACAGGCACAGCGCCGCCGCAATGCTTGCCGCGAATGCCTTGCAGCGCAGGTATGAGTTTGGTTTACCGGATAATAGATACATATGGTAGAGAAGTTATAATCATTGGCCGATGCCATATGGTGTGGATTATCCCTCATGTTAAAATCGATCCGCAGCGTCGGCATGGTGATATTATAACTTCTCTTTATGGCAATAGGTTAGCATTCCTCTACCATATTTAACAACTTTTAATCGGGTGAACTGGCTGGTAGGGGGTTAAAGCAATAGGGTCGGTAGGGTCGTTAAGGTCTTTAAGGTCTTTAAGGTCGTTAGGGTCAATAGGGTCAATAGGGTCGGTAACGACTTTAAAGGCTCTAACGACCTTAAAGCCCTTACCGACCCTATTGACCCTAACAGTCCTATTACTCTAACAGCCCTATTGATTCTATTGGTAATGTTGGCTTTAGTTGGCGGCGGGAGCGTTCCAAACGAGGCGTTCGCTGAGGGTGTTGCCCGAGGCGTCGATAAGCAGCAGCTGGTTGACGCCTTCGCCAAGGGTATCGCGGGCGATCTTTACTGGCATTGCAGGGGAGATAGCTGCAAGATTGCGCAGCCGGCCGCGGCTCTGGGCCATGAGCATGGCCCCGGCAGGCACGTTGCCCACGGCGCTCACTGAGATGTCGGCGCCGGGTATGTCGGCACCTGATACGTGTATCACGGCTGCGCGGGCGTCGGGCGCGGGGAGCAGGTAATCTTGGCCGCCGATCTGCATACGGTAGGTTTCTCCTGCCTGCGGTGTGAACGATACCGTACCCATGCCGGCATGGATGGTCTCGAGGGATGCGACGGTATTGCCGCGACTGTCGAGCAGCGTGCCGCGTATGTCGCGTCCCAGGCCGTCGGTGCCGATGGCTTTTACGCCGACCTTACACTCTGCGCCGGGTATGAGGTAACCACCTTCGGGATGGAATGTCACGGCAAGTGTGGTGTCGGAGGGTGCGAGCGTCACGTAGCGGCTGTAGTTGCCGTTGCTCACGAGGATTGTTCCGGCCTTGCGCTCGTTTTTCGAGAGGGAGAAGTCGATAGTTTGTTCCCCTTTCTTGATTATGCGTTCGTCGTCGCCGGCCTTTATCTTCATGGGGTTGACGGTGCTTTTGCGGTCGACGGTCATGGTGTTGTCGACAAGGCTCTTGATCTCAAATCCCTCGCGCAGGGCGTAGGGGCTGAGTATGCGCACCGGTTTGCGGAAGAAGAACTCCGGGCCCTGATTGCGCATGAATGTCGTGTAGGCGCTAAGGGTGTATTGTCCTTCGGGAAGTTCGAGCGCAAGCGGCATGTATCCCTTGTAACGTCCGTCGTGACCGAGCAGCTTCACTCGCTTTACCACCTCGCCTGTGGGAGCGGCAAGCTCGACATACACATACCGGCTTGCTCCTACCTGCTGATGGGTGGCTGCGTCGACAACAAAGGGGCGCATCCATATGGTGTCGCCGGCGAGATACACGCCCTGATCGGTGGTAACGTGTATCGTCTCCTGCGGATATTCGAAGCGCTGGCGGTCGAGGCGTGCGGCCACGCTGTCGGGGGCGAATGCTGCATTATTGTCGGCTGCCGACATCGCGGATGTAGCCATCAGCGGGAGTGTCATCGCCGCTATGATATGTTTGAGGGAATGTAATTTCATATTATGTGTGATTAGGTAATATTTATTAATACGCTGTTTTCAACCGCGTTATTATATTTGTTTCAATTTATTTCGGGGAGGTCGGTATGAGTTACGGTGTTCTTGCCGCGACTGTGGCTATTTGTGTGCCTCGACTATGGCGCCCTGCGGTGTAAGGCCCTCAACAGTCACGGCTACGTCGGCGCCTTTCATGCCCGGAGGGAGCGGCAATTCGAATCCTCTTGACAGATCGACCGAGGGGAGCCAGCGCAACGTAGCTCCGGTCAGTTCCTCAGCCATCCCCTCGGGGGTGTATTTCGGCACATAAAACTTTTTTGCTTTCTGATATCCGAGCGGACTTACTGCTTTGAACTCCGGCGACAGCTTGTTTTGGAATTTGCCCGGATTTTTGGTTGTTATGCTGAGGATACCTCCTGCGGCGCCTCCGCTACCGGTAGGGAAGAGCAAGGAGAGATGAGGTGGTACATATGCCACCGATTCATTTTCGAGAAACGGGAACATGCTTTCCAGATCAATCAGTTTCAACTGATCTGTAAGAAGACCGGTATCCGTATATGTACCCGTGTTTTCACTGAGTGCCGAGGCGGCAATGGCAGCGGAATATTCTCCCAACCCTTTGTAGACCGGTGTACGCGATGGCCGAGAGCTTGTCTTTTGCGGCACGGTCCATCGGTTTGCGCCCATTGCATCGCGTATGCGCTGTGCTCCGTCGCTTGCATTACCGTAATATCTGCCGTCGACCCATATTGCCACCGGACGTGTGTGGTACATCAGGCAATCGTTTATCACGTTGACTCCCGGAATGTTGGCGACAGCATCTTCGTAAGAGGTTATCATGGAGTTTTCGCCCGGACGGATATTGACGGAGGCAAGCATGTCGAGAATGTTCCCTTCCTTTTTATTACGGGTGCCTTTTACCACTACCTCCCGGAGTGAAATCTGCATTCCCTGAGGCGATGAGTTAAGTCGGTCGACATAATTGTTGTTAAGTTCGGGCGCTGAAGTCTCGTTTATCGAGTTTTCCTGACGCAATGAGGCTATTGTCGGGAAAGTATCGAACTCGGGGTGGATGTTTTCCTCGAGTTTTCCTTTGGAATTCATGGCTGAAATCACGAAATATGTTGATTCGGGCCATTCGAGTCCGGTTATGTGGAAGCGGCCCAGCGAATCGGTTATGGCGGATGCGCCGTCGGCCATTTTGGGAGCGAGAACGTTGGCGGTCACTCCTGCTAACGGTTTGCCGCGCCATTTCGAGAGGATTGTGCCGTCGAGCTGTGCGCCGATTTCCAGAGGATAGG
>JAHZGZ010000234.1:3254-6876 GCA_019420545.1 Bacteroidales bacterium | reverse complement strand
GGCCTATGCCAACGGCAACCCCGACTATCTCGGCTACCAGCGCTTCCTCAATCCTCTGGCCCTCGCTGATTCCGATATTTCGGGATATGTACAGACCAAAAACCAGAAACTCAATTCGTCGATCGAACTGAAATATACCGTACCGTTTGTCAAAGGCCTGGCCATAAAGGCCGTGGGCGCATTCGACAACGCACGTATCCAGACCAAGACCCTCCAGAAAGCTTACAAAATCTATACCTACGACCCCAACGCCGAAATTCAGTATCAGGGAACCAAGAAGAACAGCCCGTCGAGCATAGCCAACGGCAACACCGATATCGACATGCTCACCTTCCAGGGCTTCCTTACCTACAACAACAAATTCCTTGAGGATCACAGCGTCGATGCCACTCTCGTATGGGAGGCACACAAATACAACAGCCGCGTGTCGTCGCTCAAGCGTGAATACAGTTTCTATACAATCGACCAGATCGACCAGGCGAGCATCAACAACCAGACCACATCGGGCGTGGAGGACGAGCAGACCAACGCCGCCCTTATCGGACGCCTCAACTATGGTTTCCGCGACAAGTACCTGATCGACTTCGCGTTCCGCTACGACGGCTCATACCGTTATCCCAAGAACGACCGCTGGGGATTCTTCCCCGTGGTTTCGGCCGGATGGCGTATCTCTCAGGAATCGTTCATGCGCAACCTGCGCTTTATCAGCAACCTCAAGCTGCGCGCATCCTACGGTGTGCTCGGCGAGGATGCCGGCAGTGCCCCCTTCCAGTATATCACCGGCTACAGCCTTACCGGTGGCGGCGGCTACGAGTTTGTCGACGGAACATGGTCGGAGGGAGTGGCCTCTCCCGCGCTTGTCAACGAGCACCTTACATGGTACACATCGCACACCACCGACTTCGGTATCGACCTCGGGCTCTTCAACAACCGCCTCTCTTTTGAGTTCGACGTATATCAGCGCGACCGCAAGGGTCTTATGTCGACACGCCTCACCTCTCTCCCCAACACCTTCGGTGCTACCCTTCCGCAGGAGAATCTAAACAGCGACCGTGTGCGCGGTCTGGATCTCGGCATCACCTACAACGACCGCTTCGGCGACTTCTTCTTCGGCGTACGTGCCAACTTCAACTATTCGCGCACGATGAACCGCCATGTGGAGCACGCTCCCTATGCCAACAGCATGGACCGCTGGCGCAACGGCGTCGAGGACCGCTACTCCGACTTCGCATGGGGATATCAGGTCAAGAACCAGTTTACCAGTGAGGAAGCTATTATCTATGCTCCGGTGCAGGATGGTGCAAACGGCAATACGCGCACTCTCCCCGGCGACTACCAGTATGTCGACGTCAACGGCGATGGTGTCATCGACGGCAAGGACATGATGCCTATCTTCTTCAATGCGCAGCCCAAGATCTATTATGGCCTTACGCTGAGCGCCGCATGGAAAGGCTTCGACTTCAACACCGTGTTCCAGGGTTCGGGCGAATATACCGTGCGTTTCAAGGAAGTGTATGCCGAGATGCTCGCCTTCGACCTCAATACTCCGGCATATTTCGCCGATCGCTGGCACCGTGCCGACCCCTACGACTCCAACAGCGAGTGGATACCCGGCAAATGGCCCGCAACGCGCCTCGTCACCGATGCCGGAGCTATCTACAAGGAGAGCGACGTATGGCGCAAGAACGCTTCCTACGTGCGCATGAAGAGCATCGAGCTTGGGTATACCATCCCCAACAAGATTCCGCGCAAGATAGGCATAGAGAACATACGCGTCTACTTCAATGCCCACAACGTGTTCACCATCTGCGATCCTTTCGTGAAGGCTTTCGACCCCGAGAAGATCGAGGGTGCCAACAGTTCGGGTTTCACCTACCCGCTCACACGCAGCTACAACGTAGGTTTCTCAATCAATTTCTAATCCGTCAGCAATCATCATATGAACAATATAATTAAGGCCTCACTGATGGCCGCGACCCTATTCCTATGTGGATGCTCCGATTTTCTTGACCTGAAGCCGAAGGACAAGCTCGACGCCGACGCTCTCTTCTCCGAGCCGGAAGGTGTGGAGCTGTACATGGCCAATCTATACTCGCAGCTCCCGATCGAGGACTTCAACTTCCTGCGCGGTGGCTTCAATGACTATGTCGGCGAGAACATGTGTGCAGCCATGTTTACCGAGGAGGCGACTCATTCAGAGTATCAGGCCCATCTCAATTCATCCAATTTCCTGTGGTGGGAGGATGCCTACAAACTGCTCCGCGATGTCAACAACCTTGCCGACGTGATACCCACGCTCAATGTCATGGACGACCAGCGCAAGGCTATGATCGGCGAGGTGGCTTTCATCAAGGGATACATATATTATGCCCTGGCAAAGCGCTACGGCGGTGTGCCCATCATCGACAACCTCCAGAAGTGGGAGGGCGACGTCGAGGCGCTGAAAGTGCCGCGCAGCACCGAGAAGGAAACGTGGGATCATGCCCTTTACCAGCTCGACATAGCCGCCGAGAATCTTCCTACACGCTGGGAGACAAGCACACGCCGCGCCACAAAATGGGTGGCATATGCCCTCAAGTCGAGAGTTGCCCTGCATGCGGCCTCGATCGCTAAGTTCGGCTCACGCGCGCCGCTCTCGGGCGTTGCTGTCGACATGAATCTCGTGGGTCTTACCTCCGACCTCGCCCAGGGCTACTACGAAGCCGCCATAAAGGCTGCCGCAGCAGTGATGGACTCGCATCAGTTCTCGCTCTACAAGCCTTCGCCGGCCGACGCTGCCGAGGCTGCCGAAAACTACCGTGAGATGTTCGAGGATCCCTCGCGTGCTCCCGAAGAGGCGATCTTCATCAAGGGGTATACCAAGGAGTCGCCCGACGGTACCATGTACGGTATATTCGGCCATAACTACAACATCTACTACGGACCCTCGCAGCTTGCCAACGGATGGCCTCATCCGGGCCGTATGAACCCCAACCTCGAGTTGGTCGATGCCTACGAGAGCTATAGCAATCCGGGCGTGAGCGCCCCTATCGTCACCTCCGACGCTCCCAACGACCTTACCGACTATTCCGGATACAGCCCCACCAAGCGCTACCGCAAGTTTGACACCCCCTATGCCATCTTCGAAGGGAAGGACGCCCGCCTCTGGGGTACTGTCATCCTCCCGGGAACACAGTGGAAGAATACCACCATCAACATTCAGGCCGGATACATCAAGCCCGACGGCACCGCATGCATCTACTCGGGCAATCCGTTCAACAATCCCGGCGACGGCAAGACCTACTATGTGTTCGGAGGCGCTAACAAGACCGATTACTCCGGATTCGATACCGAGGGCGGCAACTATACCCGCACCGGGTTCAGCTTTAAGAAGTTCCTTGACCAGCGCATTGACGTGGTATACGGCTACGGAAAGGGTATCACCGACTATATCGACATACGTTACGCCGAGGTGCTCCTCAACTATGCCGAGGCCGTGGTGGAGAGCGGTTATACCGCCGATGGCGCGCGCGACCGCGCTAAAAAGGCTCTCAACGACATACGCCGCCGCGCCGCCCACACAACCGACATCGAGCTTACACCCGAAAACGTGCAGCGCGAGCGCCTCGTGGAGCTGGCTTTT
>JAHZGZ010000234.1:0-3244 GCA_019420545.1 Bacteroidales bacterium | reverse complement strand
CAAGCATTTCTGGGATCTGTACCGCCGCCGCGAGTACCACACCCTCTGCAACGCGTCGACCATGCACGCGCTGCTTCCGGTGATCGACCTGCGCGAGAATCCGCCGAAGTATATCTTTATACGTGCCGACATTCAGCGCGTGGCACGCTTCACTTTCCTTGAGCGCATGTACTACCATGCTATCCCCGGCACTACCGCCAACGGTCTGATACAGAATCCGCAGTATTGACCGCAACGTGTAATCCCATTCCCATAAAACATTTGAAAATATGAGAAAGACAACCATATTCGCGATGATGGCGATGCTGCTGGCTACCGTCACTTCGTGTGAGAAAGACAACTACGATGCTCCCGATTCGTCGATATTCGGCTCGTTTATCGACGAGGAGACAGGCCAGCTCGTGGAGCAGGATATATACAACGGTACGGTTATCGAGTATGTCGAGGAAGGATACACCACTACCGAGACTATGGTCGTGAAGAACGACGGTACCTACCGCAACAATCTGATGTTTGCCGCCAACTATACCATGACCCCCGTGCGCGGCAATTTCGAGCCTCTCGAACCACGTCAGGTGAGGGTGTCGGGCGCCACTCAGGTCGACTTCATCGTAAAGCCGTATCTGCGTCTGGAGGATGTGGAGATATTCCGCAACGGCGATGTCATCCGCGCCTCGTTCAAGCTTACACAGACGGGATTCGACAAGGTGAAGACCATCGGTCTTTTCGCCTTCCCCGAGCCTACGGTCGGATACCAGATGAATACCGTTAAGGTCGAGATGTCGGTGGGAGAGCGCTTCAAGCATCCCCAGCAGTTCAGCATCAACCTCAATATCCCGGCCAACTCCGCCAATCTTCAGAAAGGCAAGTCATACTTTTTCCGCGTAGGAGCAATTGTGGATGTGCCGGAGGCAAAGTATAATTACGCTCCAGCAGTACGTATAACCCTCTAACCCCAATACACATTTATGTTAAAGCACTTGGTTAATAAAATAGTCCCCGCAATAGGCATAGGCCTGTTGTCACTATGTTTCGCATGCTCCTCCGGCGACGGGCCGGAGGAGCCCGCCGGAGGCAACGGCGGTCAGGAACCTGCTCCCCCCGCACGCGAGACGTCGTTTGAACTTTCCTACTGGATCGACATGGATCTATACGGCAGCCATCTGCGCGGCTACTGGTATAATGTCGACGAGCGCAATCCCGAGAACATACCCGAACCCTCCTACGTGCAGAATGCATGCAACCGCCTCGCCGACGAGTACGGCGCCAACAAGCTCTATGTCGTCTACCATCGTCAGTTTGATATCGACGACGCCGAGTACGTGTTGCGCATGTGGAAGACGTTCGGCGACAAGAAGAAGCTCACTGTCGTGCCTACTGTTGTGCTGCAGTCGTATGCCAATCCGCAGCGCATGAACTTCCCCGACGATATGATCAAGGAGTTCGCACAGTGGTGTGTCGCCAACGTCAACCCCGACGAGTTCGCCGTCTACGACGTGTATACCCGCGACGCTCAGGGCTCGTCGCAGGATATTCAGCTGCAGACTATCAAGGCTGTTATCGGCGACAAGCTTGTGCGAGTGGGTCTTCAGCCCGGCGTGGCCCTCAACTCGGTCTACAAGGCCGGAGTGGAGGATACCTGGACCGCCGAGTGCCAGGGCCGTACCAACGATCTGTGGGAGAATCCCGTATATTACCGTGGCCACAAGAAATACGGCCGCATACTTCTCGAGGAATGGGTCAACGAGCGTGTCAACGGCGAAAGCCGCCCCATCGTGTGGGACATGATACCCGTGGCATGGGACTATGAGACCAACGACGAACTATCCTACGATTGCCCGGGCGACGACCAGTTCAAGAACGATCCACCGGTGCCTGGACGTATAGCGCTATGCCACAAGTACATTTCCGGATGCTATACCGGCGGCATGGACAACGCGAAGTTCGGCGGTTACTCCTGCGACCTCCATATCCTCCAGGCCAACAGCGGTGGGCGCAACGAAAAGCCGTCGTTCTACGAGGCACTGCGCACAAATGTGCCCTATACGGGCGATTTCGCCGGCGCAATGACTGAAATCGGCGACCTTTACAAAAGCCTTAAATAACCATCAAAACCTTAGTGAATTATGAGAAAATCCCTAATATCAGCCACCGTGGCTCTGCTTTTTGCCGGCGTATTTACCTCGTGCGGCAAAAAGGCGGACGCCCCTGTGGTACATCCCGATTTTGAGACTTCCTACTGGATCGACCTCGACCTTGCCGAGCACTCCATGCGCGGGTATTGGAAACCTGTCGACTCGCTCGATCCCGAGGCTCTGCCCGACTCGGCCTCGATCGCCAACTCGGCTCGACTCCTTGCCGGGGAATACGGCGCCGACAAGCTCTATGTGGTCTATCACCGCCAGTTTGAACTCGACGACGCGCGCCGCATATTCGCCTATTGGAAGGCCGAGGGCGACCGCAATGGTCTTGAGATTGTGCCCACCGTAGTGCTCGAATGCTATTCCGAGCCGGCAGTCATGAACTTCGCCGACAGTACCATCTGTGATTTCGCCGGATGGTGTGTTGAGAATGTCAACCCCGATGAGTTCGGTATCTACGACGTATATATCCGTCAGGCCGAGGGCTCGCCGCAGGATACCCAGATGGGTGTGCTCCGTGAGGCTATGGGCGACAAGCTCGTGCGCGTGGGCCTTCAGCCCGGCGAAGATCTCAACCGCTACTGCCGTGGCGGCGTGGAGGATACCTGGACCGCCGAATGTCAGGGCCTTACCGACGAGCTGTGGGCTGCTCCCGACTCGGTCAACGGCACCGATATGTATGGCCGCAAGCTGCTCGCCGCATGGGTGGCCGAACGTGCCGACTCGGCTCAGCCGCGGCGTATCGTGTGGGACATGATCCCCGTGGCGTGGGACTACGACGATCCTGTCGACGACCGCGGCTACGTATGCCCCGGCGACGATGCTCTCATCAACGATCCCCCTCTGCCCGGACGTATCGCCAAGTGCCATGAATGTATCGTAGAAGGATATCCCGAAGGGATGCTCACCGAGAAATTCGGCGGCTATTCGTGCGACCTCCATATCCTTCAGGCCAACAGTGCCGGACACCCCGATTCCATATCGTTCTACCGCCAGATTTCGGCCGGAGAGCCTTACTCGGGCTATTTCGCAAGCGCCATGGATCAGGTGTCGGCCCTCTACAAGGAGATCGCGGCTTTGAAACAAGGGAAACAGCAGAAACA
>JAHZGZ010000233.1 GCA_019420545.1 Bacteroidales bacterium | reverse complement strand
AAATCCTTGCTACAAAGCACAATTTAATATATTTGAAATTTTGTCATGTACTTAATCCAGTTCCTTACAACCACATGAAAAAGAGAGAACTTGTTTCAAGTCCTCTCTCAGTAATTTATTTATTGAAATATCAATATCCAAGAATTGGGTTTTTCCCGCCATTGTTAGCTATAATTCTTTCTGCAACGTTATTCATTCTTCGAGTTCTTGCTTCTATTTCTTGCTTCTCTTGGCGCGTAATATTCCCTAAGGTATACCTTCTAAGGTTATCACGGAAAGCTTTTACTTCAGCAACCGTCATTTCTGGATTAGGATTTGCATGTATCATATAGCCTGTATTTACCACTAAATGAGTGGTTATTATTCATAAAATTCAATCAATGCATATATAATGCACTGATTTGCAAAAGTAGTTATTTTCTCAGCAACAGCGATAACAATATTGTTAAAACAGCCATCAATTTATTAAAATCCTCATTATTAATATCTATATAATGAGGTACAGATAGAATAAAAATTGCAAGATTTTTACTAAGTTAGGATATTTCATTACTCTCCTGCATTCGATATGTACTGTTTTTCACAAACCTTTTTACCCGGCTTGAAACGTATATATAACGTGTCAGCTATAAAACTATTATCACATAAAAATTAAACAGACTCTCATTTTTATTTCATGAAATGTCCAATTTAAGATCTGCATGCATATTTTTCCACCCATCCAAGTAGCACTGTTTTCATCCTATGGAGATTTATCTTCCTCGAAAATAATATCTGCCATCGGCATTGCAGACAATATATTATGTTTGCCTAATTTTTAGCTATTACAATATATTATTGCAGAATATTAATGAAAAATCTTATAAAATATGCTTTTTCTATAAAAATATTATATATTTGCATTATGCTTATATCAATTATATGTTCTGTGATCGCAAAAGATGCATGGATATTATTGTTTATAAGCAAAGATAACCTAAAAGTTTAACCTCATTTACAAAAAGTTTGTCTATATGAAGAAAAACAAGACAATTCAAGTTGCATTGCTCATGATGTCGCTTATTGCCTATCCAGCAAGTGCAAGTATGTCGGGAGCCGATGCTTCCTCAAATGGCTTGACAATGCAACAACAACCATCCTTATGCAAGGGTGTCGTGGTTGACACAAGTGGTGAACCGCTCATGGGAGCTTCTATCGTAGTGAAGGGAACTACTAATGGCACCGTGACAGGAATTGACGGCAACTTTAACCTTAGTGGCGTAAAAAAAGGCAGCCGTCTCGTAATTTCATTCATAGGGTTCATGCCAAAGGAAATTATATGGAATGGTTCTCCAATAAAAGTAGAACTCACCGAAGACAATAAGACTCTTGATGAAGTGGTCGTCGTAGGTTTCGGTACACAGAAGAAAGAGAACCTCACGGGGTCGGTGTCACAAGTGAAGATGGCCGACGTACTCGGTGATCGCCCAGTCACCAATGCCGCCGCGGCATTGCAGGGGGCGATGCCCGGCTTAACAATCGGCGGCGGCACAGGTCCTGGTCAATCAAAGTCATTCAACATTCGCGGTACGCTATCAATCAATGGTGGATCACCGCTCGTGCTGATAGATAACGTGGAAGGAGATATCAGCCTTCTGAACCCTGACGACATTGAAAGCGTGTCCGTATTGAAAGATGCCGCATCGTCAGCTATCTACGGAGCACGTGCAGCCGGTGGCGTGATTCTCGTTACCACAAAGCGTCCGAAAGATAAGTCGAAAATAAACCTCAACTATAATTTTAACATGGGTTGGGAACGTTCACTCAACGTGCTTGAGCAATCATCGCTCACAGAATATCTCGATGCATATATGGAGGCAGGCTATACTAACTCTTATTGGGCCGGTAACGGTGACGTAGAGAAATGGCGCGATTATCTGCAGCAGTACAAGCAGAATCCAAGTTCTCTGAGTACTGTCGGTGACGGTATTCTTAAGGACTCTGACGGCCGCGTGTACTGGCTAAGTGAGAAAAACATGTATAAGAATATCCTCACCACCGGTGCAATGAACAACCACAATGTGTCTGTGTCAGGTGGCAATGACCGCATACGCTTCCGCATGTCGGCTGGCTACAGCCATGAGAATGGACCGCTCGATACCAACAAGGATACATACACGCGCAAGAATATATCGGCATTCGTATCGGCTGATGTCAACAAGTGGTTCACGCAGGAAGCGAGCTTGCTTTACACCGATGCGGACAAGAAAAGACCGCAGGCTGTTGGCAACATGATGGGATTTTACACGACACGCCTCGTGAGCTATTATCCCGAAGGCGATATTCCTGGTTCGATACTCGGCATTGACGAGGATCTGCCGTCACAGACTCCGGGCAACATGCTGCGTCTCGCTCCTGTTTCGTATGAAAACACGGCTGTGACCCGTGTCTCCACACGCTCTATTTTAAAGCCTCTTAAAGACTGGACGATTACAGCCGAATACACCTTTGATAAGAAGGATGTCGACTTGCACTTCTACTCTGACCGCTTCCGCTTTGCCGACACGCAGCTTGCCGCCAAATGGTCAGTGGAGCAGGGACAGGACTACTACCAGATGCAGGACACGCAGAAGCGCTACAACGCCCTCAACATATTCTCCAATTATGAGCACCATTGGGGTGAGCATTCGTTCAAAGCAATGGCAGGCTTCAACCAAGAAAGTTATTATTACAAGAGCTTCTACGGACAGGTGAAAGGACAGACCACACCTTCCGTGCCATCGTTCGCAGGAGGAACTGGCGACAAGACAATCACCGACGGCTATTCCGAATATTCTATCCGGAGTGGCTTCGCACGGCTGAACTATGCCTTCATGGATCGCTACCTTCTCGAACTCAACGGACGTTACGACGGTTCATCAAAGTTTCCGAAAAATGACCGCTTTGGTTTCTTCCCGTCGGTGTCTATCGGTTGGCGTCTTGGTCAGGAGAAGTTCATGGATTGGTCGCGCACGTGGCTCGATGACCTCAAACTCCGTGCAAGCTATGGTTCCATCGGCAACCAGAATATCAATCCCTACCAATTTCTGCCCACAATGTCGGTAGGTCCGAGCACCGTATGGCTCGACAAGAATGACAAGGTGAATGTCATCTCATCACCGGGTCTTGTCAGCAGTAGCTTTACATGGGAGACAGTGAAGACGATCAATCTCGGTGCTGACTTCACAGCTTTCAAGAACCGTCTGCAACTAACATTCGAGCTTTACCGCCGCCGCACCAACGGTATGCTTGCCGCCGGCATAGAGATTCCGACTGTCGTAGGCGCATCGGCTCCACTTCAAAACGTGGCCGACCTTACCTCGAACGGTTGGGAACTCAACCTCACATGGCGCGACCACATCGGTGACTTTGCCTACAACATCGGCTTCAATATCTACGACAACACAGCCAAAATTAAGAAATATAACAATGAGTCAGGACTTCTCAGCGACTACTATGTTGGCCAGAAGCTCGGTGAAATATGGGGCTATGTGTCTGACGGATATTACACTATCGATGACTTCGTGCTCGACGATGCAAAGCGCGACGTATGGACACTGAAGGAAGGTGTAACATCAATCCAAGGCGTAAAGGTTCAGCCGGGCGACGAGAAGTTCAAGGATTTCGACGGCGATGGCGTAATCAGCAGTGGTGCAGGTACCGTGAGCGATCCTGGCGACCGTAAGATTATCGGCAACAACCGCGCACGCTTCCAGTTTGGAGCCAACATCGGAGCAACCTACAAGGGGTTCAGTCTCGATGTGCGTCTGCAGGGCGTAGGCAAACGTGACTACTGGCTCTCGGGTTCGTCAATCTTCCCGTTTGCCGGTTCAGGTTCTGCCGATGCTGTGTTCCAACCATTGTTCTCCAATCAAACAGACTATTGGACAGCCAAGAGCTACGACCCAGAGAATTCCGACTACATGGTGGCAAAGAATCCCAATGCCAAGCTGTTCCGTATCTACGACCAAGGCAACAACGTAGGTTCGAACACCCGCGTGAGTGACAAGTATTTACAGAACGCCGCCTATCTACGAGTGAAGAACATTACACTCGGCTACACATTGCCGCGACACTGGGTGAAACATGTACTCATGGAATCGGCCCGCATATACGTAAGCGTTGAGAATCTCGGCACAATATCTAATCTGCCGAAGGGATACGACCCAGAAGGTAACACCAATAACGCGATCGTGTGGGACTATCCCTATTACCGTACAATTTCCATCGGTGCAAACATCACATTCTAAAAACATACTTTAAATAATGAATACAATGGACATAAAGATATTCGCCGCGGCCGCACTTGCCGCTACATCGCTCTCACTGACGAGTTGCAACGACGATTTTCTTGAGAAAATCCCGAAGACGGATCTTACCGAGGCCAATGCCTTCCTGGAATACAACAACTTCAAGGCTTTCATGTATCCGTGCTACGACCTGTTCACCAACACGACGATACGCACCAACCTTAATGGACAAGTGGTGAGCTCGACATTCTACGGTGACTGGTATGGCGGACTCGTGACAAGCCGCGATAACAGCCGCAACCCCTATGCCTATCAATCAATCACACAGACAACATCGGGCGGTGGATGGGACTTCTCCATAATCCGCCGTATCAACATCATGCTCAGCCATCTCGACGATGGCGTGCTTAATGAAACGGAAGCCGCTCATTGGCGTTCTGTGGGCTATTTTTTCAAGGCATGGTGGTATATGGAACTAATAGATCGTTTCGGCGACGTACCTTGGGTAGACAAGGTTATCAATGAAGGGAGCGAGGAGACCTATGGTCCGCGTACTCCGCGCGCTGAAGTGGCACAGCACATTATCGAGTGTTTGGAGTATGCCGCCCAAAATATCGGCAATTTCGAGGACGGTGACAATACTATCACAGCCAATGCCGTGAAAGCAGCACTCTCACGCTTCCTTTTACGCGAGGGAACATGGGCTAAATATCACGGACTTGACGAGCCTTGCGAACAATATTTGTCTAAGTGTCTTGAAGTGTCGCAAGACTTGATGAATCAGTATTCAACATTATACAATGGTACCGAGAGCTATCCGGCAGCCGGATATGGCGAAATGTGGACAACGGAAGATCTCACCAATGTTCCAGGTGTGATATTCTTCAAGCAGTATTACGACGGTATCCTGATGCACCGCTTCAACGACTATGAGCACATCGCAGCCCACTTCGAAGACGTGCCACAGTACAGCGTTGACATGTTCCTTATGAAGAACGGCCTGCCAATTGCCAATCCCAACTCCGGATATAAGGGCGGCAAGGGTAAGGACATGTGGGATACGTTTGACAATCGCGACCCACGTCTGTACCAGAACATACAGCCACCTTATGTTGTTGCAGCCAATGACGGTACAGCCGATGGCGTGAACTCGTTCAAGACATGGAAATACTTGGGCGAAGGCGATGTTGTTGAAGGTCATACCGTGACAGCCGAAGAAGCTGCCAAATACCGTACGTATATGGACTATCTTGGTGCTAACACACAGTGTTTGCGTGGTGGTTCGTTCGGTGGAACTGGCATGAAGAAAGTACCGGGGCAGAACTGGGGTGCGGCTCTCACTAAGAACAGTCCTAACCTGACCGACAATTCAACGACGGCATATATGCGTTGCCGCACTGGCTACTACACATGGAAACACTATGACATGTGGGAATTCTCCACTGGATCGGGCGCATACTGCACGGCCGATAAACCTATCTTCAAGATTGAGGAAGTGCTGCTCAACTATGCCGAGTCCGCATGGGAGCTCGGACGCTTCGACCAAGGCGTGGCAGACAAAACCATCAACAAGCTGCGCGACCGTTCAGGTGTGGCCCATATGACCGTGGCAGATATAACATCCGACTTCGATCCTAACCGCGACAAAGGCAATGCTCCCTGGTGGACTGGCAATGGTGGAAAGTTCGGTAACTACGAGGTTGACCCCGTATTGTGGGAAATCCGCCGCGAGCGGCAGATTGAGCTGTTCGGTGAGGGATTCGCATTCTATGATGTACGTCGCTGGGCGAAGGCTGCCTACTACGTGAACCGCCAACCGTGCGGAATGTGGATAAAGGCTCAGGATAATCCTTACGGGACAAAGAACAGCGCATACTCTGGCAGCTTCGTTGACTACGATGAGATACAACGCACGGGCAAGGCCACGGGCGAACAGAATTCTGTAGGCTCGGGATGGATATATACTTATCCGAGTCCGTTGACCGATGGCGGTTGGATTGACACTTACTATCTGATGATGGTGCCGACAAACCAGATCGTACTCAACCCGCAACTCACTCAGAACCCCGGTTATAACGAATTATTTGGACTCAGCGACAGTGGTGGGGCTAAATGAAATTTAATATAAACATATTTGCGAGGCTATGGTACCATAAAAAGTATCATAGCCTCGCTCTGCTACCATATGATAAGTAACAACCAAAAACAGGCAGTTTTAATTAATAATACTGTAACTTTGCAACCAACCTATATACAACAATGAACAAGAAACTTATTTTGGCTACTACCGGACTCGTATGCGCACCGGTATTACTTCCCGCAAAATCTGCAAAGGCGCAGAAAGAAGACGCCTCGCGTCCAAACATATTGCTTATCCTTTGTGACGACATGGGTTATGGCGACCTTGCATGTTATGGTCAGCCGTTCATATCCACTCCGAACATCGACCGAGTGGCAGAGGAAGGAATACGTTTTACGCAGGCTTATGCCGGCTCACCGGTATCGGCACCGTCGCGTGCAACGATTATGACAGGTCAACATTCCGGTCACTCGCATGTACGTGGCAACAAGGAATACTGGTCGTATGACAACACTATGAAATATGGCGACAACGTGGACTTTGCCGTTGTGGGTCAGGAACCATATGACCCTGCCCACAAGATTCTACCCGAAATACTCAAGGATCGTGGCTACCGTACCGGCGTCTTTGGCAAGTGGGCTGGTGGCTATGAGGGCTCCGCATCAACACCCGACAAGCGTGGCGTTGACGAATTCTACGGTTATATCTGCCAGTTCCAAGCACACCTGTATTATCCAAACTTCCTCAACCGTTTCTCGCGTGCTCTTGGTGACACTGCCGTAGTACGCGAGGTGATGGAAGACAATATGAAATATCCGATGTTCGGGCGCAAATATTTTAAGCGTACGCAATATTCCGCACGGATTATTCACGACAAGGCTTTGGAATGGATAGACAAGCAGGATACACAACATCCGTTTGTCGGTTTCTTCACTTACACACTGCCGCATGCCGAACTGGCACAGCCAGACGATGACATACTTGAGAGCTACAAGAAAAAATTTTTCGTTGACAAAACGTGGGGCGGCCAAGAAAGCTCACGCTATAATCCCGTGGAACACACCCACGCTCAGTTCGCCGGAATGATAACGCGACTTGATGCTTACGTAGGAGAAATAATGGCGAAACTTAAGGAAAAGGGGCTTGACAAAAATACAATAGTAATCTTCACTTCCGACAATGGGCCTCATGAAGAAGGCGGTGCTGATCCCGAATATTTCGGGCGCGACGGTAAACTTCGTGGGCTGAAACGGCAATGCTACGAGGGAGGAATACGCATTCCGTTTATTGCATGGTGGCCGGGACACATTAAGGCAGGAACAGTAAGTGATTTACCATTTGCCTTCTATGACCTAATGCCGACATTTTGCGACATTGCCGGAGTGAAAAATTTTCGCAAGCGCTATACCAACCGCTCGCTTCCAGGTGACTGTTTCGATGGGCTGTCAATAGCTCCGACACTGCTCGGTGACAATACAAAACAGCAAAGACATGAACACCTATACTGGGAGTTCCATGAAACCGACCAGATAGCTGTGCGCCGCGGTGACTGGAAACTGATTGTCGTCAAAGGCATTCCACGTCTCTACAATCTCGCAACTGACCTGCATGAGGACAAAGACATTGCCGCCGAGCATCCCGAGATTGTACGCGAGCTTTTTGACATAATAAGAAAGGAACATACGGATAATCCAATGTTCAAGGTGACATTGCCCTACTGATTGTAGCTTTTTCCCTATCAATGGTAAAACATAAAGGGACGTCTCCTAACCACGTCACTCAAAAGTACATTTTATAATTACTCCCTGAGTCCATTTTCCTGAATCCACTACCAACATGACTTCTGTCTTTCTTAACAATAACAGACAAACACTCATTTGGTTAAAAAAAATCGAGTAGGAGGTAAACACTAATCATAGGCGTTATCTCCTACTTTCGTGTTCACCGGCCTCTCACACCATCGTACGTGCGGTTCCGCATACGGCGGTTTCGGACTTTCTCATCTCACGATGTGTGGCAAGTTGTTTTCAGCCATCCCTTTGAATAACATCACTTCTATCCTATTGTCGGATTCCGTCCTATCGTGCGAATAGAGAGTTCCTTTCGGACATCTGATTACAAAAGATTCGCAGGGTAGCAGTCATTTACTATTGCACTGTCCGATTCAGTCCTTCCCCATAGGCACACGTGCCTTAGGTACTATGACTTCTGCTGACTTCTCACGGCAAGTTTTGCTCCGTCATGGTACTTCGAATGATTCATCTTCACCCATGCGTCCGTGAGACCTCCTCGGATAAGGGATTATTCTTTCCATTTTATACTATTGCTGTCCGCTAAAACTCAAAAGGGCATAAATATTCCGCCCGAAGCCCTC
>JAHZGZ010000232.1:1512-8486 GCA_019420545.1 Bacteroidales bacterium | reverse complement strand
ACTATATCACCTATGCTGACAATCACGCAGAAAACGGTCGCGGAGCAAATCGTCTGCACTGGGCATGGAGCAAATCGCCACTTGGTCCATGGAATTATGGCGGCATCTATCTGCAGCCTACCGGTTGCGATACATCTCATGGGTCTGTAGTAGAATACAAAGGACATACCTATGCATTCTATCATAATCAGGCGCTCTCAGGCCGAGGCAATCTTCGCAGTATCTGTGTGGACGAACTTTTCTATGGCCCCAACGGCGAAATCCTTGAAGTCGTTGCCCGTCGTCCGGTTGTAACCGCCAAGCCCGCTCCGGCCGGCCCCTATGTAAGTCCTAAAACGAAAAAATAAGTTATTCCAATAGCGCTATAACGCGCCGGTACTCATTGCGAATACCGGCGCGTTATATTATGGAGGGTGAATTATCGACCAATAATGGAAGTTGGCAGCGGACGCATATTATAGCCCATGGCCATGATTTCACCATAGGCTCCGGCGGAACGTATAGCAAGGAGATCACCACGACGAGTTATGGGAAGAACTTCATCTTTCCCAAAGCAGTCGCTTGATTCGCATATCGGGCCGACAACGTCATACGTGTCAGTATCAACAGCTGTAGAAGTGATATTCTCTATCTTATGATGCGCGCCATAAAGGGCCGGCCGGATAAGGTCGGTCATGCCGGCAT
Source organism: Bacteroidales bacterium (assembly GCA_019420545.1). GTDB lineage: Bacteria > Bacteroidota > Bacteroidia > Bacteroidales > Muribaculaceae > Muribaculum. The sequence goes on along the minus strand of JAHZGZ010000232.1, from coordinate 7,802 downwards.
CGACAATCACAAACTTCTTGCCAACACCCTCTTTCACATATAATACACGTGTAATAAGCGAGCCGCATTGTGCTACAATCGAGCGGCCAAGTTCAAAATGCAGCTGCTGTCCGGGCGCGAGAGTGAGATTTTCGCGGAATACGTCGAAGAATGCCTTGAAATCGGCAACCGAATGCGCGTCAGGATCCTCATAATCAACCCCAAGCCCCCCTCCAACATTTATAAAGTCGAAACGGATTCCATGCGAAGCATAATCGGACATCAATTTTTCTGCACGCTTACAAAGCAGACGATATGGCTCCAGACATGTAATCTGAGATCCAATGTGGAAATGCAGTCCGCACAACCTCAAATTGGGCTGTTTCAGACAAAGAGCGATGGCGTCGTCGAGCATCTCGAGAGCAATACCAAACTTGTTTTCTTCAAGTCCGGTAGTAATGTAATGATGCGTATGGGCGTCAATATTTGGATTCACACGTAAGGCGACATTGGCGATGACAGATTTATTGGAAGCCATGTCTGCGATAAGTTCCAGCTCCGGAAGTGACTCTACGTTGAAACATCCGATATGGGCATCCAAGGCAAAATCAATTTCAGAATCACTTTTCCCAACTCCGGCAAAGAATATCTTTTCGGCAGGGAAACCCGCTTTCAAGGCAGCCCGGATCTCACCGACGCTTACGCAGTCGGCACCGAATCCGGCAGCAACGATAGGCCCGAGTACACCCGGATTGGCATTGGCTTTCAGAGCATAATGTACGTGAAACAGGGACTGTCCGATACCGTCGTTTACAGCAGCCAGAGTAGTACGCAACAATCCAAGGTCATAGTAATAAAACGGAGTCGGATGTTCCATCAACTCCGCTACCGGAAATCGTGTCATAGGCAAGGAAATTATTTGAACAGACGCTCGCTAAGGAGATTAAGGGCTTTCACCTTATCCTCCTTACGTATAAGGAACGAGATATTGTAATTGCTGCCGCCATAGGAAATCATGCGCACCGGTATATCCTTTAGAGCATCAAGCGCTTCTGCCTCGAACCCGCAGTTCTGCCATTCAAGATCACCGACAACACAGATAATCACCATATCACGGTCAATAGTTACCGTGCCGAACTTACGTAGATCGTCAAGAATACCATCAATATTGCGTTCGTTATCGATAGTAAGCGATACTCCGACCTCCGATGTCGCAATCATATCGATAGGAGTCTGGTATGTCTCGAACACTTCGAATACCTTGCGCAGGAAGCCATATGCAAGAAGCATTCGTCCCGATTTGATTTTAATTGCAGTAATATTATCCTTGGCAGCCACAGCCTTGATCGACTTTGGTGCCTGATGATTATGAATCAAGGTGCCTTCTGCATCCGGCTGCATGGTATTAAGCAGACGAACGGGGATATTGTTGAGTTTAGCAGGGAGCACACATGTAGGATGGAGAATCTTGGCTCCGAAATAAGCGAGTTCGGCAGCTTCCTCAAAGTGAAGTTCATGCACTGGTGCCGTACCTTCCACGAAGCGCGGATCATTATTGTGCATTCCGTCAATATCAGTCCATATCTCGATTTCATCAGCATTGATTGCGGCACCTATAAGTGAGGCTGTATAATCGCTTCCTCCACGCTGGAGATTGTCAATCTCGCCATAGGCATTCCGGCATATAAACCCCTGAGTGATATATATATCGGCATCATTATGCTTTTCAAGTAAAGCGGAAAGTTTCTGCCGTATATATTTTGCGTCGGGTTCTGCATTTTTGTCGGTACGCATGAAATCAAGCGCAGGGAGAAGAACGGAATTGACCGAAAGTTCATGGCGAAGATATACATTGAACATCGCAGTCGACATAAGCTCACCCTGAGCAAGTATCTCCTTCTCCTCAAAGAGAGTAAAAATATCTTTTGTGAATGTACGTATATAGTTGAAACTCGACTTTACCTCACGGACAGCTTCCTCACGAGCAGCTTCTGAAGTATAGAGCTCATTGATAGTACGCATATAGGCGTTTTCGAGTTTATTGATTGTCTCCTTAGCGCCGTCAATATTGCGTTTATACAGATATTCTGATATTTCAACAAGCGTATTGGTGGTTCCTGACATGGCTGACAGCACCACAATATTCTTTCCACGCTGAGTAACAAGCCCGGCAACTTCCTTGATTCTCTGAGCTGAGCCGACAGAGGTGCCGCCAAATTTCATTACGTTCATCCTTGTGTTCTTATATTGATAGTTAATTTCGCAAAGGTACGAAAAATCTTTGGAGTGCAATGCCATGATAAAAAATATTGTCCCCTTTTAGGAAACAATATTTTTACAATACTTTAAATATTAGACTATTCACTCAGCAGATATTCTCCGGCGTGTTCGGTTATGGCATCCTGCAATGTCGCTATAGGAAGCTCTTTTTCGGTAAATTCTACTGTCGCGACAGGAGGAGTAAGCGTCACAGTCGCTTTTACTCCGGGAATAGTGTTGAGCGCTTTTTCCACGTGGGCACGACAATGCGCGCACATCATGCCCGAGACTTTGTATTCATGTTTCATCCTTCTTGTTGTTTGAGGTTTAAATTCAGTTTCTTCAACAGGTATGAGAGTGTGATTGTTCGGCACTATTCTGATGCGGCGACGGCCAAGAAGAAGAGAGTTGACGACTACACTGACACTGCTTAATGCCATTGCAGCACTTGCCACCATAGGATTCATAAGAAATCCACACAGGGGGTATAACACTCCTGCCGCCACCGGGATAGCGACTATATTATATATAAACGCCCAGAAAAGATTCTGACGTATAGTGCGTAGCGTCAAACGCGAAAGTCCGATGGCAACCGGTATACGGCGCAGATCAGATGAGATCACAGTAATATCAGCCACATCCATTGCGATATCACTCCCTTGTCCCATAGCTACACCGAGATCGGCTGTAGCAAGAGCGGCGCTGTCATTGATTCCGTCGCCCGTCATAGCTACATTACGTCGATATTTTCGTTGAAGCATATCGACAAATGCGGCCTTGTCCTGAGGCAACATGGATGCACGCCAATGATCAATTCCGGCCTGTCGGGCGATAGCCGAAGCCGTAACTTCATTATCGCCGGTTAGCATCCATACATCAAGCCCCATTCGCTTCATTTCAGCAACGGCTTCCGGCGAAGTTTCGCGGATAGGATCGACGACCGAGACGAGACCAACAGCGTCGGTTCCACAAGCCACCCAGATTATAGTAGCTGCTTCCGCTTCAAATTCCCAGGCTTTACGTCGCAATTCATCCGAAATCATGACATCATGCTGTGTAAGCAGACGCATGTTGCCGACAAGCCATTTCTGCCCGCGACAAGTGGCACACAAGCCATATCCGGGAATATTTTCAAAATTATCAAGTTCTACCGAAGATACATTATCGATATAGGAAACTACGGCGATAGCAAGCGGATGGTCAGAATGTTTTTCAATTGAGGCGAGAATATCCGGAGCATCAGTAGGAGCCGACGTAGTCCATACAATCTGTTTAAGTTCAGGATGCCCCTGTGTTAGTGTACCGGTCTTGTCAAGTACCGCAGTATCGATATTAGGAGCCGATTCTATCGCACGCGCGTCCTTTATCAGTATTCCGTTTTCAGCAGCGCGCCCTACCCCCACCATTATGGCAGTAGGAGTTGCCAGACCCAAAGCACAAGGACAGGCAATAATCAATACTGTGACCAATGCAAGTACGGCATGAACAAGTCCGCCGGACGGATCAACCAAAAGCCATACCAAGCCTGACAAAATGGCTATTATGATAATTGTTGGCACAAAATATGATGCAATCTTATCGACGAGTTTCTGTACGGGCGGTTTCGATCCTTGCGCATCCTGCACCATGCGAATGATTTTTGAGAGGAGTGTATCTTCGCCAACGGTATCAGCGCGCATCTGAAGTGTCCCGTTTGAATTGATCGTACCGGCAAAAAGCTTTGAATCTTCGTTCTTTTCAACCGGAACAGGTTCTCCGCTCAACATGCTTTCATCAACAAAAGAATGGCCTGACAGCACAGTGCCGTCAGCCGGAATTCTTTCGCCCGGACGTACAAGCAATTTATCGCCTGGCATTACATCGTCAATGGACACTTCCTCATTATCACCTTCAGCCGATATCCTTATCACAGTCTTCGGGCGTAATCCCATCAACTTACGTATGGCAGAAGTAGTGCCCTCCTTGGCTCTGGCTTCAAAAGTCCGTCCCAGCAAGATAAAGGCTATGATAACCGATGCAGCTTCAAAATAAACGTGCGGTTCTATTCCATGGACTCGCCAGAAATCAGGGAACAGAAGATTAAATACACTGAAAATCCAGGCGATGGCCGTAGATAACGCCACCAAAGTGTCCATATTGCATGACCGGTGGAGCAACTGGCGCCATCCGTTTATAAAAAACTGGCGACCGATCCCGAATAATACCACCGAGGATAAAACCAAAGATATCCATTGCCCGGGAATCCAATGCATAAATCCCATACCCATCACTACGACAGGCAGCGACAAAAGGATAGCCCATATGGTACGTCGCCGTAATGAAATAAAAGATTTACGCGCATTATCTTCGGTAGCATCTGCGGCAGCTTGTGCAGGAAGCATCTCATATCCGGCATCACTAACCGCACGACAAAGTTCCTCGGCATTGGTAAGTGACGGTTCCCAATGCACTTTCGCAGTTGCTGCCGCATAATTGACCGTCGCATCAGTCACGCCTGTATGTTTCTGCAATACGCGTTCGATTCGTGCGGCACACGATGCACAGCTCATGCCACGCAATTCAAAGTTACCGCCTTCGCAGCCGGAAGAAATATCATGTCGGGATATATCCATGATCAATATTTTTATGACGTAAATTACAAATTATTATTCACACGTGCAAGCCTCACAATGGAGAGCTGCTGTCTCAGCCTCAATGGTCGAATGTGCTATCCCCATGCCGGCAACAAGATGACGTACGTCATGAATTACACCGTCAATTTCAGAATTCGTTTCAACAACGACATGTACAGTCATTGCAACTTCCGTAGTACTAAGCGCCCATATATGTAGATGGTGCACGCTCCTCACCCCTTGGACTGATGAAATTGCAGCGATAATTTTATCGGGATCGATCCCGTGAGGCACACCGTCAAAAGCAAGGCACAGACTCTCACGCAACATTTTATAGGAACCTACGGCAATCAACAGAGCTATGACTATACCAACAATGGGGTCAATAACTTCCCAGCCAGTACATACGATTACAATTCCGCTGATTACCACACCGACCGACACGAGTGCATCGGCGGCCATGTGCAGGAAAGCGCCACGCACATTCAAATCTTTATGCCGGTCTTTCATAAAAAGCCATGCTGTCAGTCCATTGACGATCACACCTACTCCGGCAACCCAAGCTACCGTGCCACCGTCTACTTCAACCGGATGAATAAGTTTATTAATACTCTCAACCAGAATCAAAGCTACCGCTACATATAATATGATGGCATTGACTACGGATGCATTGACCGTCGCACGCTTGAAGCCATAGGTAAAACGTGCCGTCGGTTTGTTATGAGACACACGGAATGCTATCAGCGCAATCACAAGCGATAAAATATCACTAAGATTATGTCCGGCATCAGAAAGCAGTCCCATGGAATCAGAAAAGAATCCAAATACAGCTTCAACCACAACATATATAGCATTAAGCCATATACCTAATTTGAAAGCCCGGTTGAGTCGCCCGTCAGAATCAATATTCAAGGAATAGGAGTGTTCATGATGGTGATGGGAATGACCGTTTTGGGTCATGGTTGCAGTATGTGAAGAATCGTTTGCCATATCGGTTTGTTATAATGAATAATTCAGCTACAAAGATATAACAACAATAATGCAACATCGTTGCAAATTGCAATAGATGATACTACTGAAAGTTAACAAGGTTTAAGATGTTGTAAATAAACATGTTAATTATGTTAATGTGCTGAACCATTCCCCATAGGAGGTTTGTTTTACATGCGAAATACGAAATCAAGCACAATAGGATATTCCATAAATATCTTTATATAATCAAGCCGAGAGGGAGACCTCGAAGGCGTTTACATATAACGCAGTAAACTTTTGGAGAATCGATAAATGTGTGAGTTGAGGGCGTGTCAGGATTGTTCCCCGCACGCCTTCTTTTTATTTTTTTGCTGTATGATAAAACTTTTTTTCATGTCAATCGTTAATAGAACAACAATGATATCGTGTGGCATGTTCATACGTATGTCTGTAACCTAAAATTATTAA
>JAHZGZ010000232.1:0-1502 GCA_019420545.1 Bacteroidales bacterium | reverse complement strand
AGAGAAACTTGTAATCGTCGGTGCTGCGGGCATGATCGGATCAAATATGGCCCAGACAGCTGCAATGATGCGCCTTACCCCAAACATATGTCTTTACGACACATACGCTCCCGGACTCGAAGGAGTGGCCGAGGAGATGAACCATTGCGGATTCAAGGGTATGAACATTACATTTACCTCTGATGTAGCCACCGCATTCAAGGATGCAAAGTATATTGTATCGTCGGGGGGCGCTGCACGTAAGGCAGGTATGACCCGCGAGGATCTGCTTAAAGGAAATGCAGAGATCGCAGAGCAGCTCGGCAAAGACATCAAAGCCTACTGTCCCGATGTAAAACACGTAGTGGTAGTCTTCAATCCAGCTGATATCACCGGACTCGTTACATTGATATACTCCGGTCTGAAACCCTCGCAGATATCTACCTTGGCAGCTCTTGACAGTACTCGTCTGCGCACCGAACTGGCAAAATATTTCCACATTCCGGCTGACGAAGTCGTCAACTCACGTACCTATGGCGGCCACGGCGAGCAGATGGCAGTATTTGCCTCCACAACAACAGTCGCCGGACAGCCACTGTTGCAAATCATCGGCACAAAGGCTCTTCCCGAACAGGAATGGGAGGAGATGAAACAGCGTGTCATCCAGGGTGGCAAGCATATAATCGACCTGCGCGGACGCTCATCGTTCCAGAGCCCGGCATATCTGTCGATCGAAATGATCGCAGCAGCCATGGGTGGCAAGCCGTTTACATGGCCTGTAGGAACATACGTTGACAATGGCACATACAACCACATCATGATGGCGATGGAGACAACCATCGACAAAAACGGTGTCGAAGTACATCCTGTAGCAGGAACTCCCGAAGAAAAGAAAGAGCTTGACCAAAGCTACCATCATCTCTGCACCTTACGTGACGAGGTGATCAAACTCGGCATCATTCCTCCGATCCACGAGTGGCATGACATCAACCCCAACCTCTAATTGACAAGTTAAGTTCTAATTTACAAGTCAAGCCAAGACTTCTGAATCTAATATTTTTCAGCCATATGGCACGATAGCCATATGGCTGATTTTTAGAATGAGCTCACATGGAAGTGTTTTTCATACTATCTTATGAACAATACCGGGAAGCCTTTTATGCTGAATTCTAATCCACCATTTTGTTATATATCAAGGAAAGCACTCAGGGATAGTGTGTAGGCGCACGGTTAAGGGATATCTATGATTTTGTGGGTCTGAAGTGAGAGTTTCCAACGGGGATTGGCCTTGATGTAATTGATACAGTCGTGAAGGATATGATTATTGCGTTGCGCGTCACACACATCACATGGCTGTAGATAGCGTTCTTTCGCGGTGATATGGTTCAGATTGCGAAGTACATTGTCGTCATTTCCATCACCACGGAACACGACTTTCAGCTCGTCAACGGCAGTATAGACAATCGGTGCGTATTTCGGTGAGCATGTAATCCAGTCAACACACGAGGGAAGCGGATATGTGC
>JAHZGZ010000231.1 GCA_019420545.1 Bacteroidales bacterium | reverse complement strand
GTTTAAAGATGCTTTCGATGTATCTACATCCTAAATGCGTTGCTGAAACTCACTGAATCACAGGTATTCAGTCTGGTACCTATCATCGCCGTTTGGGTTTCGCCGGCTCTTTTTCGTCGGCAAACCGGTTGGGGAAAGTGAGATGTACTTTCGGGCGCATCATCGCATACATTACCAGTCCGATGCCAAGAAGAATGAACGGTATGCTCAGCTGCTGGCCGATATTGAGCGACATGGTTGCTTCGCGTGCTACCTGATCGTTCTTGATGAACTCGATAAGAAACCGAGGCAGGAAGATGCCGATAAAGAATACTCCGAGTATCAGACCGGGGCGCTCTTCGGCATTTTTCTTCCAGTACATCCACATGAGTAGCGCGAACAAGGCGAAGTAGCACAAGGCCTCGTAGATCTGGGTAGGGTGGACGGCCTGACCTTCGTAGAGCATGTGCCACTCGCGGGAGCGCACGAACATGAATCCCCACGGCAGGGTAGTGGCGGTGCCGAAAATCTCGGAATTGAACAGGTTGCCGAGACGTATCAGGCCCCCGACGAGAGCAATGGCTATCACCAAGCGGTCGAATGTCCATAAGGGGCTTTTCTTGGTGACGAAAATCGAATATAGAATTACCGCCAGTATAATGGCTATCGTGCCGCCATGGCTGGCCAGTCCCCCTTCCCATATGTACAGGATCCGTATCGGATCGCGGCTGTAGACGTCCCATTCGTAGAAGAATACGTGGCCCAAGCGTGCGCCTACTATCGTGGCTATGACCACGTAGATTAGGAGTATGCCGAGCCAGCGTTCTGGAGCACCTTCATGTTTGAAAATGCGTGCCACGATCTCGTAGCCTATGATAAAACCGATGGCAAACATCAGCCCGTACCACCTTACGGTGATAGGGCTTGAAATAATGTCGGGGTTGGCGGCCCATGTTATGTAATCGAGCATGCCGGTCAAATATTTTGATTATTAAACGCGCTTTTATTAAAACGCCATAAGGTTATACGAGATGCCGTATCAGCTCTTCGCGGTCGCCATAGAGCATGTCGATCACTGGAATCTCGATCATGGTGTATGCACCGGGGCGCTCGATCATTGTAGCACGGGCAACGCCTACGAGAATCTGAGCTGTGAGTGCGGGGTTGTTGATCGACATGTTGAACTCGAAACGCTGGTTCTGAGTGGAGCCGGATACACCCTTGCGCACCATGTTCACGCCATGGCCCATATCGCGCACTTCATCAACTGAAGGCACTGCCATAACGTGGGTCTCGTCGGAAGCGAAATAGGGGTCGGCTTTTACAGCCTGTGCTACCTCTTCGAGGGTCTTTGTGCCGTCAAGCTCCACATATACCATGCGACGGTGTATGCCTGTACCAAGTGGAATTGTCATTGACAGCGCGTTTTTGACTCCGGCTTTCGACTTGACAGCAACCGTATGGCCCATGCTCATGCCGGGACCGAAATTGGTGTATGTGATACCCTTGGGTGCAGCGGCCTGCATCAGTGCGCGCACGATAGAGTCACTTCCCGGATCCCATCCGGCTGAGATGATGGCGACTGTGCCGTGGGCTTTGGCTATGGGATCGAGAGTGGCGCGCAGGTCGGCTATGCCTGTGTGTATGTCGAAACTGTCGACGGTATTGATACCTTCGGCAAGGAGGATGCGGGCGTGGCTTTCGACTTCGCGGGTAGGGGTACACAATATGGCTACTTCGACGTTGTCGAGCTGGAGGGCATCGGCTACTACGTGATACCCCTCAAGTTCTTTGGGCTGGGGTGCGTCGGGATTGCGGCGTACGATACCTGCGATCTCAAAGTCGGGGGCCTCCTGAAGTGCTTCAAGCACGTAGCGGCCGATGTTGCCATATCCGATAATGGCGGCTCTGATTTTTTTCATACGTATACGTGTTCTTTGAAAAAGCGCACAGCGTGCCACATGCATTGATGGCGCGCCGTGCGTATTATGGATGATTATTTTTTGCTTACGATTTCTTCGGTATCCTTGGCGATCATCATCTCCTCGTCGGTGGGGATGACAACTACTTTAACCTTTGAATCCGAAGCTGAGATGAGCTTTTCCTCGCCGCGCGACGCTGCATTGACATCGGCATCGATCTTTACGCCGAGATATGTCAGATGGTCGCATACACGCTGGCGGAGCGACTGCTGGTTTTCGCCTACACCACCGGTGAATACGATGACGTCGACCCCGTTGAGCACGGCGGCATATGCGCCGACGTATTTGATGATGCGGTAGATGTACATGTCAAGGGCCAGCTTGGCGCGCTCGTTGCCTTCGGCGATTGCGGCGTCGATATCGCGCATGTCGGATGATATGCCCGAGATGCCGAGCACACCGCTGCGCTTATTGATGAGATTGGAGACGCCCTTGGTGTTGATGCGGTCTTTTTCCATGATAAAGGTGATCGCACCCGGATCGATATCGCCGACACGCGTTCCCATCATAAGGCCTTCGGTGGGGGTGAGACCCATCGATGTGTCGACGCTCTTGCCGTCGAGGATGGCGGTGATCGAGCCGCCGTTGCCGATATGGCATGTGATCATGCGCTGCTTCCCGTAGTCGAGGCCGAGGAAGTCGCATGCGCGGCGCGATACATAGCGGTGGCTGGTACCGTGGAAACCGTAACGGCGTACGCCATACTCTTCATAAAGACGATAGGGGAGAGCGTACATGTAGGCTTCCTTGGGCATAGTCTGATGGAAGGCTGTGTCGAACACCGCTACCTGGGGAATGCCGGGCATAAGTTCGGTAACGGCGTCGATGCCGGCCATGTTGACGGGGTTGTGGAGAGGAGCCACGTCGTAGCATTCCTTGATTTTCTCGATTACCTCCTGGTCGATGAGCACGCTCTGGTTGAACTTCTCGCCGCCATGTACCACGCGGTGGCCTACGGCGTCGATATCCTTGAGACTTGTTATGCAGCCGTACTCCTTGCTTGTAAGGAGGTTGAGAATGTCGTTGACAGCCTTGCGGTGGTCGGGAATCGGCTCGTCGATCACTTTTTTGTTGCCGTCGTTGAGCTTGAATTTGAGGAACGAGTCGGGCAGACCGATTTTTTCTACTCCGCCTTCGGCGAGCACATGCTTGTCGGTTGTGTCGATAAGCTTGTATTTTACGGAACTGCTGCCGCAGTTAAGCACTAAAATATTCATGTCTAAGATATGCTTTTATGCATGCTTGGCACCGATGGCCTGGTTGCATGTAATGATGATAGTCTTGTAGATATCTTCGGGGAAACAGCCGCGCGACAGGTCGTTGACCGGTGCGGCAAGACCTTGGAGGATAGGACCTACGGCCTGCACGCCTGCCAGACGCTGCACGAGCTTGTAAGCGATATTGCCGGTTTCGAGCGACGGGAAGATCAGCACGTCGGCACGGCCGCCGAGTGGGCTGCCGGGAGCTTTGCTTTTGGCGACACCCGGCACGAGGGCTGCGTCGGCCTGAAGCTCGCCGTCGACAAGCATTTCGGGATGTGACTCCTGGAGCAGTTTGGTGGCTGCAATAACTTTGTCGACACGCTCATGCTTTGCGGAGCCTTTGGTCGAGAAGCTGAGAAGTGCGATTCGGGGAGTGATACCTGCGATATCGCGCGCAGTGTCGGCTGCTGAAAGGGCAATCTCAGCAAGCTGGTTGGCGTCGGGATCAGGAATGACGGCGCAGTCGGCGAACACAAGGATGCCGTCCTCGCCGAAAGGTGAGTTTTCCGGCAGCAGCATTACGAATGCACCGCTTACGGAGTTGATGCCTGGCTTGGTTTTTACTACTTGGAAAGCGGCACGCAACACATTGCCCGTAGTGTTGAGCGCACCGGCTACCTGGCCGTCGGCGTCGCCGTTTTTGATCATGAGGCATCCTAAATAGAGTGGATTGGCTGCTGTCTTGCGTGCCTCCTCCATGGTGATGCCTTTCTTCTTGCGGAGTTCGAAAAATATAGGAGCATATTTGCTGATCACTTTTTCGTCGGATGGATCAACAATACGCGCCTTGCAGATATTGGTAAGCGACAGCTCGGCAGCGGCTGCTGCTATCTCTTGCGGATTTCCGATGAGTATCACATCGGCGATGCCTTCGGTGATGATGCGGTCGGCAGCTGTCAGTGTGCGCGGTTCTGTTCCTTCGGGGAGCACGATACGCTGGCGCTCCGATTTCGCTTTTTTTGTAAGCTTTTCAAAAAGTCCCATGATATAATGGATGGTGGTATTTGGTTATGGATATATGAAAATTTATGCGTGCTTTATTACGTCAAGTACCTGCTCGGCGGCGCGCTTGGTGTCTACTTTATTTATTATATGAGTCACATGATGGGCCGCGTCGGTTATGAATGTGGTGCGTACTGTACCCATATATTCACGGCCTGCCATCTTCTTTTTCTGCCATACCCCGAATGCCTGGTTTACTTAGGTAGCGGGATCGCTCAGAAGTGTGAACGGGAGGGCGTATTTGTCGGCAAATTTTATATGGCTTGCCGTGGAATCCTTGCTGATACCGATTATCTCGTAGCCGGCATTGCGCAGTTCGGAATATCCGTCGCGTAGCGAACATGCCTCGGCGGTGCATCCCGGAGTGTTGTCTTTGGGATAGAAATATATCACAAGTGGTTTCCCGGCGAAATCAGAGTCTCTGACCATTTTGCCGTCGCTGTCGAGTCCGAGTTCGGCAGGTATTGAGTCACCTATATTCATTGTTGTAATATTGTAAATTGTGGCATAAGATAGGAGAGATATTTTTTAATGGCAAATATAGTCAGTATTCGTGAGATGACAAAAAAAATGTCCGTTTCGCCCTTCAACAGGGTGAAATCG
>JAHZGZ010000230.1:19282-19628 GCA_019420545.1 Bacteroidales bacterium | reverse complement strand
CAAAAATACGGCTCCAACCGATACGTGTCAATTACGGAATTCCGTAGTTTTTATTGGATTTCAGTAAAATATATTCATATTTTCACACTTAACCGCACCTCGGTACCTGATTTGTCATGCGCTACAACCTCGACATTGCCGCCGATGGAATTGGCGCGACGGCGTATGGATTCAAGGCCCAGACCTTTTCTTCCGGACGAACGGTAGAGACCGTTGTCGCGGATAACGGCCTCCAGCCTGTTACCTGTAAAATCAAGAGATACCTCTATGACTGTGGCGCCGGAATGCCGGACGGCATTCCCTACCCCCTCCTGTATGATACGGTAAATTTCGAGCGCCACAGCGT
>JAHZGZ010000230.1:7490-19272 GCA_019420545.1 Bacteroidales bacterium | reverse complement strand
GGTGCTCCAGTCGGCATCGGTGGCCGACGAACGGTAGGTGATGGCAATCTTCCCTATGTTTGCCTCGGCCTGCTTGGCGACAAAGAACCGCACGACCTCGTCGAGCGAGGCATACGAGAACTCCGGGGGCATCAGCTCATGGGAGATGCGCCTTACCGACTCGCGGCACGATGCGATAAGCTCGGCCGTGCTTTCCGCCGGACGCCCGCTGTTGATATTCATCTGAATGGCAAGCAGGTCATTGCACACGCCGTCGTGAAGTTCGCGCGACATACGCTGACGCTCATTCTCCAGCCCTTCGACATACTGCTGCGTAAGCTGTCGGCCGATATCGGCGCGCAGAGCGGCAAATTCCATCTCTTTCTGCACGCGGCGACGGCGCTGGCGCCCGGCATAGACTATGAATATTATTACTCCCACAAGCAGGAGTCCGGCCGAGGCAAAGAGCCACATCAGGGTGTTGGCCCGACGTGTTTCGCTCTGCGCGAGCGCAAGTTCGGTTTCCTGCGTCTTATACTTGATCTCGATATCCTTGATCTCACCGTAGAGGGTGCTGTCGGTCTGCTGACGTTCAAGCCTGTTGAGACTGTCGGTATATGCAAGCGCCTCCTTATAGTGACCGGTGTTGACGGATATCTCACGCAAAGCCTTGAATATATCGATCTTGTTATGTATCAGATCCTTGGTAGTGGAAGCCTCGCGGGCGATCTCGTCATTCAGCACCGTAAGAATCTTTTCAGCCCTGACATAGTCGCCAAGTTTGGCCCACATCTCGGCGCGTACCTGCTGCTGCGAGGCATGGATCTCAAACTTCGTCTCATCGGTGACATAGAGGCCTCTTTCGGTCATCTTCGCCAGATAATGTTCGACACTGTCGACCATAGGGCGGTCGTAATACTGCACAAAATAAGATGCCTGGTTATAGTAGAGCCATACGGGGTCGACATAGTCGCGCAGCATGCCGTCATTGGAATTCTCAACAAGGCGGATCGCCTCAGAAGTATATTTCAACAGCGAATCGCGCATGGCGTTGCGGCACGACGGCGAACTGCATTCATTATGTTCATGACCGAAATACACGCCTTTGATGCAATAAAGCTTGTAGAGCATATAGTCGCGGTGCTTGCCGTCGGCCGATGCGATATAGCTTCCGAGCCCATCAATGACGTGGCCGATCCCATCGAAATCGTTCATGCGCAGGTAGATGTTGGCCTGATTGAAGTAGCAGTCGACAATCTCCTTGTTGACATTCTCGGGAGCCTTGCGGTAATTGGCTATAGCTTCATTGAAAAAGCGGAATGCCTTGGTGGTCTCTCCATAGCGATCCTCGAATATTGCCTTGCGGACATATACGAAACCCATCATATAATAGTCCTGCGCCTCGCGGGCAAGCGAAAGAGCCTTGTCGTTGATGGCCTGCGCGTCGGCAAAACGCTCCTCGCCCTGCTGTCCGCACAGCATGGCATACTGGCTGTAGACCTCGCTCTGCTTGAAAAGCGAGAGCTCATCGGCATGGCTCTGCATGAACGGGATGATCGACTCTTTCATCGCCGTCTCCCCCTCGCTGAATCCGTCGATATCGCCTATACATTCTGTCATAATCACTTCAAGGGCAGAATCGATCAGCGCCTCAGCGAAATGTCCGTCGGTCTTCAGTATCTTCTCTATCCTGTCGGTCGCACTCCCGGCCTCAGCAGCCCGGCATTCCCAAACGTCTGAAAGCGCCAGAAGAATGATGAAAACCACCCTGCTCATATAAGCTACACGCCAGCACATATTAGCCCACCATGCGTTGATATCGCTTTTTCGTATGTCAATATTCGGTATCTGTTCTTGCATGTCAATTCAAGGTATCTAATTGTTCTGAATAGCATTTGTGGCATCTTCCTGTCCGCCAACCGCAAAGCTAATAATTTTTTTTATAATTTCCCTTCGTCACTCCCAGACATATTTTCTTTATATACTCGAAGCTTCAAATTTATGATATAATACAAAACGGCAGACCGAGGGTTATATCCAGTCTGCCTTAAAAGGTATAAGTGGTATTGAGTATTACCTGATAGTGGGTACCGAACCACTCCCCGAACACGAGGGACAACGGTCATGACTGTGTGATGCATAGACCTCACGACCGATGGCCTCCTCGGCATTGGAGGCCTCCTCGGTAAGAGTCTTCAGCACGCCTCTGTTTCCTTTTATTTTTATCTCAAATTCAATCGCTTTTGTCATTGTTTTGTTATCTTTGCGATGGACTATAATTCCAAGCCGATGAATCAGCCACAAAAGGGACATAACAGGATCCTCAGCCGCATTCTATGGTGGTCGACCGGAGCGACATTTGTTGTCGGGATTTTACTTCCGCGCGGCTCAGGCATTCAGATGTGCTGCATGTTGCTATGGGTAGCACTCGCCTCACTGTGTCTGCTGCTGGGTGCTATAGGGGTAAAGAATCTGCGATAACATCACATGACCCCATACCGGGATTTCGCCCATATGATTACACGCAAAGGCAGAATTCGTTAGCAAGGCGTCCAATTCCAAACCGGGCAGAAAAACAGTCCGAAATTGATATGTTCTATTATTATGAGGCAGAACTAAGAAGTAAGAAAGTACACCTCAATGTGGCCGAAAGGGACTTTACGGGCAACCATGGAAACATCCTGCATGAGAGGTTTCTGTGTTCAACAACCGACAGACTGAAATAAAAAAATGGAAAATGGGGCGCCATCTTATGCAATACGCAAGCTCTGGCCACTCGTCCATCTTCCATTCATTACGCAAATGATATTGTATTATTCTCGATTACAACATAATTTCACCCCTTTTAATAATTTGAATCCCAATAATAATTTGAATTCCAAGCGAGGGTGTATGAACGCATCGAGAGGATTTCGTTTCATGCGAAATCCTCTCGATGGGAGGTCCAAGGCCTTGCCGCTTAGGTCCGATGCAAATTTAAAAATATTTCCTTAAATAATAAAGATTTATGCCTTTAAAATTTTGTAATTCCACCGAAAATATTGGGGCCTAATTTTATACAAGTCATTCTAACAGCAAACGGATCACAGCACATGAATTCGTCACACTGTCGGACATTAAGGGAATGTAGCAAAACTACATGTTATCATACCGCAGCTCCTACATTTTCGCATTTCGCATTTCCTCAACCGTCAGTGGAGGCGGCAGGTGAGGCCGAGGGAGGTGGAGGTTGTAGAGGAGCGGACGTGGGGGAAGTCGCGGTAGTGGGTCGAGCGGAGGTAGTGGGCAAACTCGGCGGTAAGGAAAAGGTTGCGCCAGAGGTGGAGGTCGGCGCGGAGCTCGCTTATGTTGAACATGGCCACGGAGCGGTCGCCCTGAGCGTCGAGGGTACGCCGGTCGAAATCGTTCCAGTCGATATCGGCAGGGTATCCGCGCCAGGTAAACATGCGGTAGTACTCGTTGTTCCAAGCCAGACGCAGACGATGGCTCCACAGGTCAAAGCATACGCCGCACTTGAGCGAGAAGCCGCTCGCAAGGTTGTAGTTGCGCTCGTCGACGCGATAATAGTCGGAGAGCACCGCGCCAAGAAATATGGCGTTGGCATGCAGCCACGAGTCGAACGTCCAGCTCTTCGACGGGTCGTCGCGGTAAATCAGACCGCAGCCGATACTCGCAGGAACGGCCAGCTTGTAGGGTGTCTTGGCCGAGACGTCGGATATGGTGTCGGAGTCGTAGTAATCGAAATGCTGGTACATGCCAACACTCAGATAGCGGCGGTTACGATACTCCGTGGCGTGCGACAACAGGCGCCCCATTATGTTAAGGCGCCCCAGAAGAGGCTGCGAAGCCTGGATATTGATGTCGGCGGCGACAGTGAAGAAGTCGTAAGGCCGCGTGCATGTCTCCTCGAAACGGTCGCCATACTCGATATGGGCCGACGAGGTAAATCCGATGCCCTTGTCGAAAATCTCGTCCTCGAACTCCAGCGAACGTATGCCGGCGGAAAACTCAATCTTTACGTCGGGAATGGGGAAAGTACGTCCCGACACAGTGCGCCGGCGCCATGCGTCGCCGTTGATGATGCGCGTAAGGCCTCGCGTCGGCGACAGCAGAAATATGCATGCCTCGCGCCCTAATCGCGCGCCACCGGTAAGACGGTCGTCAACAAGCACGTCGGAAGCGCGGAATGCCACCTCGCCGAGCGCCATTCCGCCAACCGGCGTGGCGATAATGTCGTTGGTCGACGGGTATTCGCACTCCATAAACAGCTCCCACATAGCGCTCCCGCCGAGAGCAAACAGCCCCGACTGCCAGAAATTATATCCGTAGGAACGTGCCGAATTGTAATAGAGATTCCCGTGGTAGGGATGGAGGAACATATTGGTGCCGAGCTTGTCGTTGTCCCAGATAAATCCGTGACGGAAATTGTCGCGCACGCTGCGCGACGATATGTAGGCGAAATCACCCTTCTGTATATAGCGGTCGAAGAACCATACCCCCATATTGAGCCCTACAACCGTAAATGCCGCCGAGGCAAAACGCTCGGTGCCGACGCGCAATCCGCTGTCGGGCACAGTGTCGGGATATACGTCGGACGCGACAACAGACGCAGGCATGGCGGCATATGCCATGCATGTCGCCGTCAATGCGACAATCGATAGAATCAGTAATCTGGCAGCAATCGTCATTCGTTCACCGTTTCACGAGATGATTGCAAAATTACGGAAAAGAGCCGTTTCAGTTTTCTCCCTTTTTTCTCCGTTACTGCCGAAATATTCCAAAAAGAGCCAAGTACTTGTTTAAAAATAAGTCAAGGCGCCAGAGAGGCGCGGCGCCATCTACAGCTCGATCTGCTGTGCTTCGACCGAATCGGCCATGAAGATGGAGGCCATAGAGCTGAAACGGTCGGCACTCTCGGTAGTGAGATAGCGTACACTCCCACCTTCGGTGCAACGTGCAGCCATGTCGGGATGGCGGCGCAGGTAGTCGGCAAGACTGTCGGCCACGACATTCCCTTGCGAAAGCACGTCGACATGCGCGGGAATAGCACCGCGGATAGTGTCGATAAGGAGCGGATAGTGGGTGCAGCCGAGTATCAGGGTATCGATATCAGGATCGGAGTCAAACAGTCGGCCGAGATCACGTTCCACGAAATAGCGCGCGCCGGGCGTACCGGTCTCGTGATTCTCGACGATGGGTACCCACATCGGGCATGCCAGCGACGTGAGGCGCATGTCGGGATGCATCTTGCCGATCTCGATATCGTACGACCGCGAGGCAACGGTGCCCGGGGTACCGACGATGCCGATATGGCCGTTGCGGGTACGCTGCGGGAGTATCTCGACCGTAGGCCGGATCACACCGAGCACACGCCGCGCGGGGTCAAACCCAGGAAGATCGCACTGCTGGATGGTACGCAGCGCTTTGGCCGACGCCGTATTGCAAGCAAGGATCACCAGATGGCAGCCTTGCGAAAACAGATACCGCACGGCCTGAAGCGTAAAACGGTAGACCACGTCGAACGAGCGCGTGCCGTAGGGAGCACGTGCGTTGTCGCCAAGAAACAGATAGTCGTACTGCGGGAGGCGGCGACGTATGTCGCGCAGTATGGTGAGTCCGCCGAATCCGGAGTCGAACACACCTATAGGGCCGGGCGATGCGGGAAGCATGAATGATGAATGAAGGGGCTTACAGCGACACAGGCCGTGAGCATCTTTTGTCGACGCATTCACGGCCTGAGGCTATGGAGTTGTGTTTATTGGCTTGACAGGAATTACTTCAGACCGAGTGAGGTCTTGACCATGGGGGTGATATCAACGACATCAGTGCCCACATAGAGAGGCATAGCCTGCTCGAAAATAAATGTCATACCCTGCTCCTTGCCAACAGAATTGATGGCGTTGGTGACTTTCTGCACCACGGGAGCCATAAGCTGCTCGTGCTGACGCTGAAGATCCTGGGTAGCTGTCTGGCGGAACTGCTCCGACTTCTGGTAGAGATCCTGGATCTCCTGCTGACGACGCTGCTTGATAGTCTCGGGAGTGTCAGCGCCAAGGCCCTGGAATTCCTGTACGGCCTTGTTCATCTCCTCCTGAAGCTTGGCGAATTCATCCTCATATTTCTTTGAAGCGGCAAGTATCTGCTCCTCAACCTGCTTGGAGTCGGGAAGGGCTTCCATTACAGACTGGGTATTGATAACACCGAACTTCGGCGCCTGGGCGGCGGCAAACATGGGGAATGCGACAGCGGCGGCGAGCAAAATTTTCTTTATCATGATATTTGAAATGTTAATTTTCGTGGATAATTTTACTTAATTGCGCAAAGTTAAGCAATCTCCACCGATTTAACGCCAAAGATATTCATAAAAAACATAAAATATACAGAAATCAGTCGCTCAAAGCACCCGCTTCCGTTCTGTAAACGGAAGCGGGTGCTCAAAATGTCTTTATCGTCAGTTTATTTTACAAAAATCTTTTGGGTGGTGCCGTCGGAGTAGAGGACGATGTTGAGGCCGGGGCGGAGGCTGGTGGAGAGGCTACCGTCGAGTGTCCAGATAGCTTTTATTGTGCGGTCATGGGATGTGGCGGCAATATCATCAATGCCGGAGGTGATGCGTCGGGCAGCCGAGACGGCGAATATGCCGAGCATCCCGTAGCCCCACTCGTCAAGCTGACACTGCGACAGGAAAGTCACGGACCTGACAGGCTTCGAACTGTTGACCTTGAACATGTTTTCCGACAGATTGACACGTGTACCGTCGATAGCTCCGCCGTTATAGTCGGAACGCCATCGGCTGAGGTTGCGGCACACAAAATCGTCATAGGCCTCCACACACCAGTCGCTTACAAGCTGAGCATCAGTCTGTTCGGAAGTGCCGTCGGCATAATTGACAGTAGCGACATACTTCAGTTCATAATTCTCACGGTTGGTACCGACCAGAAGTACGCAGAGCGAGTCGGCCATTACCGGCTCGTCAAAAACAAGCGTCATGTCAGGAAACTGACATGACGCTTGTTGCATCTTGTTAAATTTTACTCAGCCCGGAATTCACTACTTTGCGTAGCCCATCTTGGCAAGGACTTCGTTGCTGACATCGATACGCGGAGAGGCAAAAATGATATTTGCCGACGATGCACGGTCGAATATACACTGGTAACCACGCTCTTCGCTCACCTTCTTGACCGCGTTGTACACTTCGTCCTGTATAGGCTGCATAAGGGTCTGACGCTTCTTGTAAAGCTCGCCTTCCGGACCAAAATATTTATAGCGGAGTTCGGTGGCTTCCTTTTCCTTGGCCACGATCTCGGCTTCTTTCTTGGTTTTCTGCTCATCGGTGAGGAACACCATGTCGACCTGATAGTTCTTATACATAGTCTGAGCCTCGGTAGCTTTGGCCTCGACCTCTTTCTGCCAACGCTGCGAAATCTGGTTGAGCTGCTCGTTGGCCATCTCGTAGGAGGGCACATTCTTGAGGATATATTCCATGTCGATAAGGGCAAACTTCTGGGCGAAAGCACCGCAGCAACATGCCACACAGAGCATCAGGGCAATAGTAAGTCTTTTCATACTAAATGGTATTAAGAGAGTTGACGATAAGGGTGGCAATTAACCGTAATAGCGGCCACCTGATTATATGACGTCGCAGACGCTGAATAGTTTGAAATGATTAACTATTTTTAGAATTCCTGACCGAGTATGAAGTGGAACTGACCGCCGCCCTTTCGGCCGTATACGGTGTCGAAGCCGTACGCCCAGTCGATACCCATCATACCCACCATCGGGAGGAAGATACGCACACCGGCACCTGCCGAGCGCTTTAGGTTGAATGGCTGGAAGTCCTTGACTGCGGTCCAGGCGTTACCGGCCTCGACGAAGGTCAGACCGTAGATGGTGGTCGAGTTGGAGAGCATGAACGGGAAATGAAGTTCCATGCCAACGCGCGCGTAGGCATAACCCTCACGTGTCCAGGGTGTGAACTGGCCGTTCTCATAACCGCGCAGGGCAATAGTCTCGGTAGCATAGGTATAGGATCCCGACATACCGTCGCCACCGACGTAGAATGTCTCGAACGGTGTCTTGAGATACTTGTTGTAGCTCCCGAGCAGACCGAAGTCGGCGCGTGTCATCATCACGAGAGTCCACTTTCCGGTAGGATCGGTGAGCGGAGTATATGTGCGGCTCTTGAAACGCAATTTCCAGTATTCAATCCAGCGATATAGCTGCTTCTTCGCCTCGACTGAACCGTTCTCACCCTCTTCGGCGAGACGCTTCCAGTCCTTCTTGCCAAAGAGCGATGCAGGAGGTGTGAACTGGAAGTTAAGCGAGAATATAGAACCGCTACGTGTATACAACGGGTTGTCGATCGACTGGCGAGCGAGGGTAAGTCCGAGAGTAAGAGAGTTGGACGTACCGTTGTTCATATAATAGAGGTAATCCCAGTTTTTTAGATAGTACCACTGGTAGCCTATCTCAGCCTGAATTGTAAAGTAATCGTCAGGCCAGTTGAGACGCTTTCCTATACCTACGGTAACGCCGATCATCTGAAGCACCTTGTTGGGGTCGTAGGCATTTTCATAAGAATTCTGGTAATAGTCATTATAGTAGTTGCTGCCGTAGGACGATCCCCAGTAATTGTAGGCATAGGGATTACGCCAGTTGCTGCTGTAGTACGACGAGTTGATACCGGTCTGGCGCGCATAGTATGCCGACACCGACAGCGAGGTCGGACGCTTGCCGCCGAACCAAGGATCGAGGAACGAGATCGAGTAGCTCTGATAGTACTTGGCGTTGGTCTGGGCCGAGATAGTGAATGTCTGACCCTCGCCCTGCGGGATTATACCCTTGTATGAACTCGGATTGAAGAGATTCTTTATGGAGAAGTTGGTGAACTTCAGCGCGAGCTTACCGATAAGACCGGTCTGACCCCATCCGAACGAGATCTCAACCTGGTCGTTGGCTTTTGATTCGAGACCGAACACGATGTCGACAGTTCCGTTGTCGGCGTTAGGTTCGGGGCGGATATCCATTGCCTCGGGGTCGAAATGGCCTGTCTGAGCGATCTCACGGGCCGAACGCATAAGGTCGTCCTTGCTGAAGAGCTGACCGGGCTTCACACGAAGCTCGCGGCGGATTACCTTCTCGTAAAGACGGTCGTTACCGTTGATGATAACGTTGTTGATGGTAGCCTGCGGGCCCTCGATCATTCGCATCTCGAGTTCGATCGAATCGCCATGTACATTTTTCTCAATCGGGAAGAGGCGGTAGAAGAGGTATCCGTTGTTGAGATAGAGGTTGCTCACGGCATCCTCGTCCTCGGTTGTACGCTTGTTAAGGAGCTTCTGATTGTAGACGTCGCCGGGGCGGATATCCAGTATCCGTTCAAGTACTTCGGTAGGATATACAGTGTTGCCCACCCAGTCAATGTCGCTGATATAATATTTCTTGCCTTCTTCGAGATTGATGTATACGTCGACAGTCTTGTCGTTATATTTCACCACGCTGTCGCTCAGAATCTTGGCGTCGCGGTATCCTTTCTCGTTGTATTTGGCGATTATACGGTCGAGGTCGTCACGATAGTCGCTTTCGACGAATTTTTTCTGACGGAACAGGTTTACAAGCTTGCCCTTCTCGTTGGTTTTCTTCATCGCGCGCTGAATGGCATTGTCCGACAGCATCTCGTTGCCATCGATATAGATCTTGTGGACTTTTACCTTCGAGTTCTTGTCGATGATGATGTTGACTATGTTCTCATTGGGAGCGGAAAGATCCTCCACCTGCTCGATGCGCACGTCGGCGTTGCCGAATCCTTTCTGACCATAATATCCCTTTATGATCTGAGTGGCGCGGTTCACGATATTCTGCGTGATCTGGTTGCCCTTCATGAGCTGAAGGCGCTCTTCAAGATCTTTTTTCTCACCTTTGCTGGCGCCGATATAATTGATGGCCGAGATACGGGGCTGAGGCTTGAGAGCGAATTCAAGCCACACCTTGTCGCCGGCCATTTTGGCGACCTTTATCTGTATGGAGCTAAACAAGCCCTGACGTGCGAAGCGCTTGGCTGCCGCTGTAATATCGGGTCCGGGTATCTCCACACGGTCACCCACATTCAGTCCGGAATAGCCGATTACGATATAATCTTCATAATTAGGTACGCCGGTAACCTCGATGCCTGCTATCTCATAGCTTTTGGGCATGCCGGTATACAGTATGTTGGGGTTATACACGGTGTCGACCGGAGCCGCCTGAGTGGCGGTATCGGGAGCGGCGAAAGCCGTGCCTGCGGTAAGGAGAGTCAGAATAACGAGGGTCAGCAGTCGGTTAAGCATAAGCTGATTTTATTTTCGGAGATATCGTGTCGGATAATATGTGATAGAATGTATATATGCAGATAATCAGTGAGACTATTCGTTGGCGTCGCCTCTTACCTGTTCGGAAGTCTTGCCGAAGCGTCGCTCGCGACTCTGGAAGTCGACCACGGCCTTGCAGAAATCCTCCTTTGAAAAATCGGGCCAGAAAGTCGGCACGACGGTAATCTCGGAGTAGGCGATCTGCCATAGCAGGAAGTTGCTTACACGATGGTCGCCCCCGGTGCGTATCAGCAGGTCGGGATCAGGCATATCACGTGTGGCAAGGTTGCGGGCCACAGTATCGGGGGTGATATCCTCGGGACGGATGTTTCCCGCGGCTACCTCACTGGCGATACGCCGCGCGGCATCGGTAATCTCCCAGCGGGAGGAATAGCTGATGGCGAGCACCAGAGTCAGGCCGGTACAATGCGACGTGTCGTCGATACATTTGCACAAGCGCGTGTAGGCGAATTCGGGCATACGCGAGAAGTCACCTATCATCGTCAGGCGCACGTTGTTCTTGATCAGATCGGCTGTCTCACGCTCGATAGCCACAACCACAAGATTCATCAGCGCGTCGACCTCTGCCTGCGGACGGTTCCAGTTTTCGGTCGAGAAGGTATAGAGTGTGAGATACCCTATGCCGATCTCCGAGGCGATCTCGGTAATCTTGCGCACGGTGTTCACGCCTTCGACATGACCTTCAGATCGGTCGAGGCCATGAGCCTTGGCCCACCGTCCGTTGCCGTCCATAATCACGGCCACGTGGCGCGGCAGCCGCTCAGGGTCAATCTTATCTTTATATGACATAACGGTCACATTGATTGGTCGTTAATATTTCAGTCGACATAATAGCAGCTCCGGCACCGCTCGCCGAACTCGAAAGTCAGCGATACCATTATGGTCGAATACCAGTCGGTATTCTTGGCAAAGGAACTTTTTATGCCGTATAAGTCATTTAGCACAGGGCCGTCGACCTTATCGGTGAAAGCCTTGGTCATACACCATTCGAGCCCCAGATTAAGCCGGGGATTGATTTTATACCGCAACCCGGCACCCATCGGAATGTTGAATGCGACGGCAGTACCCTCGCACGATGCCACCGTCATGCCGAGTCCGAGAGTAAGATACGGCGTCCAGCGGCGCATCCTGCGGTAAGTCTCGCCGATACCGTAGTTGAAGAAGTTGAAATCAATCCGCGCGCCTAAATCATAGACGGTAGAGGTAAAATCGTAAGTCGCTCCTCCGGGAAACACATTGGTCATATCGGCATTGTTGCCGCTCAGAGTAGCCATCGTAAAGTTACCGCGTATATTCCAGCGGGGACTCACAAGATAGCGGAATATAGCTCCGCCGGCAAAACCCGGGTGAGCATACAGAGAGGAGGTGTTGGCATCGCCGAGATATCCGCTCATGCCTATGGCGGGGCCGAGTTCAAAGCGGTAGGCCGTCTCCTG
>JAHZGZ010000230.1:3758-7480 GCA_019420545.1 Bacteroidales bacterium | reverse complement strand
TGTGCCTGTGCATTCGGCATATACAGTATGCACCAAAGCAACATCCCCGTCATCACGGCGATGACAGGCCGGCGCATCGGCGATATCAGTATGTTTTGTCGAAGCCTTGTATGGGGCATAGGCGGTTTCTTGTCAGGTGGGAACGGGAGAGAGTATTATACGGTAGCTACTGAAGCGGCTTATATGTAAATCGGTTGATTACCCCGCGGAGCACCATGTCGCGCAGATTGCCTGCGGCATCCTCCCCTCCATATATGTATATGTAAGGGCAATCCCATTCGGTAACGGGAGCTACGGCACGGCTACCGAACACTCCGTCGAGCATACACCATGCGGGAAGCCGGCGCAGTGTAACACTTTCCCACCCCTCGGAAGAGGCGGAGCGTGCATGCATCACGGTTGGGATAACCAGGGCACGCGCTCCGGCAAATGTCTCCATCTGTTCGGGCAGCTGCATAAGGCTGTCGGCCTTGTGCCAGTTGACACCGAGGTCGCGCGACACATATACCAGACGCGACAATGTGCCGTCGGCCTTGCGGCCGCCCATGGCAAAGAGTGTCGACTGCTTGGTAACGGTCCAGTTTACGGTATTGGTCTTGAAAGTGTAATACGGGAATATCGTCATGCCGTCAAGAGCGGCGTCAAGGGGCATATTGGCGAATTTGTTCCACGAGCGGCCGTCGTAACCCCAGATAGCGCTGGTGAGATTGCCGTTGGCGATATGGCCTCCGGCGATTATACCCTGAGGGTTCGAGCTCCACTGTGAAGAGAATGTAAGCATCTGTGTGGTGCCTCCCACGGGGAAGTCGGCGCTCACAGCCGATGCCGTGAACCCGGCCGGTTCGGGATAAGTGGCATGCACATACCCGTTGCCGTCAGATGCGACGCCAACCACACGAGTGCCGTACGCACCGTAAATCCATGTCCATGTGCGGCCGGTCGATGTCCAGGCAAGACCGTCGGCAGAGCTGTACAATGTGCCGTTGTCGGCAAGCACGTAGTAATCTCCGTCGGTAACGGTAAGTGTGGCCAGCTGCGGGGTGAAGCCGAAATCCACATTTTCAAGAGTCCAGTCGGCTACCGGCGTGGCGGGATCGGCTGTCGAAGTGCGCTGAAATACACTGCCGTTGGTCGAATAACAGTAGATGCGCGATGCCTTCTCTACGGTGACGGCATCCGTTATACCGGCAGGCGCGGGCAGTCGGGAGTAAGCCATATCGCCCCAGCAGAGCGAATCGGGCTTCTGATTGTGCACGTTGACGGTAATGGTATAAGTGCGCGAATATGATTCGTTAAGCGATGTCACCGTAACCTTTACCGGAGTGGCAAAGCATACCGTATCGGGAGAGGTGCTGTTGTATTCCTCCTCCTTGGCATTACCTTCCGCATCGGTATAGCTGATCATTATCTTCGACGATCCTCCGGTACCGATCACAGGTACAAGTTTCTGCACACTGGTACCCATAGGCATCGAGTCGGCGTTGAATATCTTCTGTCCCTCGAGGTCGATGGTGAAGAATACCGAATCGAGATGAGCCAGCACCTTGGAGTCCGACTTCAGGTTGAACGCCGTGATGGCCGTGCTCGAATACATCGTCTCCGGGGTATAGCCGGTGTCGATGTCGTAGCTGTTGTTATTATCGTCGCTGTTACACGACACAACCACGCTTCCAAGCACGATTGAAAGCGCGGCGAGTGATGAGGCAGCAAGTCGCTTGTTCATATATTCCTATTTTTCAAACTGCAAAGATACAAAGTATTTGCCAAGTACATGCAGTCTATTGCAAAAAACGTAGGTGCGCCGACAAAGGCGTCAGCGCTAAGGGATGGTAAAATTAATCATTACTGACGAAACGGCAACGTTTTTTTAGAAGTTTAGAAGTCTCCACACGGTTTTTATATGTTTTTAAGACAAACGAGCCAATCCATGCATGCCCGGTTAGCGCGACATGATGGATTGGCCCGTTAAAATTTATAGTTGGTTAAGATACTGTTTAAAACACGCTGTGCGGTCAGAAATTGTATCCTACCGAGAATGTCCACATCTTGTTGTGACCCTTGCAACCGGGAGCTTTCAGCACATTGCGGAAGCCATACTGATAGTGGGCGCCGATATAAAAGTGCTGCATGGCCATTACGCCGACACCCGATTTCAGACCATAGTCGTAGCGCTCGCTCAGCGCATAGGTGGAATCGCCGAAATAGGGCTGCTTCTCCTTCACCACCTCAAGCTGCCCGGTGGAAGTGTCAAATATCTTGTATTTGTTGCTGCCACCCCAGCCCCAGGCGAAGTACGGGCCACAGTCGAGATGTACCTGCACAAGCTGGGGCACGCCCAGACGAAGCGAGGCAAGAATAGGTATCTGAAGGAAATTGGCGCTCTGAGTGCCGTTGATCGCACCGAGATGGGAGCGGTCACCGACACCACCGCCAGTATAAAGACCGTCAAAGGCGTATAACAGGTGGTAGTCGTTCTTGCGGGTATAGATGAACGCGCCGGGCTGTATGGCGAAGAAATTGCGAAAATTGATGTCGACCACAACTCCGGCGTTGAAGCCCGTGCGCCACTGGTTATCCTTCCACTCCACGCCCTCGACTACCTTGCCGTAATTATTGGTAAGGTTGGATGAATTGAAGCCCACGCGTACGCCGAGCTGGAACAGGTTTTCCGGCATGCCGGTATCAAATATAGTCTGCGCATTGGCCTTGGCGCCGGTCAGCATAGCCACGGCGACACATAGTGCGATGAATATTCTTTTCATTTTAAGCATCATTTATAATAAATCCAAAATTAGATAATCTTGGCGAATATCCAAAGACAAAAAGTAGAAAAAGTTATCCTTTTAGGCATATGGCATGACGATTTCAACAAATTACATCCTTAAATATTCTCTTATATATATTATATGTATAAAGCAAACCGGGTAGCATAACCGCCAAAGTTATGCCACCCGGTGTATTCATTTATCCTGTTGTGTCAGCGCACTCTTTTGGCGCCTATATAGCGGCGTGAATAATAAGGCTCAGTGCTGTCCGACACTACAATGCCCTGCGAGTTCGACGAGTGGATGAAGCGGAAAGTTCCGTCGGGATTTACATCAGTAACAAGCCCTACATGACCTACGCGGGTCTTGCTCACTGCCCGGCCGCTGAAAAACACCAGATCGCCCGGCTGTAAATCGGCATTGTCGACCTTCTCACCCTGGGTATACTGAGCCGCACTCGATGCTTTGAGCTTCATGCCGAACTGGCTGAATACATAACTGGTAAAACCCGAGCAGTCGAAGCCTTTTGGGGTCTTGCCGCCGCGGCGGTAGCGCAGCCCCTTGTACTGGCTGGCAAACGAAAGCATATCGGATATATATTCGGGGGTCTCGTCAGCGGCCACACTGCTTATGGGATGTATTATCGGCAGTTCCGGTTTCCATGTATTGACCGAAGCCACATCGTTCGACAGGTTTTCATGGCCGAGAGCCTGGCGCAAAGGAGTCACAGCATCGGCGCATACCGCTCCGACGAGAAACATTATTGCAGCGAGACATACTCGTATAATATTGTTCATTACTATTTTAAGGTATTTTCAGGTTATCCGAGGCTTTATCCATTGCGCATGATGCACTGCCTCTTTTTCCATTCTTTACAAAGATACGAAAAACCGGCCTTACATCCAAGGCCGCCGAAAGCCATTTAACACTTTTAGCATCAAAAGCAACCGTACAAGG
>JAHZGZ010000230.1:0-3702 GCA_019420545.1 Bacteroidales bacterium | reverse complement strand
CATTGTATCGATTATTCTCCCCATCAGAAATCAACCGAACGCAGCCACTGCCGCCACTGCTCGCGCGTGCCGTTGAAGGTATTAAGATCGACCGACGTATCGACTGCGCTCACCCATCCCCAATGGCTGTACTGCCACAGCGACCACTCAGTGTCGGCATCCTCGGGCAGAGGCGGACGCGTAAACGAGCATATCCACAGCGGATAGTCGGTAAAACGCTCGCGCACAAAGCGTTCGTAACCGTCCTTATTGGTATAGAGCATCACGGCATGCCCGTTGCTTTCCAGATAATCGATCATATCCTGCAGGCGCACCACCACCGAATCGGTAGCCATCTCACGTGGATTCGTCCATTCCTCGAGATCTATTACCAGAGGCAGTTCGAGTGTTTTTCCTACAAGTGAATTAAGCAGATTGATACCCTGCATTTTGCCGTCGGTACCGAACTTGAAGAAATGATACACCCCGATATTCTCTATCCCCGCCTTACGCGCCGCATGATAGTTGGCATTGAATTTCGGATCCTTGAACGTTGCCCCTTCCGTAGCTTTAAGAATCACAAAATCAATCGAGTCGGCCACAAGCAGCGAGAAATCAATATCACCATTATGGGCCGACAGGTCGATACCAGTCACAGGATACTCCTCTCGGCTTAATTCAAGAGGAGTGATCTCACTGCGCAGACGCACGAGAAGCATCACCATACCTACGGCAAGAAATGCCGCAAGTATGATTACAGTAGCAACGTTGACACCCGATTTGTTTTTTTTTCTCGCGCTCATCTGCCTGCAGATTATTCTGTTATCGCCACGGCTATTAGCCATGCCACGGCCACGGCAAGCATAGTCATTGCCGTCATGCCAAGAAGCGGATTTATACCTTTTCCGGTGCGCCGTTTCAACAGCTGGCACAGCACGAGATGCAACGCCAGATATACCCAGCCGATCCATACAAACGGCTTCATCGCGCCAATCAGAAGAAGCATCGCGAGCACGCCGTTGATAAGATACAGCGAATATGCGAAGCCGCGACCCATTATCACCGCAAGCGTTCGCTTCCCTACGGCCGCATCGTCGTCAGCATCACGATAATTGTTGACCAGCAGCACATTGGCACCCATCAGACCAATGGCAAGCGATGCCATAGCCACATGACCGGTGAATGTCGCCGCCTGCACATAATATGTAAGATTTACAGGTATCACTCCGAAAAACAGCACCACGGCAACCTCTCCGAGCCCGTGTCGCGACAGAGGATAAGGGCCGGTGCTGTAGGCCATGGCTCCGACTGCAATCACAAAACCGGCGAGCAGCAGCCACCAGCCTCCCCACCACAGCAGCGCCAGCCCCGTACAACAGGCAGTACCGAGTGTGGCATATGTAGCCACAAGCATGGCCCGGGGAGTAATATCCCCCTCGGTGACACCGCGGCGCGGCCCGTCGCGCCCGGCCCGGTCAAGGCCGTCGCGATAGTCGTAATATTCGTTGGCAAAGTTCGACGCTATCTGGGCCAGCACGGCAAATATCAGACACAGTACTGCCGGAGCGGCCTTGAATGTCCCGTCGTCAATATTGAAGCCTATGGCCGTCACCACACCCGCCACCGACACCGGCAGTGTGCGCAGACGCATCGCTTCAATCCATGGTTTCAGTTTCATATACCTATTAATATATTGTCAGTCGTCGTGGGAAATGGAAATATCGGGGAGTTTGGCCGAGGCATCGTCGTCGCTGATACCGAAACAGCGGGTAACGGCCCGGCGTATCCGCTCCGCCTCGGGAGCATTCTTCCGCAGTATGTCGATCACGGCAGCGACATAGGCATCATGGTTTTTCAGTCCGCACATCACGGCTACATTGCTCTGCGACACCATCGACTTCTGGTTGAACACCCTCAATACCGACTGGTAGTCGCCACCTTCGACATAGCCGCGGAAGTCGCGCAGGAGCTGGTTGTACGTATCACGCGGCTTCAGGGCATTGACCAGTTCCGACATATGCTCCTCGAGCTTGTCGATCGAGGGGAAGCGGCCGTCGATACGGTATTCCACCATCCGCTTCACCCGGTGGCGTGTATGCATGAGAGCCTGCTGCCTGACCTCGCCGCGGAACATATTTATCACAGCCTTGCGCACGCGGTCAAACACCCGGTCCTCGTTGCGGTGGAAATGTGTCGCCACAGCCCTTACCACCTCCTCGAGCATCAGTATATTTTCGATCTCGGCCACGTCGGGCACGAAGATACGCTTCTTGCGCAGATATGCCACCTCATGGGCGTCGCGGCGGTCACGGTCTACGATACCGTGGCTGTCGAGGTGGTGAAACGAATTCAGGTCGTTGAACGTGCGCGTGGCCTCGATCACCTTGTTACAGCTCCCGAGCGACCTTACGGTATAATTGGTGAATATCAGCGGATATAGCTTGGCATCGATGCTGTGGGTACTGTCACCCTCGATGAAGAGCACAGGCTTGCGCGCACCTACTATAGTGGTATACACCTCGTCGTCGAGCGGCGTGCCCGGGGGAAGCACGGCATAGTCCCACCGCTGGGCCTCCGCGTCGTAGCCGCGTACCCACACCCCGGCGGCATCGCTGCGCGAGGCCACAAACTCCACGTCGTGGGTAGTGTAGACCCATGTGCAGTCGGGACGCAGCGCCTCAACCTTGTCCCATATCATCCCCATTATCGAGGGATGGAGAAACATCCCGGGATTGTCGACAAACACTACCGCATCCTTCGGCGCGAGCACCGCGGCCCCGAACGAGTAGAGCACGGCTTTCTCGCCGTCCGACAGCCGCATCTGCGAGTATGTCCCCTCGTCCTCCTTGCGGCTGAACAGGAGGCGCCCACTTTCGCGCAGTATCCGGTTGTCGGGAAACACCTCCTGCCACGCTCCTATCACACGGTCGAGGCAGGTCGGGCCCATTTCTTCACCCGAATGCTTGTGGAGCAGCAGATGGAGCACTTCGTCAAGCAGCAGGAGCGCCATCACCCTTTCAAACTGCGTATTGTGGTCGCTGCGCATGAACGGCGAGCGCTCGGTGGCGCTCTCATACAGCACGTCGACCGACCCATCAAGGGTGTCAGGTGCCGCACTTCCGTAAATAGCCGTCAGGGCCGAGATTCGGAATACCGGCATCAGCTCGGCGGTCTCGGCAACCAGCCGCTCGGTAAAGCGTGTCTTGCCGGAGCCGTTCGCACCTATTATTATAATACTGCGCGCGTCGTCGACTACTGCGCGTGCCGTGTCAAGCTGTGGAGGGAGCGTGAGTTTCATGCCGTCATACGTTTTTGGGTCAGTAAAGTTAACAAATTATTCTTATTTGCATAACACCAGATAACGCCAATCACACAACAATAGTTGTTAAGCTATGTTTTGTAACATATGTCATTCCCTCGGATTTCTCGTTTTTTTTCTGTAATTTGCCAACCGTTGTTTGTCGGCACAAGGCCATAGAGTGGCGCGCGACAGGCGACAGTATTCTTATTCACACTCTAAACTTCTAATAACATGAAGGTTTACAAGACAAGCGAAATCAAAAACATAGCCTTGCTCGGTAGCAAAGGCTCCGGTAAAACCACACTCGCCGAAGCGATGCTTTACGAGTGTGGAGTTATAAAACGTCGCGGCAATGTCGAGTCAGGCAACACCGTCAGCGACTATTTCCCGGTGGAGAAAGAGTATGGCTACCCGGCTTTCTC
>JAHZGZ010000023.1:1803-7570 GCA_019420545.1 Bacteroidales bacterium | reverse complement strand
GGATATGCTACCGTCGACGCACGCAAAGAGCCGTGCCATAAGCGACGAGCGCATCAGGTTGCGGAACACAACGGTACCTCCGGCATTGATGAAACCGATAAGCGCATCGGCACATACATTCAGGTCGGTGTTATTGTCAATCGCATTAACCAGCACAAACGGGGCTGCCGACATACCCGTACCCGCCGCCCGATCGGCAAGGTCGCCAGATTCGCCCGTATAGCGGGCGATAGCGGCCTCAAGTGACGCACATGGAGTGATGCGCCCGCTGTAACGGCGCGTAACGGCATCGTACACGGCCTCATGCGCCTCACGGCCTTTATAGATCACCATGCGCGACGTCGACGACACATCGAGAAGCGCCGTGGTCGACACGCCGTAGGATGTGCCGATCTGCAACATTACCTCAGGCTGAAAGTAGCACGCGATGCGGAAAAGCATCTTGGCCGACTTCATCGAGATAAGCTTGGGGCGCTTCCCCTCGACATTGCGCGCGAGCGACCCGGCAAGCCTGCGGCGCTCGCCTATGTCGGAATAGGCGTAATAGGCCGACTGTTCGCGCAACACTCTGAGCACAAACGCAAAGGCAAACGGGGAATGTATGCCGAACCCCTTGCTCCGCTTGTAGCGGTTGACGGCGGTAATATACAGTTTAAGCCGTTTCCTTATCTTTACCACGGGCAGGGAGCGAAATCAGCGCGAACAACAGCGCCGCAATAACGGCGACATAGATAATGATTACCGATACGAGAGAGAGGGTTCCGGTCACTTTCACCGACTCGGGACGGTATGTCATCACGATCTCGTGATCTCCGGAAGGAACACGGACGGCACGCAACAGATAGTCGACGCGGCCCATCGTCACCTCCTTGCCGTCGATGGTGACGTTCCATCCCCACGGGAAATAGACCTCGGAGAACACGGCAAGACCACCGGCACCGCTCTTTACACGGTAGGTGAGACGGTCTGGAGCATATGAGGTCTCATAGATGGTATCGCCCTGAGCTTTCGGTATAACCGATGTGCCGAGCACGTCGCGGAAACGCAAGTCGGCGACGGCGGTGACAGCAGGATGGATGCTGTCGAGCGCATTCATCTCGGCATCGGCACCGTCGACATACACCACGCGGTTTACGAGCCATGCGTTACCCAGTGCGGCGGGATTCTCAACGACTTCTTTCTCGCTCATCACCACATACTTGGCGTTGAGCATGTTGAGCACATTCATATCGGCCTCCGACACCTGTCCGGTGGCGAAGTGGCTCAGATGGCGGTCGATCATATCCTGATAGCGCGTGAGCTTGGCCGCATGATAGCCGCCTATGGTCTTGTGGTGATACGACGGCGCGGCCTCGTTGAAGCGCGGAATGTCCATCACACGGTAATTCATGGCCGTATCCGCAAGTATCTGCCGGTCAGCGGCGGTAAGAGGGAACGGTTCGCCCTGCGCGAGCTGACGGGGCACGAAGCTTGCCGAGTCGAGATAGCGCTTGTTGACGGTGAACAGGTCGACCGTCACGAGCACCACGAGGAGCGCGGCGAGCACCTTCACATTTATCTTGCGGTTGCCGTAGAGCCACAACGCCACGCCACCTATGGCGATGAACGCCAGGCTGCGGAAGCTGTCGGCCGAGATCATCGACATACGTATCTTCTGCACGGCGGCAAAAAGCTGCGCATAGGGCTGCTCGGTCAGATATCCGCCGTAGGCCTGCGCCTCCTGTTCGCTGAGGAAACTGCCGAACAGTTCGGGAACGAACATCCCGATCAGGCAGAACAGCGCGCAGAGACCGAACGTGATGAAAAACGGCATCTGATAACGCTCCTTCCACTCGCCCCGGTTGGCAATGACATCGCGCAGGGCAAGTATGGCAAGCAGGGGTATGGTGAATTCCGCCACAACCAGTATGCTGGCCACCGTGCGGAACTTGTTGTACATCGGGAAGTGGTCGATCATTATGTCGGTAAGCCACATCATGTTGTGTCCCCACGAAAGGGCGATGGAGATAACGGTGCAGATTACGAGCATCCACTTGATGGGTCCGCGCACCACCACGCATCCGAAGAGGAACAGCGCCACAAGGAGCGCACCCACATACACGGGGCCGTTGGTCATCGGCTGATCGCCGAAATACTGCGGCAGCTGACCAAGATACGGGGCAATCTCCCCGGAGAGCTGTCCTGACGCGGTGAGCTTGCCGGCCTCGGGCACATCGTAGAGCGACAGGAACTTGTTGCTCCCGGCCTCAGGCTTGATCGTGGCGCCACCCTTCACGTTGGGGATCAGCAGGGAGAATGTCTCACTCTTTCCGTAGCTCCATGCGGTGATATAGTCCTTGTCGAGACCTCCGCCCTTGTTGCCCTGACCGTCGGCGGCTGTAAGCTCGCTGTGGCGGCCGCGCATCGACTCCTTGGAGTATTCATAGGTGTGATACAGATTGGGCGAATTGGCCACTACGGCCAGTATCGCAGCCACGACAAGCACGCATGTGGCCTTGAGCCAGCGGCGCATGTTGTGGTTGCGGAAGAGTATCACGGCATATGCCACAACGAATCCCACCACCACGATCATGAAGTAGTAGGACATCTGCACATGGTTGCCTGCAATCTGGAACATCGCGAACAGCGCCGCCAAAGCTCCGCCGGCAAGATAGCGCCCCCGGTATGCGAGCACGATGCCCGCGATGGTGGGCGGTATGTAGGCCAGCGTGTAGAATTTCCATATATGTCCGGCGCCGATGATAATTATGAAGTAGGACGACATGCCGTAGGCGATCGCCCCTACAAGCGCGAGATACCACCGCACCTTCATGGCAAGGAGCAGGATAAAGAAGCCCATCATCATGATAAACAGCAGATTGACAGGCGACGGCAGCCACAGTCCGTAGGCAGTGCGCACTGCCGATATCACTTTTCCGGCGGTATATTCCGGCGAGATCTGGAATGTAGGCATGCCCGAGAAGAGAGCGTTGGTCCAGCGCGGGGTATCGCCCGTGGCCGCGCGGTATGTCTCCACCTCATGGCTTATAGCCATGCCCTGGAGGGTGTCGTGCTGACGCAGTTCGCCCCCCTGCACAGCCTCGGGCCAGAAGAATGCGAAAGATATTGCCGCCAGCACGATTACCGACACGATGAAACCTATAAACGTGCGCGAGGCAAGGAACTCTTTGAGTCGCTGCCCCACGGATGACTGATTGACCGATGTGATGCCCATGATAGATCGTTACGCCACGGAATCGCGGCGTAATTTAATTGATTGACTTGATAATTTGAGCGAGAGCCGTATACACGCGCTGCGTAGCGCCCAGATGTTCGCGGATATAGTGTCCGGCAGCACGACCGGCTTCAACCAGGCGGTCGGAATCGGCCACAAGCGGATCGAGCGCAGCCGTAAATCCGGCCTTGTCGCTGAAAGAGAATGCGCCGCCGCAGGCGATCATGTCGCCGGCTTCCTTGAACTTGCGATAGTTCGGGCCGAAAAGCACAGGCATATCGTATACGGCCGCCTCGTTGATATTGTGGATGCCGGCGCCGAATCCGCCGCCGATGTATGCTATGTCGCCGTAGCGGTACACGCCTGAGAGTTTGCCATAGCAATCGACTATCAGACAGTCGGCTGCGGCGGCTTCCTGAGGCGTTGCCTTCGACAGGCATACCACCGGGCGCTCGAGTTTTGACACTATATCCTCTATGCGGTCGGTACGCACCTCGTGCGGCGCTATTATAAGCTTCACCCCGGGATGCGCGTTGACATACGGGAGCAACAGCTCCTCGTCGGGTGGCCATGTACTGCCGGCAACAATCGTCAGACGCGCGTCCTCGGTCATGGCCTCGGCCTGAGGCACATCGGGGCGCTCGCGCATGATGTCGGTCACCCGGTCGAATCGCGTATCGCCCGCCACCGACACATTATAGATACCGATATCCGACAACAGGCGCATAGAATTGTCGTCCTGCACGAATATGTGAGTATAGCAGCGCAGCATCGAGCGGAACATGCCGCCCCACGGCTTGAAAAATATCTGCGACGGACGGAATATCGATGAGATAATATACGTGGGTATGCCCCGGCGTCGTAGCTCCTGAAGATAGTTGCCCCAGAACTCATATTTGATGAAGAGGGCCATCCTGGGCTGCACGGCATCGAGGAACGCCTTTACATTGCGCGGAGAGTCGAGCGGAAGATAGCTCACCGCATCGACCATAGGGAAGTTGCAGCGCACCTCATACCCCGAAGGAGAGAAGAACGTCAGTAGTATGTGTGCCTCGGGATGCATACGGCGCACCATCTCGATGAGCGGACGCCCCTGCTCGAATTCACCCAATGAGGCCGCATGGATCCAGATATAGCCCCGTGAATGGTCTATGACACGGCGCAGATACGGCACAGCCTCGCGCTGTCCCTTGATCAGGCGCCGTACTTTGTCGCTGCGCAGCGCGGCCAGGCGCATGCCCAGCCCATACAGGCTTATGCCGGCATTGTAGAGGAAATTCATTACTCGGGGAGTGAGATGGCCTGACGCCCGCGGTTGATACGGTTGATTGTTTCTTCTTTGCCCATAAGCTCGGTGATATCAAACATATGGGGGCCTTTGCACTCGCCTACCACAGTAAGGCGGAAGGCGTTCATAACATTGCCGAGATGGTAGCCTTTCGAGGCTATCCAGTCGAGCACGATCTTTTCGGCTGCTGCCGAGGAGAAATCATCGATGCCGGCAAGCACCTCTACAAGCTCGCCCATGATACGGGGGGTATCGGCGCTCCAGCGCTTCTTGATATCCTTGGGAGAGTATTCAGTTGGAGCGACGAAGAAGAAACGCGCCTGATCCCAGAGGTCGCGCACGAAGTAGATACGGCTCTTTACCATGCCTACGGCACGGGCTATGTATTCGTCAGTGAAGTCATCGGGATTCACACCATGCTCGCGGAGCACGGGCTTGAAAAGTTCGGCAAGCTCCCGGTCGCTCTTCTTGAGCAGATATTCGTGGTTGAACCATTTCCCTTTCTCGAAGTCGAAGCGGGCACCCGAGCGCGAGCAGTGGGCGAGATCAAAGCGCTTGATAAGCTCGTCCATGGTCATCAGCTCGGAGTCGTCGCCGGGATTCCAGCCGAGCAGGGCCAGAAAGTTGACCACAGCCTCGGGCAGGTAGCCCGACTCGCGATAGCCGGAGCATACGTCGCCACCTTCGGGATGCCACTCGAGGGGGAATACAGGGAAGCCGAGGCGGTCGCCGTCGCGCTTGCTGAGCTTGCCCTTTCCGTCGGGCTTGAGGAGCAGGGGCAGATGTACGAATGCGGGAGCGGTATCGGCCCATCCGAATGCTTCGTAGAGGAGCACGTGGAGGGGTGCCGATGGGAGCCATTCCTCGCCGCGTATCACATGGGTGACCTCCATGAGATGGTCGTCGACAATATTGGCGAGGTGGTATGTGGGGAGATCGTCGGCGCTTTTGTAGAGCACCTTGTCGTCGAGTACCGACGAGTTGATGGTCACCTGTCCGCGGAGCAGATCGTTGACCACGACGTCGCGGCCCGGCTCTACCTTGAAGCGCACAACATAGGGATGTCCTTCCGAGATGAGACGGTCGACCTCACCCCCCTTCATGGTGAGCGAGTTGCGCATGGAGCCGCGTGTAGTGGCGTCGTACTGGAAGTTGGGCACTTCCTTGCGCTTTGCCTCCAGCTCTTCGGGAGTGTCAAAAGCGATATATGCCTTACCGCGGTCGAGCAGACGGCCCACATGCTCGCGATAGATATCGCGGCGTTC
>JAHZGZ010000023.1:0-1793 GCA_019420545.1 Bacteroidales bacterium | reverse complement strand
TTGTAGGGGCCGTAGTTGCCGCCTTCGCGCACACCCTCGTCAATACCGATACCGAGCCAGGCGAGGGCTTCGTTGATATAGTCCTCGGCGCCGGGCACGAAGCGGTTGGAGTCGGTGTCCTCGATGCGGAGTATCATGTCACCGCCGTTCTGACGGGCAAAAAGATAGTTATAGAGAGCGGTACGCACGCCGCCGATATGCAGTGGCCCTGTGGGAGAGGGCGCAAATCTTACTCGAACTTTGCGATCCATAAGGGTATAGATATGTAATTTGCCGCAAATTTAAGCAATTTTTCGGTAAAATGCATATTCCCACGGGTGGATAATCTTCCACGCGCTACCACCGACGCTTGTTTACCCCACAGAGATCACAGAGAACAGCCGTGATGAAGAAGCCCGCACAGAGAACACAGAGATTTTTTGTGAGAGGGAATATAATCTGACTGGGAGGGCGGCGCTTTAGCCCGCCACGCCTGTAGGAGACGCGCTTAGAAAGCGCGTTATCTGAAATCACGCGGAGGGCGCCGAGGATTTTTGAGACTTAACGCGCTTGGAAAGCGCGTCTCCTACAGGGGTACTGAGATTCGGTGGATAAACAGTGCAGGGCAGTAGGCATAAACGGCGCAGTGGCATGCCAGGAGGGCACGCCACTGCGGGAATGAGGGAGTAGAATGTGGTTGCGGGGGATCAGTCGTTCTCGGGACGGAGACGGCGCACGGTGACGGCTGTCTGCCACATTTCGGACTCGCGGAGGGCCTTGAGCTCGGCTTCGAGCTTGACACGGTAGTCGGGCTTGGAGTTGGAGTCGATGGAGATCTGGGCTTCGTTGCCTGACTTCACGCTGGCATAGAGCTTCTCGACAACGGGTTTGATGGCATCGTGGAACGGGCCCATCCAGTCGAGGGCACCGCGCTGTGCGGTGGTCGAACAGTTGGCATACATCCAGTCCATACCCTTGGCTGCGAAGAGCGGCATGAGCGACTGGGTAAGTTCCTCAACGGTTTCGTTGAAGGCCTCGGAAGGCGTGTGGCCGTTTTCGCGGAGCACTTCGTACTGGGCGAGGAGCAGGCCCTGGATTGCACCCATCAGCGAGCCGCGCTCACCGGTAAGGTCGGAAGTGGCCTCGCGCTGGAAGGTGGTCTCGAAGAGGTAGCCCGAGCCGATGCCGATACCGAGAGCGATGGTGCGGTCCATGGCACGGCCTGTGGCGTCCTGATAGATGGCATACGAGGAGTTGAGGCCACGGCCTTCGAGGAACATGGTGCGGAGCGATGTGCCCGAGCCCTTGGGGGCCACCATGATCACGTCGATATCCTTGGGGGGAACAACGCCGGTACGGTCGTTCCAGGTGATGGCGAAGCCATGCGAGAAATAGAGAGCCTTACCGGGGGTAAGATACTTCTTAATGGTGGGCCATACCGACATTACTGCGGCGTCGGAGAGGAGACACATCACGATAGTGGCGCGCTCGGCGGCCTCCTCGATAGAGAAAAGTGTCTCACCGGGCTTCCAGCCGTCGGCCACGGCCTTGTCGTAGGTCTTGCCCTGACGCTGGCCAACGATCACGTTGAAGCCGTTGTCGCGCAGGTTCATGCTCTGGCCGGGGCCCTGCACGCCGTAACCGAGCACGGCGATAGTCTCGTCCTTCAGTATCTCACGGGCTTTTTCGAGGGGAAACTCCTCGCGGATGATGACGTTTTCTTCAACGCCTCCAAAGTTCATTTTTGCCATAATAATCTGTAGTTATTTAAAGCTTGTTTATAAATAGATATTCTAATTTTTTACGGGAACATA
>JAHZGZ010000229.1:3204-7856 GCA_019420545.1 Bacteroidales bacterium | reverse complement strand
CTTTTTTCACCTATGATTCCATAAATATGAGCCATAACCAACAGATGTCGGGTCTGACCGACCAGCAGGTAGAAGAGAGCCGCAGGAAACACGGTATCAATATACTGACCCCTCCGGCAAAGGTGCCGCTATGGCGACAGTTTCTCGACAAGTTCCGCGATCCGCTCATAATTATCCTTTGTGTGGCCGGAGTATTGTCAATAGGCATATCAATATATGAATACACCGCACTTCACGAAGGAGCCGGAGTGTTCTTCGAGCCGATCGGTATATTCATTGCCATCATTCTCGCCACCGGTCTCGCTTTTTTCTTCGAAGTAAAGGCCAACCGTGAATTCGCTCTCCTCAACCAGGTAAATGACGATGAGCCGGTACAGGTAATCCGCAACGGCGGGGCAACCTCCGTACCACGGAAAGACGTAGTAGTGGGCGACATAGTAATTCTGAATACCGGTGAGGAGATCCCTGCCGACGGCGTACTGCTTGAGGCCGTGTCGCTCAACGTCGACGAATCCACCCTTACCGGCGAGCCGGTTGCCCACAAGACAACCGATCCCGGGCAGTTTGACAAAGAAGCCACCTTCCCGTCTAACCATGTAATGCGCGGCACAAAGGTAATGGAGGGACATGGAATCATGGAAGTCACCGCGGTAGGCGACGCTACCGAAAACGGACGTGTTTTTGTGGCGTCGCAGATCGACAATTCCGTCAAGACCCCGCTCAACGAACAGCTCGACGGGCTGGGCAGACTGATCACACGCATAAGCTATACGGTAGCCTTACTCGTAATAATAGGCCGTGTGATCATGTATCTGACCTCTCCGGCGATCGACTTCGAATGGATAAGCTTCATCGCTTATCTCTTGCAGACGTTTATGATTGCCGTCACGCTTGTCGTAGTCGCCGTGCCGGAAGGATTACCGATGGCAGTCACCTTATCGCTCGCCTACTCCATGCGCCGCATGCTCCGTACCAACAATCTTGTCAGGAAGATGCACGCATGCGAGACTATGGGCGCAATAACCGTAATATGTACCGACAAAACAGGCACACTGACACAGAATCAGATGCAGGTAGCCGACTGCATGTTTTTCGGACTGCCCGGCAACCGTCTCGCCGACAATCCCCTCAGCCATACCATTGAGGAGGGTATCGCGGTAAATTCTACCGCACAGCTCGACATGTCTGATCCGTCTCATCCAAAAGTGCTCGGCAACCCTACCGAAGGAGCATTGCTTCTGTGGCTCCATGCCAACGGTACCGACTATCTTCCGCTCAAGACCGAATGTCGCCTGCTGGCCGAAATACCGTTCTCGACCGAGCGGAAATATATGGCCACAGAAGTACTGACCCATTCCGGGCGGCGGATGCTGTATGTAAAGGGAGCGCCGGAAATTGTATATTCCCTGTGCAGTATTTACCCGGAGGGTGCCTCAAAGGAAGCCGTAGACAAGATACTCCTCGACTATCAGAACCAGGCTATGCGCACACTCGGATTCGCATGTCAGGAGCTGTCAGAAGGTGAACATGTCATCGAAAACGGTAAGCTTGTAAATCCGCGTCTTTCCTTCCTTGGAGTCGTCGCGATCGCCGATCCCGTCAGAACCGACGTGCCCGAGGCGGTAGCCGACGTAACCCGTGCGGGCATCCGGATAAAAATTGTCACCGGCGATACTCCCGCCACGGCCAAGGAGATCGGCCGCCAGATAGGACTGTGGCAACCTGGCGACACCGACCGTAATATCATCACGGGGCCTGAGTTTGAAAAACTCAGCGACGAGGAGTTGCGCAAACGTGTCGGAGAGCTCAAGATTATAGCACGTGCACGCCCGATGGACAAGAAGCGCCTCGTCGAAGCCCTCCAGGCCAACAATGAAGTAGTGGCAGTAACCGGCGACGGTACCAACGACGCCCCGGCCTTGAAAAGCGCCCATGTGGGCCTTTCGATGGGCGACGGCACCTCAGTCGCCAAGGAGGCCTCCGACATAACCATCGTCGATAACTCTTTCTCATCAATCGGGCGCGCCGTAATGTGGGGACGTTCTCTGTATCAGAACATACAGCGTTTTGTGATGTTCCAGATGACGGTCAACATCGTGGCATGCCTCATTGTGCTGTCAGGCGCCTTCATGGGGCTGCAGTCGCCGCTCACCGTAACCCAGATGCTTTGGGTCAACCTCATCATGGATACCTTCGCGGCTATGGCCCTGGCCTCGCTTCCTCCGTCAAAATCAGTGATGAACGATGCACCGCGCCCGCGTACCGCATTTATCATCAATCGTGCAATGTGGCAAAACATCATCGGCACCGGAGTATTGTTCTTCATACTGCTCTTCATACTTATGTGGTACATGGAGCATGTCAACATCGACTCGCTCGCCGACTTGCTCCACGCACATTTCATCCCGGCCAACAAAGGTCTCGATCCCTATGAACTGAGCCTATTCTTTACTACCTTCGTTTTCCTGCAGTTCTGGAACATGTTCAACGCACGTGCATTCGCCACTCACCGTTCGGCACTTCATATGAAAGGATGCACCGGTTTCATGACTATTGCCGCCGCCATTTTTGCAGGCCAGATACTGATTATCGAGATCGGAGGACAGTTCTTCAATGTTGTACCGCTGAAATTCTCCGACTGGGTGGCAATTATCGTGTCTACATCCTTCGTATTGTGGATCGGTGAACTTATGCGTCTGCTGCACTGTAAAAAGACGGAATAATTTAACACATATTAGCACAGCAGTACACATTTGTCGCCCAGCCTCCGGGATACCTTTGCAGTATAAGATTAAAATACTGCAATCATGGGCGTTATTCACACTTCCGACATCATCTATGCGACACTTTCCCAGCACGGGAGGGAAATAGCCGCATACCGTTTCAGCGGCATGACTACAATGGCCGATCTTCTGCGCCAGATACGCCACGCAGCAGCCGGATGCATCGGGCTGGTAAGCGTAAAACTGCGTAACAGCACACAGGGCTGGACGCTCGCCCGCTCCCTGATGCTCGCGCCGACACCGTCGGTATCAGTGCAACT
The DNA here is from genome assembly GCA_019420545.1 of Bacteroidales bacterium. GTDB lineage: Bacteria > Bacteroidota > Bacteroidia > Bacteroidales > Muribaculaceae > Muribaculum. Next base: position 4,813 of record JAHZGZ010000229.1, on the reverse strand, counting down.
GTCGCTTTTCTGAAACCGTTATCTGCATCATATAAGTCCCCACTGTGATTTATTTTAGTATAAATGCCGTAAATAGAGCCTTAAAAGGCTGACAGGACTGAATATCAATAGGAAATATTAGTAATCAATCAGCGAAGCAGTCAGTTTCGACAATTCCCGACAACTGAAAAACAGGCTGTTTCGCGCTAAACATTTCCTAAAAATTGTCCGAAAATGGCACTACTAAACGCGGTCGTTCTGACCTCTAAAACCATCAAGGGCGGCAGAAACAAGGTCAGGATTTCAGTTGCCCACAACGGTGAAACCCGTTACATTGTCACTGACATTATTCTGGACTCAAACAAGGAGTTCAAAAACGGCATGGTAGTAAAGCGAGCTGACGCAGCTATACTCAATACCAAAATACGCAACCTACTCCAACGCTATCAGTCGGCTCTTGATGAACTGGAGTACATCAATGGCCTTACTTGCCCGGAGTTGGTATATCAACTTCGCAACGCCGGGAGTTACAAGCACCGCACGCTCAAATCAATCTACGAAGAATACATGGCCCATGCCCATATCAAACCTGGCACAGCCAAATGCTATCAATGTATCTGGAGCAACATTGTGCGCTGTATAGGTAATAAGGTTTTGGCCGAGCATATCACGCATGGCACTATCCTCGGCCTTGACAAAGCACTCCGGGACCGCAAACTGAAGCCGACAACCGTGCGTACAAATCTTGTCTTCCTCATGGTTCTGCTGAACTACGCCAAGAGATGCGGCTATGTTCAGTACCGTGTAGATCCGTTCTTCGGCTATGACTTACCGAAGATGGAAGTCCGGCAGTCATGGATAAGCGTGGATGAAGTGCGCACCATCCGAGATCTCCAAACGACAAAGCCGAACATCCAAAAATGCAGAGACCTCTTCTTGCTATCGTATTATTTAGGCGGCATCAATATGATAGACCTACTTGACATCAATTTCAACGAGCAGACCGAGGTCATACACTATGTCCGCAAAAAGACCGAACACCGCCCAAAGATGAACAAATTTGTAGAATTTGCCATTCCTGATGAGGCAAAAGCAATCATCAAACGCTATAAGGGCGCAGACGGCTATATTTCCGTATCATCACATCAGCGTAAGACTAACTGTCATTATTTCTTCGATGTGAATATGCCCAAACTCGCAAAGGCCGCCGGCATAAAGCAACTCATCTACTACTCGGCACGAAAATCATTCTCCCAACACGCATTTGACCTCGGCATCAGCACGAGCATCATTGACTTTATCCTCGGCCACAGAGTTGACAAAGGCGGCACCTCTCTCTACGCTTATATCACGGTAACACCTGATATGGCAACAAATGCAGTGAGGCGAGTATTGGATAATCTGAAGTCAAACACTAAGGCTTAGGGTATAAACGGCTAACCTCTTCTACAGTCAAGATAAATGTTTTACCATTACCTGCATACCATATATATATCCGTTCTCCCTCATTTGTGAGGCTTGGTTGTATGTCCCACTCATAACACCAAGAGTTTTCTTCATTAGCATCCATTGCCTCAGCAATTCTTAATGCTTCTTCTTTATTTTCACAAATCTGGTTGTATTCCTCTTC
>JAHZGZ010000229.1:0-3148 GCA_019420545.1 Bacteroidales bacterium | reverse complement strand
TTAGTTTGATACAAATGTATGACTTATTTTGGTGACTTCCCAATCTTTTTAGTAACTTTGTGCTATCAATAAGTTCTCTTACCTTTTGGTGGTGACTTATTGGTTTGACTTGGGAGAGGGGGTGGTTCCCCTCTCCATTTTTTTATCTCACTCCCTAATATGTTCACAGCACCGACACCCGATACAAGTTTTGACAAATATGATGAAATGAGGTTGCACATGGAGCAACTTCTATCATCGTCGATAACCGAATTTGACATACCCATGAGGATTGCAATTCCGCTTGACTGTATCGGGGTACGACGACTGAAGGACTTGGTACGTCTCCACCGTGAGGACATTCTAATGGTTAAAAGGCTTGGAGTAAAAGCGGCTGATGAGGTTGAACAGATACTTGAGCGTTTCGGTCTCTCTCTCGGAATGAGCATATAAAAAGGGCTGCCTCACGACAGCCCGAAAGTGGAACGCCCACACATCATCACATACATCATCAGAGGCGTTCCGAAGTTAGATTACAATCATCTTCCGTATTTATTCACTGCACCACGAAATAAAATAGCCACGTTTCACAACGCGGCTATTTTCGTAATCAATAAATGTCGGTTACAACCTTATTATCTTGCGTAATACTGTAATGAATGGCTTACGAAAGATAAAACCTATGCTCACAATTACCGCGCCCACAAGATACCAGAACGCGGCGAGTTTGATTTGTTCCATCAGAGTAAGTTCACGCTCCACCTCGACCGGGTAAGGCTTGGGGACCGGCACCTCTCTGATTTTTACAGCGTCTTTATTGCTCTTCTCGGTGGTATGGGGTGTAAACGCGGTTCCTGTCAGTTGTCCGGGTTTGTTCTTGATGAGATGATGTAAAACTCCATTCTCAATCCAAGCGTCAGAAAACGCCAAATCGGTTTCTACATGACTACTGTCATTAGGTGTTACGTTGGTCTCGGACTGCTGGGGCAGGTCCAGAGCTACATCTACCGGTTCATATGTTGTTTCAATGGTTGTTTCGACTCTAACACTGTCTAAATTGGTGAGGATTACCGGCGGTAATGGTACCTGAACTTGCTTTTGTGTTTTACAGCCGGCAAGTAACAAAGCCAGCAGATAAATAAAACATATTTTTTTCATTGTTTTAGAGATTTGAGGTAACTCTCAACGCCGTTGACGTGAAGATTGACGATAGCATTGTGGCCCTCTTCCGAGAGCAGGAAGTCGCAGTCGGCTTTATTGTCTTGGAAGAGCGACTCTGTCAGCACGGCAGGACATTTCGTGTGGACAAGGATATAGAACCGTGCCTCATAGTCGGGATCACCATCGGAGTAATCGGTACGGATAGGCTGCTGCTTGCTGTCGTAGTCGCCACTGGCTTTACGTATGGGGAACTCTGCTATGTAGTCGGCGAGAGCCGTCTGAGCTGCATCATAGAGGTGTGTGGCAAGTATGTCGGCTTTAGTCTGTCCGGGAGAGGTGTATGCACACCAACCTCCGGCACTTTTCCACTTGCCATCTGCTCCAGCCGCATTGCAGTGTACAGAAACAAGAAGTACGTTGGATTTGCCTACCTCGTTGCAGATGGCATTTACACGACGGCAACGCTCGTCGAGTCTCACATCTTTGTCTTCGGGTACAAGAATACGGGCATCATAGCCCATAGCACGGCGGCGGCCCACAATGTCTCTTACGAGTTCACGAGCCTTTTTATACTCCCGCAGGCTCATATCTGGGGAACATTTGCCAGAGGTGTCTATTCCATGGCCGTTGTCATATAGTTCTACCATTAGTCTTTAGGTTTTAGTTCTGATAAATCGATGTCGAAATGTCTTGAGGTCTTGTCAACGAGTATCTTCTGTAAGATGGTCGCCCATTTCGCGCCGTTACATGAGCTTTCATTTTCGAGGATAGACCAAAGTTGCCAGAAGCAGATTGCGCCGGCGGCCACTTTGGTAAGGTCTATGGGCCAGCCGTCGGTTATGTGCTGCTGGATCAAGAATGCCATGATGATAAGCGCATATGCTTTCAGCAAGGTCACGATTACTTTGCCGAAATTATGACTCTTGAATTTTTTGCCATTCGTACTTACTTTCTCCGGATGAGCCTTACGCGCTCTTTTAGAGAGTGCCCATGCCGTGTAGCAATCCGCGAGAATCATGATTGTGCAGATGAAAAGATAGGGATAAGTCGGCTCTATGATAGCGAGAATGGCTCCTGCGGCCGTGAATATCCAGCGAAGAATTTCAGATAAATTGTTCATGGTGCTATGTGATGTTTAATGATTGAACAGTGAGAATAGTGACCCGAGAGCCGCGCCGACAATAGAGCCGATCATATCCGCAGCTATGTCGCTCCAATCCCATTTATTACCAGGGGCGCATTTATCACCGTATTCTTTGCCTACACCTATCGCGCCGCCGGCAATCATGCCTGCGACGAAGGACTGGCCGTAAGAGGCACCAAATCCGGCCTCAATTGATGATGCAGAAAAAGCGACTGTAAGACAGACGCCAAAATGTTTGATATGGTCCGGCTGAATCTTCATACTCTTATTTTTGCCAAAAGTAAGGCAAATAGAGTCTCAGACTACCAAACCTTAAAATTTTTAGTTTTCTAAAATGGTGTAACCTGCGCTAATACAGGAGATTACAAAAATAGCGAAATTATTCAGCAATTTCACTTTGCCACTTCGGGCGAATAAATTTGGCCGCATACTTGCGGTTTTTGAGTTTCTTGCGCAATACATAGATCTTGTCGTATTCCCTACGCAAAATGCACCGACGATACTCTTCCTCAAAATATAGATACTTTCCCCATGTCGGCAGGATATACTTCTCGCATATCTTCCGGCGTACCTTATAGGAGTTATAATGACACATCAAGCCAAGATAGGAGTTGATTGAGGCTCGCAGTTTTTCAAGCATGGCAACTCGTTTGGCGTGTGTTGTTCCTTTGTTGTTGAATGTCATCATGGCCGAAATGAAATGTCCGCGAGTGCGGTTGGCTATATAGATACGGCCCGGCTTTGTAGAGCATGGCGTTGGAGTGGTTTTGAACGCGCTCAATAGGAATTTCGAGAACTTTTTTACATTGATATTCCCGGTAAAACCCCTATTTACCCATTTCTGCGTCTGCTTGATGCGGTTTG
>JAHZGZ010000228.1:7302-13914 GCA_019420545.1 Bacteroidales bacterium | reverse complement strand
CGCAGATATAGACATATTACTTCATTATATCGTACAGTTTCTTAACCTCATCGGCTGTGAATGTGTAATCGTACATCATCACGTCGTCAATAAGACCGATGAACGGTACATTGATCTGAGGATGTGTAACATCAGGCTTAGCCTTGGTTACCTGGGTTGTACAACCGATAAAGAACGGATCCTTATACGTATCTTTTGCCTGTTGCGAAGCTGAAGTAGCACCTAATTGGCCATCGACATAAATTTTGGTCACGCAGTTGCCACCATCAAATTCCTTTACAAATACCAGGCAGTGCCACTGATCGTCAAGAAGGCTCTTTTCGGTAGTGTTAGCAGCGCAATACGTGCCCTGTCCGGTAGTATTGACATACCATCTGGCATATCCTTCGGAAGCCGAAGCTGTGGAATTCAGACGTGCCCACGACTGACTCTGTGCGTTAGTTCCATCGATACCGTTGGCCGGACGTCCGCGCTGGAAAAGGCCCAGTCGGGAGCCGAGAGATTTGTCGGCCCGTATCCATATCACGAAAGTGAGAGGCTGCATGCCGCCGGGAAGAAGATCCGGATTGGAGATCTCCAGTACGGCATAATCATCGGTATTGGTCTTGCAGACACCGGCAAGTCTTACCGCGAAATCGCCATCATGACGTGAAGGTTCAGTAAGGCTGATAGCCCATTTCGAAGGATCGGAAGAGTGTTCCCTCATAAGGATATTCTTGTTCGGGCCCATGTCGTCGAGCGAACCGTTGAACGGGAACCACATATTGAGACCGGCCGACGGGAGAACCATGATGTAGGCATCTTTCTCGACGGTAGAGCTGTTGATCTCGTTATTAGCACGGAGAGTGACTTTATAACGTCCTGCGGTAGAGTAACGTACAGTCGGGTTGCGTTCGGTAGAGGTAGGTGTATCGGCACCCTCGAATGTCCAGTTCCACTGCTCGGGACGGCCCATAGTCTTATCCTCGAAGGTAACGGTCTCACCGGCAATGATCATTCTTGTGGTTGTAACTCCGAACTCAGCGGCAACGGCATCGTGATCGATTACATTGAGATAATCGGTCTTGGTAACTGTTGCGTTGGCGGCAGGACTGCTTACGGCAAGAGTGACGGTGTATACACCGGGCTCGAATTTAAGCACGGGATTCTGCTGGTTAGACTTGACAGTCTTGCCGTCGGCAGTGGTGAAAGTCCAGTCCCATGAATTCGGGAAACCGGTCGAGAGGTCGGTAAAGGTAACGTCGTCGGTATTGTAGGCGTTAAGCTTGTCAGCCTCAAAGTCGGCGGTCATCTCATCGGGATAAGCTACTGTAATCAGACTCGAAAATACTTTTTCGGAATTATTGTCGCCACGTCCTACACGCAAGGTTACGGAGTACGTGCCTGGAACACTATAGGTGACCTCCGGAGAGAAAAGCTGTGACGTGGCCGGCTCACCGCCTTCAAACGTCCAGTCCCAGCGGGCGGGATTGCCCGTTGACTGATCCATGAAGCATACTTTTTCACCTGCGGCTACTTCAGTACGGTCACATTTCATGTTGGCGTCAAGAGGAGCGATCTTATCGTCGTCCTCGCAAGCTGCCAAAACGAGCAACGCTCCCACGCCCAGTATATATGATCTGTAATTCATCTTCATCTGTTTAAAAAGTTAGAGCATAAAGTCATTATCTCAGGTCGTCGAGCTTGAACTTGCGGAAAATGATACCGCCGACATTCAGACGCCCGTACTCCGAAAGCACTGCGATCTCACCGTCGGAGAAGGCGGCAATATCGCTGTATCCGCCTACTTCCTCACCGGTGTAATCAAATCCTTTGGTCCAGGTGGTTCCGTCGTCGAAGCTGGCGCGCAGGGTATTATGCCAGCGGCGTTCCTGCCATGCGGGATTACAGAGAAGAAGGATATTCTTGCCGTTCTCACCACCACCGTATGAATAGGTGAAAATCGAGCCCTGGCAACCGGGGTCGGGAAGCTCGTTGACAAACGCCGCCGGGCTCCATGTGATACCGCCGTCGCGGCTTATCGAATGACCGCGATAACGCTCTGAATCGGGAGCATTATCGTCCTGCATACGTATGCTCATCAGGAGGCTTCCGTCGCTGAGCTCGCACACAGTCGATTCATTGGTCTTTGGAGTGGGAACAGTTCCGCCATGATGCCATGTCTCGCCGTTGTCGTCGGAATATATGGCATTGGCATAGAACATACCGTCGGCGGGATCCGACTGGTAGCCCGAAACGATCAGGCGACCCTTATTTGGCTCACGTTGCTTTACAATGCCGTGGCACGGTCCCTGGGTATAGCGCTTTATTCCGGCAGGACGCACCTGGGTGGTAATCTCGCGGGGCTTCTCCCATGTCTGGCCCTCGTTGTCGGAATATGTGACGAACACACGGCTGTCGCCATAGTTTTTGTTCATTATAAGCACTACCCTGTTGCTTTCGGGAAGATATATGGGACAAGGGTTGTGGCATGTACTGGTACCCTCGTCGAACACCACCAACAGATCCTGCCAGGTGTTGCCACGGTCGCCGGAACGACGTAGCACAACATCGATATTACCCGTATCCTCGCGGCCGTCGACACGTCCTTCGCAGAATGCCAGCACATTGTCGTGCTTGGTTATTACCATGGCAGGAATACGGTAGATTGCATAATTATCGGTATTGCTTGCAAAGGGCTGCGACTGGTTCAATACCACGACCTCCTTATCGGAAATTACGGGATCAATATCGGAGCATGAAGCCAGTGAGGCGCCAAACAGGCCGAATATAGTAAGATATTTGATTGATTTCATGATTAATAGCCTTCAGTCTGTACAAGATTTTCGTTATAATCGCGCATTTGCAGAGTAATAGGGAAGTATAGCGGAGTGCTCTTGCCGTTAAGGTTGGGCACCTCGTCATATACGTTGATCGTACCTGCTGCATGTGCCCTCATCAGGTCGGGCCAACGCTTCAGTTCGAAGCAGAGTTCGAGGAAGCGCTCGTCGAGAATGGCACGCTGCACCGAGGCCTGGTCGGTAGGACCGGAGTAGTCGCCGATACCGGCGCGGCTGCGTGTCTTGTTCATGAGAGTTATGGCTGTAGCCACATTCGAGCCGCCAAGGTAGCAGAGCAGCTCGGCTTTGAGCAGATGAGCATCGGCAAGGCGGTATACCACAATGTCGTTGTCATAGTAGCGGTCCTTGGTATAAGGAGTACCACGGAACTTGTTCTGACATGTGAACAGTACCTTTCCGGCCGCATTGACGCCCTCGATGAAGCACACCGAACGGCGCTTGTCATTGCCCATGAAAGCCGACTTGATCTTTGCCGAAGGAGCATAGTAGGGAGCGGCTATATTACCGTTGGAATAGGGTATCAGATCTTTATTTACAGCATTCCCGACCTGGCCCTGTACAGCCGACTCGGTGAAGTTGAAGGCATACATGTTGTCGTACTCTCCGAAACGGACGTACATGGCGAAGATGATCTCGGAATTCAAACGGTGGTCGACATCGAAGATCTCGGCATAATTGTCCATGAGCGCCACTCCGCAATTCTCCACCTCGTTGAGGCAGTCGATAGCGTCGGTGAGATTCTGTTTGTCGCCGCTCTTTAGCACAGTATAGTTCCATGCGAGAGCCTCGGCCTTGAGCATAAGCGCCGACGGGCGAGAAATGCGGTACTTGTCGCGGATATTGTTTTCGGGGAAAAGGCTGAGGGCGGTGTTCAGATCCGACATTATCTGAGCCATTACAGCCGCTTTCGACTGCCGGGCAGGCTTGTTGCCCTTGTCGTATGACTCTGTAGGCTCAAGCACGATAGGCGCATCGCCCCACATCTGTAGCAGCAGCATGTAGTCGTGGGCACGCATCGTATATGCCTGGGCGAGAATACGGTTCTTGGCATTCTGGTCGCTGAACGGGGTAGCCGCTCCATGCTTCAGAATCATGTTGACATGATGGAGATTGGTGAATATCACCTTCCAGTCGTAGCCGTTCTCGTTGTCGAGACGCTGGGTATGAGCACGCGACACGCCGCCACGTGAGCCGGGCTGAAGGGCGTCGCCACGATCCTCTCCGTAGGTTATACGGTCGTACATCCCACGGAAATTGGCATAAGTGCCCGTAAGATAACCCTCGACATCACTGGGGCCATCCCAGTAGTTGGAATTGGAAATATCCGAAATGGGATCAATTTCCAACTGACTCTCACAGGAAGCGAGCGCAAACGCGAGGCAACCCATGTATATAAGGTTTTTCAGTTTCATAAAGGTACGTATTACTATTTCAGGGTGAAGTTAAGGGTAAAGAGGAATGAGCGCGGACGCGGATACTGGCCCTTGTCGACACCAACGATTTCAGGTGTCAGACCGTCATAGGCGGTAAGGTATCCGAGATTGTAGACCGCAGCTGTAAGAGTGACGTTATCGATATGATGCCTGTCGAGGAACTTGTTGCGCAGGAGATAGCTGAGCGAGAGTTCACGGAATGCCAGATAATCGCCTTTCTGGATATAGAGAGAGTTGTTACTGCCCTCGTTGGTACCGTACTCGCTGGTGAATCCCAAAGGACAGTTGGCACCGTTGGCACCGCGCACATGGTTGCGCTTGCCGTCGCCGAGGTCGGCATTGACGTCGTAGCGCGGAATCGTGGCGATATCGCCCTGCTTGTGCCATGCAGCCGAGGTAGCCATTTCGTGGAGAGTGGCGGTGTTATGGCGCAGGTTGCCGTTGGCGGTAGCGCGGTAACGGTTGTCGATCACGTTGCCGGCCGAGAAGTCGGTCATGAAACGCAGGGTGAAGTTCTTGTAGCGGAAGATGTTGTTGAACGAACCCATCTTGTCGGGGTTGATGTAGCCCACGAGATACATGTCGTACTGGTCGATGATACCGTTCTTGTCGAAGTCGTGCCAGATGGCGTCGCCGCCGACCTTACCCTGACCGAGGCGGGTCGCATGCACGATTTTGTCGTATGGAGCGCCTGCCGCCTCTTCGTCGGTGGCATATACACCGTCAATCTTGAAAGCGAACTGTGCGCCGAAACGCTCACCCTCGGCAAGACCGCCAACCTCGATATATTTGCCAAGCTTTTCGTCGAATATGACACCGCCGTTGATACGGTTGCGCGGAGCACCGTTGTTGGGGAGTTTGTCGACGATGGTACGGAAGAATGCGAAACCGCCATTGATTTCCCAAGAGAAATCACGGGTCTGGATAGCCGTGGCGTTCACGCCGATCTCGATACCTTTCGTGACAAGCGAGCCGTAGTTGGCCTTGATTGACGAGAAGCCGGTTTCGGACCAAAGTCTCTCGTCGATAAGGCGGTTGGACGTTTCCTTGCGGTATACGTCGGCGAGAAGAGAGATGCGGTTGTTGAACAGCCCGATATCAACACCGAGGTCGGCCGAAGTGGTTTCTTCCCAAAGGAGATCGCGGTTGGCAAGAGTGGTATTGAGGATACCGGCGGAGCCGCCATAGTTATATCCGGCAGCATATTTGCCCTGTGTATTGGCAAGCGAAAGGTTGTCGTTGCCGGCCTTACCCCAGCTGGCACGCAGCTTCAGGTTGTTGATGATCGGAGTAAGCTTTTCAAAGAACGGCTCACGATGGATATTCCAGCCCAACGACACACCGGGAAATGTGGCAAACTTATGATTTTCGGCGAAATGCGAAGAACCGTCGTAACGCACACTTACCGAAAGCAGATACTTCATATCGTAGTTGTAATTGATACGCCCGAAATAACTGCTCATTTTCTTATATGACTGAGAAGATGTAGTGGCATCCTGATCGAGTGTCGACACACCGTTGATAGTCTCGATCTTGTCGGATGTGCCTCCGTAACCTTGCAGGGTCAGATCGAAACCATCGTTATAGGTATGGTTGTAACCGGCCATGAAATCGAAGTTATGCTTGTCCCAGAGAGTCTTCTTGTAGTTTGCCACGATTTCATACTGGTAACTCTTGTTCATATCGCGTTCTGTCTTGGATATACGCGATTTCTGTACTTCATTTTCCCGCTCAAACTGGTGGTTCTTTGTATTGTCGAGGCGAAAGGAGAACTGCGGACGGATATGGAGGTCTTTGATCGGTTCCCAGTCGAGCTGCGCCATTAGGTTGGTACGGTCGACAGCGTTGTATTTCGACTGATAATACACCTCGTGGAGACGTGTACGGAATGTTGCGGTATTCTCACCCGGGGCGGGACGTCCGTCCTCATAGTACTGGCGTGTGGTAGGCGGCATGAGCGACGCACGCGCCATTACGCTGTTCTCGTTGAGACCCACAAACTTGCGTGAGATGTAGTTGACCGAACTGCGTACGGTAACATTGTCGAGCACCTTGTAGGAACCGTTGGCGGTAAAGCTCCAGCGGTCGTAGTCGTTGCCGATAACGATACCGTCCTGCTTGAGGTAACCGAGGCTCAGATAATAAGTGCCGCGGTCGTTGCCTCCCGAGAAATTGATATTGAAATCGTGGTTGACGGGGGTACGCATCAGATTGTCCTGAAAGTCCTCGTTCTTGAAGAGGAGCATCTTGCCGGGAGTGGCGGGATCCTCCATGGTTTCCCATCCGCGGTTGGTGAGCAGTTCTTCGACATATCCCTGTCCGTACTTGGTGATCCAGTC
>JAHZGZ010000228.1:0-7259 GCA_019420545.1 Bacteroidales bacterium | reverse complement strand
AACGTGTGGCTGCCTCACGTGTCAACGACAGATATTCGCGGGCATCACTCAGAGGGATTTTTTGGGCCTGATGGTCAATAGAGAGACCGTAACTGAATGATATCTGCCCTTTGCCCTTCTTACCCTGCTTGGTGGTGATCATCACGATACCGTTGGCGGCTCTCGCACCGTAGATAGCAGTGGATGCAGCATCCTTCAACACCTCGACCGACTCGATATCGGCGTAGTTGAGGTCGGTGATCGTACGGATCACACCGTCGATGATATATAACGGAGCATCATTGCCGGGAGTAGTGGTTGTACCGCCGCGGATAGTCACAGCGGGCGCTATGCCCGGACGTCCGGATGAGAAATTTACCTGCATGCCCGGAACCTTACCCTGAAGCATCGCCATCACATTGGTGTTGGGGGCGACAGCCATGTCCTCGGCCTTTACTTTGGTAATGGCGCTGGTGACAGTGGCGCGCGACTGCGTACCATAGCCGATCACCACCACGTCATCGAGATTGACGGCACTCTCGGTGAGCACAACGTCGATCTTGCGCTGGCCCTTTACGGCTATCTCCTTGGTGGTCATACCTACATATGTCACCACAATCGTGCCGTTGGCCGGCGCCGATATTGAGAAGTTTCCGTCGATATCGGTCATCACACCATTGGACTGACCCTTCACACGCACAGTGGCACCCACAAGCGGTTCGTTTGATGAATCGCTCACATTGCCCTTTACCGTTATCGTGGCCTGCGTCGCCGTCTTGTCGGGCGATGCGTAGACCTCTGCGGGCTGCACGGCCATACCGAGGGCCAGCAGTACCGTCGCATAGCGGCATACTTTTCTAAAATTACAAAATTGATTCAACATAGATTGGTGTTATTGGTGATATTAATTCTCAGGTTCATGCAGTCTGCCGTGCCACCGTGCTGTCGGCCGAAGGAGCATCGTCACGCATATCGACAGTAGTCGGGCGCAGGCAGGCAAGTATAAGGATTACAGTGAAGGTTACGAGCACCGACAGCAGGGCGAAGTCGCGGCCGAGGGTACCGGTATCCATCGAGCGGCCGAGCAGATCGGTGACGGCTGCGCCGGCAAACACGCTGCACATGTTCATGATACCGTAGGCAGTGGCACGGTTGCGCGACGACACGAACTGGCACACGATAGGCATGTTGTTGGCGTCGAAGAAACCGAAGCCCACGCCGAAGAGCACGGCGCCCATGACTACCGGGAAGAGCGTGTGGCCGTAGCCGATACAGAGCAGCGCGGGTATCATGAGCGAGAGGCCTATGGCTGCGGTATAGATACGTCCGCGCACATTGCGCATCACCCAGCGGTCGGAGATGAAACCTCCGAGTAGCACTCCGGCAAACGACGACACGGCGATGGAGATGGTGGCGATGGGGCCGGCGACCTCCATGTCGATGCCGAGACTCGAGGCGAATAACGAGGGTAGCCAGTTTTTGGTAGCCCAGCCCGGCACCGAAGGCACGCAGAAATAGAATAGGATGACCCAGAAAGAGATGTTGGCCAGGAGCATGGCCATACCCTTGAATACGGGCACACGCTTCTTCTCCTCGGTCTTCACCACATCCACATGGCGCGGGGTATCATAAAGCAGCAGCATGAGCACTACGCTGTAGGCGATGCCTATGATACCGAAACTGTGGAAGGTACCGTGCCAGCCGTACATCACAGCCAGCGTGGCGCCGAATCCGCCCATCGCCTGGCCGAAGTAGATGCCGGTCATGTTGATGCCTATGGCGAGCGAACGGGTGCGCTCGCGGTGGTAGTCGGCGATAAGCGACAGGGCGGCAGGCATGTATAGGGCCTCGCTCACGCCCATGATGCCGCGCAGAATGTAGAGCTGGTCGAACGAGGTTGCGTAGCCCATCATGAACGTTACGAACGACCACACGAACAGGGCCGACACGATGACCCACTTGCGGCTGATGCGGTCGCCGATGATTCCCGAGAAGGGACTCATGATACCGTAAACCCAGAGAAATACGGCCATGAGGCGCCCGAAGTTGGCAGCCGACTCCAGCTCGGAGATGTCGACCATGATCGACTCGCGCATGGTGGAGAGCATCTGGCGGTCCATATAGTTGAGCATGCCCACTATCCAGAGCAGGGCTACTACAACCCATGCGTAAGTACGGGTATTCCTGTTGATTAAGGAAGCCATATTAATTAATGTTTTAGGATTTCGTTTAAGTCAATTCTGATGAATACCATGTCGGCCAGTCCGCTTTCATAGAGTATACCTATGCCTTCCGGGCCGACTGAGGTGATGCTGGAGTAGCCCATGCCGCGGGTCTCGTCGAATACGATGCGGTTGGCTTCGGGCCAGGTCATGCCGTCGTCGAAACTTGCCTTGAGGGTGAGGTTGCGGCGCACCTTGTGGTGGTCGGGATTGGCAAACAGTAACACCGAGGCGGGAGTGCCGTCGGGGGTGGTGTAATCATGGCGGTAAAGGCTTGCCATGCAGGTAGGTTCGGTAAGCACGCGTCGCGACGTCGGGTGCTCGGTCCAAGTGCGGCCGAGGTCGGCGGTAGTGCATATGCGTCGACCGTTGGGGCTTATGTGCCCGCGGTTGCGGTTGTCGCGCATGTTGAGCATCACGGTGCCGTCGGAGAGCTGTGCGGCGTTGCATTCGGTAACATCGTCGTAGGCCGGATTGCTGGCCGTCCATGTGCGGCCGTGGTCGGTACTGTAGGTGATATTGCTGAAAGGCAGCCCGTTGCTGTCGCGTCCCTGAGTGGGGAATACCAATGTGCCGTCGGCGAGGGCGATCCCTTGTCCGGGAGCGGGAGCGTAGAGCCACCATTCGGGGCGTTTGGTGTCGGCGGTGATATTGGCCGGGAAACTCCATGTAAGGCCGCAGTCGTCGCTGTGGGTAATGAGGAACTGGCATGTCTGCCTGATCCCCGTGCCGGGCTGGGAACCGCGGGCCTTCCACTGATGGATCCAATAGGTACTGCTGTCGTCGATCCCCTCTATCCACTTGCCGTCGGCATCGAGCACGCCGTGCATCCACAGTCCGGCCACGAAGATGCGTCCGGTGGCTGGATCGACCAGTATGCACGCGTCGCTCACGCCGTTGTAACGCTCGGGGAGTCCGCCCCACGTGCCCATATCGAGAATCGATGTGGCCGGCGACCATGTGGAGCCACCGTCGGCGCTTCTGCGCAGGGCGATGTCGATGTTTCCCTGAAGGTCGCGGGAGGAGTCGTAGCGTGCATCATATATGGCGAGGAGAGTACCGTCGGGGGCGGTGGCTATGCCGGGTATGCGGCACGACGCCACGCCGTCGTGCCCCTTGGTGTGGAGAGCCACACCAACGCGATGGAGAGCGGGATCATGGGCAGGAAGGCGCAGATGCCGGAGGCCGGCCGACATTTCAGTGACCTTAACCGCCACACGATGGCTCAGGTCGAGGGAGTCGCGCAGAGTGAGGCCGAGCCAGAGATAGGTGGTGTCGGCACAGAGTGGCGCGTCGAGGTCGAGATGTACCTTGGCGAGGCCGCGGGTATCGACGCTCCCGAGGCAGCTGTCGGCGCCAAACGAGGAGCGGTCGGAAACACGGTACAGTCCGACGGAACGTATGTCGGACGGATCGGTGCTGCCGCCCAGGTCGAGAGAAAGCCCGGTAAGCACCGGCGCGGTGCCGTCGGCAATGACTGTCAGGCATTCGGCCGGAGAGTGTGGGCGTCCGGAGAGCACGGGCACTACGGGACTGCGGAGTACGACCCGTGGACGCCCGGCCAAAGCCGACAGGCTTGCGACGGCACACAGCGCGGCTATCGCGGTTTTCAAGGATGCATTCATGGCGGTTGGAAAATGTCGCCCGCAACTGTGGGTTGGCTGTCAGTTTTTCGTACTTCTATGTTAAAAATACAAAAAGTGACGGGCGACTCTATCGATTTTATATATCTTTGTTAAGATCAAACATAGATGGTTGAGAGGGTATCGCCTGCTTTCCAATGTGTTTTCCCTGACACGAAAGCTTCGATAGCCTCTCTTTTTATGCTTTTACGAAACCGAGTGCGTTGAGGTCGGCATCAAGAGCGGCATATTCCTCCTTGGAGAGGGGAGAAAGGGGCGAACGGCATTCGCCGCACTTTATGCCGATAAGGTTCATAATGGCCTTGCCGCCGCGCACGCCGCCACCGTACTTGATTATTACCTCTACAGTCTTGATCGACTTCTGCTGAAGCTCGCGGGCACGGTCTACATCATTGACGGCCATTGCCTTGAAGATACCGTCGTAGATAGCGGGGATATAATTGTAGGTGCTGCCCACACCGGCCTTCGCGCCCATCGCAAGGCCTGCGATAAGTATCTCGTCGTAACCATGAAGCACCTCGAATTCGCCACCATCGAGATTGATGCATACGCCCATTTCCATAAGGTTGTTGTGGGTAAACTTCGTGCCGGCAAAATTTGGCATTACCTTGCGGCCCTCGGCAAGAATCTTGTCGACTGGCAGATTGACACCAGTCATCGAAGGCATATTATAATAGTAGAACGGAAGCTCCGGTGCCGAGGCGGCAATGGGAGCGAAGAAATCTACAATATCTTTCACCGTAGCGGGCTTGAAGAACGACGGGGCTATGCAGCCGATACCATAGGCGCCGGCGGCTGCGGCATGGGCGGTAAGCTCCATGGAATCGCGCTGACAGTTGCTGCCTACATGGCAGATTACCTTGAAGCGGCCTGCGGCGGCGTCGACCCAACACTTGAGTATCTGCTTGCGCTCGTCGACAGTGAGCGACGAGAACTCACCGGTAGTGCCGTTGACAAACACGCCCTCTACCGGAGTCGAGGCGATGTAGTCGGCATAGTGTTTTATTTCATCGTAATTGATATCCCCGTTCTCTTTCATCGGGGTAAAGGTTGCGGCGATCATGCCGCTGAGGCGTGGAAATTTTGCCATTGTGATAATGTTTTTGGTTTTAAATTTCTAAGTATTCTACATATTTTCAAGCATATAGCATCCCCTGTCGGCCATCTTCCGCTTTTCCTTTACCCTTGATTCTCAATAAGTTTCCTCAATTATTGGGAATATCGGCCAATGGTCGGAAATGCGAAAAAGAGCGCGTTGCCACCGATGCCCGCAGGCCCCGGCAGGTCAGTCTTTTGCGTTGTTGAAAGAGTGCTCGCGCATGAATATGCGGTAGAGCTCGAAGTGCCGTTCTATGGCATTGCGATACCCTTCCTTATCGCCCGACTTAAGGTATGACAACAGATCGGCATGCGACGCGGTGGCGCCTTCTGCCTGAAGGCGCTGGTTGATCTGCGACAACTCGGTGCGGAACTGTTTCTTTATGTAGGTCAGTACAGGGTGGATTATGTCCTGAAATTCTGCAATTGTCTTGTTTCCCGTGATCTCGTAGAGCTTTGCATGGAACGATGATTCACTCGACACGGCATACTCATTGTTTTCGATCACCTTGCCGATTCTTACTATCTCTTCCAGCTCCTTGATGTCCTCGGGCTTGATTTTTTCGAAAATGTCGGCTGAAATGCCGATTTCAAGGGCGATACGGAATTCCAGCAGATCGAGCACGGTATCCTCGCTCAGGAAGCGCGGGTCAATCACGCGCTTCATGCCGCCAAGTATCGTCGGCTCGGCCAGAATCATCCCCTTGCGCGGACGCGAATGTATCATGCCGAACATCTTCAGGCGGCTCAGACATTCACGCAGCACGCTCCTCGCTACGCCGAGCTCTTCGGCCAAAGTGTTCTCGTTGGGTATGGGATCGCCTATCGAAAGATTGCTGCACTTGAAATGCGACAGCAGACATTCCTCTACCTGATCGACGAGCGACGCGTTGGAAGGTTGGAGTGATAATGCCATATCGTGGTATTTTTTTATTTCGGGTTATTAATCGATTAAAAATTTGCCTGAAAATTCAAGAGCCGGGCGATAGTTCCGTCGGCGGCAACCTCTTATTTCAAGGCTTGTTTTGATTTATCTGATTTGTCTGACAAATAAACCTGTCGCAAAGTTACTCCTAAATTTGATTCATACAAATTATTTCACCAAAAAAATCCTACATCCCCCGATTTTTAACATTTCCTTCCTCCGGCTCCCTCAACACACCGTGCCCTCCCCACTCCCGTTATCGTCCTCACTCGTAACCGCGGCGGCGTGTCGCGCACCGGCATAGCCACCGCACCATCAGTGGCCACGGATTTCCCGAAGGGGAAGGTTGTTTTTCCGCGTAGCGCACAGGCGCTTTTGGCGCCGTCCACAATGTTGGCCTATGGCAAATGCCGCGGTAGCGGTATGCAGCCATAGGATGGTAGAGATATTTGTAGAGTGCCTGGCTGTAGCCCGTCGATAATTTCAAGCCGCCCCATCAGAACCGCAACGCGATACCGTCTTTCTCGCACCGCGCTATGAACTCATTGCTGTCGGTAAACTCCCATAGATAGTTGTTGATAATGCTGTCAACCTGAATTCTTTCGTCAGTAAAGTCTTTCGATATGATGTAGTATTTCCGGCAATGAGTCTGATAGTTGTCGGTTCGTACAATAACACTTTCGCGGTTATACTTGGCATCGACCACATATTCCGCCCGCCGTCCCAAGCTATCGTACATCTCCGACATCAAAGGCACTATATAATCGCCATGCTCACATACTCGCGTACGCACTTTCCGTCCCTGAACAATATAATAACCGTCAAGAGCATCTTCCATCATATATATGTTTTTCCCGAGACTGTACGAGCCCCACACTTCCGGACATATCCATCCCGTCGCTTCCAAGCATATACATAAAAATATATACCTTCCGATTATACCTACTTCTATGTATGCAAGGCATCTAAGACTCCATTCCATGATTATTGTCGTAACTTATGGAAGCCATCTTTTTAAGTTAACATTGCACCGATTCAATCCTTGGAATTATCCCTGAAATCACCGGGTATGATGGAGTCGGGCAACAAGTTTTCCCGGAAGAACTCCTCGCCATCCTCAAACTTGTAGTAGATCAGCCCGTACTCCTTGCTCCACACAAACTTTTCAACGTTGTTTTTGATTCTTTTTTTCCAATAATCGGAATATCTCGAGTTTGTACTGTCTGCTATAATACAGTTGTCATATAACCCATATTTATTCTTAAACTTACGTATTTCAAGAGGTCTGTAACTATTACGATTTCCTATGTCTGACAATGAGAATTGCATTCCCAGAATAGTAGTGGTGCGATAAAAATCTTACCACTGTTATTAGAATATTAATATTTAGCC
>JAHZGZ010000227.1 GCA_019420545.1 Bacteroidales bacterium | reverse complement strand
GCAATACCGTGCAGCTCTATGCCAAGGGTGGACGCGGATTTCACAGCAACGACGCCCGAGTGGTAGTTGTGCGCGACGGCAAGGATGTGTTGCCCGAGACATGGGGTGCCGATCTTGGCGTACATTGGAAGCCGCTGCCTACCGTAATGCTCAACGCCGCATGCTGGTATCTCCACATGAACCAGGAGTTTGTGTATGTCGGCGATGAGGCCGTCGTGGAGCCGTCAGGCAAAAGCCGGCGCCTGGGCTTTGATGTAGGTGTGCGCTGGGAATTCCTGAAGAATTTCTATTTCCAGGCCGACTATACTTATAGCAACGCCCGTATGACCGAAGAGGCCAAGGGGGAGAATTACATCCCTATTGCGCCGGTGAATACCCTCTTGGCAGGACTTACCTACAAGACTGATCGTTTTTCGGCAGGCATTCATTGCCGCTGGCTCGGTAACCGCCCGGCCAACGAGGACTATTCGCTCACGGCCAAGGGATACTGTATCACCGACATAAATGCATCATATACTCTCGGCAAGCTCACATTCGGCGCCGCTGTGGAGAATCTCTTCGACGTAAAATGGCGCGAGGCACAGTTTGCCACCGAGACCATGATTCCCGGTGACACCGAGCCTCTCACCGACATCTGCTTCACTCCCGGCACCCCCTTCGCGCTCCGCGGCTTCATCTCCTATAAATTCTGATGTTGCAACCACCGATAATTCCGCCGTAATGGTAAAATCAACTAAATTGAATCGTATTTTCCCAAACTGCATAAGTGATTTTAATCCGAGATTACATTCATAATCGGTGCCAAGTGGATTCGCTCCCGGATTTACAATGATCTCCGGAACAATAGTTGTGGCTCCAGCCAAACTGAGACTTATGTCGGAAAGTCGGTAACATTCAGAGATATATACGCCGCCGATACCTGCCATGCGGATAGTGTCGGGTTGTGAGTGGGTCATCACATATTCTTTATTGGCTGTAAGAAACTCACCGTTGAGTGATCCATAGGAAGCATCGCCGGTATCAATGCACATCCACATGTGGTTGTCGTGGATTACTCCTTTCGTAATGAGGTTCATGGATGGCGAAAAGCACATATTCGGGCGCGTGTCGCTTCTTGTCGGGGCAATTGCTGGAACCGTGATTTCATGGTTGTTGAAGTCGATAGTCACGTCTTTAAGCTGTAACATCAGTTCACTGCCTACAACTATGCTCAGACAGTCTATATATCGGTCGGCCTCCTCATTGTCTACCGCAAAATCCACAATTAGGAAAGGTACGTCTTTAACAGTGATGTTGCCGAGTTTTAATTCAGCAGCTATTGCATATTGTGCTTTCTGCCGGCCTATCCCTGCCACGTTGTTATAGGCCTGGAGTGGGATAAGATGGAGCTTTTGTGCCAGAGAATCCGAAATGATATTGACTCCAGCGCCGGTATCAAAGGTAATGTCCGCCTCAACACCGTTGATATAGCTGTGGTTAAGTTTCATCAGCACCGTTTCCTTTTCGGGGTTTCCGACAGGCGATATTCTGAACGGTATAGATCCGTAATTTCCGCTTATAGATATTGAGTATGGACGGTAGGCCGACAATGCTGAATATCTGTCAATGTAAAGCTGCACACCGGCTACCGCCGCTGAGTCGAGGTATTCTCTTGTTGCATCAAGTACGGATGATAGTACATTTCCCGCATTCTCATTATCTCCTACTTTGCTGTAATCCATTGAAAGCATTACGGCGGAATTAAGAAGATTCTGTAAATCAAGATTCCCGGAATGAGAGTTGAGCAATTCTTCAAAAGCCGGAATGGAAACATCGGGACGATTGAGCCGGTTGCCTATAAGCCCGCGGGAGAAAACCTCAAGAAACGGCATAATGGAGTCTTTCGGAGCCCCGCTATAGATGGAGTCCAAAGCAAACCAGTCGCTTGTATTCATGGCGTTGGCAATACGCTCGTTGTATGATTGTGCGTGGGATACCAATGACAATATCATTACCCAGGCGCAGAGCAACAGTTTTCGCATATTGAATTATAAATTGTGATGCAACTATTAATTTCAGTTGTGTATGGGAATGCATTTGCCGTTTCCTTATTTACAGCATCAGTCCCGGCCAAAGTTAATGAAATATATTTGATTTACAGCGCTTAATTTATGGCTAATTGTGCTATATTCATTGACAAACGGGGATAAATGATAGTTAAAGAGGCCGTTTATCTGCGAATATGCGTATCTTTGCATCAAAAAATTGGCTTTGCCATCGCGAACCGGACATACGTCCGACTTTCGCTATTCTTTTTCTGCGAATATCCATAGTATATTTGCAGCAGTATATTCCGTCATGAGAAAATCTGACATGCCAGAATTCAAACCAATTAAAAAAGGAAGGATGAAAAAAGTTATTCTATGCACTGTTGGCGCGTCGCTTGTAGGGCTGCCATCGGTTTATGCCGCTGATGCCATGTCGACCGATACCGTATCGTTGAAAAATGTGGTGGTGTCGGCCCCATATAAAACCTCTGTAGAACTTACCCCACTTACTGTGTCGACCGTTACGTCGGCGACTATTGAAAAAAGCGCCGAGTCATCGCTACTGCCCGTGTTGCAGAATCAGGTGCCGGGACTGTTTGTCAGTGAACGCGGTTTTGCCGGATATGGAGTGTCGGGCGGTGCAGCCGGCGCTGTAAGCATCCGCGGTGTAGGTCAGGGGAACAAAGTGCTTTTCATGATCGACGGTCAGCCGCAGTGGGCCGGCGTGTTCGGGCATGCGTTGTCAGATACATATGTCGCCAACGGAGTAGAGCGCGTGGAAGTGGTACGTGGCCCTTCCTCGCTGCTTTATGGTTCCAACGCTATGGGAGGTTCGGTCAACATCATCACACGCCGTGCTACCGAGGATGGAGTTAACGGCCGTGGACAGGCCTTGTTCGGCTCGTTCAACACACAGAAATTCCGTACCGGTGTGTCATACCGTAAGGGGCGTTTCGGCGCGACAGCTTCGGGACAGCTCGACCGCAGCAACGGAAACCGCAAGGGGAGCGACTTCTGGCTTGCAAACGAATATCTTCAACTCTACTATACTCTCAGCTCCAACTGGCAGGTGGGCTCGAACGTGACGATGACGCAGACAAAGGCTCATAATCCGGGTACCCTTCAGGAACCCCTCGAAAGCATGTGGACCGACATATTCCGCGGCACGGCCTCGGTGTATGTGCACAACAATTACGGCGTTACCAACGGGGGCGTGCAGGCCTATATCAGCTGGGGCGCGCATACCGTCGACGACGGTTGGGGTGCCGACGAGGAACCTACCGACTATCTGTTTCATTCACATGACTATAATATGGGTGTTACCGCGTTTCAGACGATTCATCCCTGGGAGGCCAACGACCTGTCGGCAGGCCTCGATTTCGTGCACTGGGGAGGCAGTACCTGGAATTCTCCAAAAGAGACTCCCGGGATGCGCGAGGACAAGTTCAAGGAGTATGAAAACGAGATTGCCGGTTATGTGATGATGCAGCAGGGTTTCTTCAACGAGATGCTCGACCTTAATGCCGGTATACGCTTGCAGCATTCGTCGCAGTATGGTAATGTATGGGTGCCGCAGGCCGGTTTTATCGTAAGGCCGATGCAGGGATCGTCGGTGAAATTCTCATGGGGCAAAGGTTTCCGCGCACCCAATTTGCGCGAGCTTTACCTCTATCCTCCACACAATCCCTATCTACGCCCCGAACGCCTCTGGAATTACGAAGTGGAACTGCGCCAGAAGGCCTTCGACAACCGTCTCGATATGGGAGTCAGCTTCTACTTCATCGACGGCAAGGATATGATACAGGTGCAGCGCATCGAC
>JAHZGZ010000226.1:36967-39214 GCA_019420545.1 Bacteroidales bacterium | reverse complement strand
ATATGTTACTGTGTTTGACTATTCAGGCAATATTGCTGTACCCCGCACCGAGGTAAAGGTTCTTTCAGCCACCGACGCATGGAAGAGTCTTGGTCTTACCACTACCGGATGGTGTGAGCCGGAGGGCCTTAAAGTGGATGCCGACGGCATATATCTCGGTGTTGCCTCCCGAGATGGCGACAGCAGTCCGCGCCGTGCCAACATCCTCTTCTACCGCAGCTCCAATCCCTGATCTCCACCGTACACTACGCCTTGTGTATTGACATCGTAAGATGGACGCCGGAGTACATACCCCGGGTCTGCTGTCATGTAAGCCCCCGGTCCGCTGTCATGCAACCGCCGTCCCATTCCACCGTAATTATTTGTTGCGTTAACCGCGCTTATTTAGTTTTAGGTTCTCAATAGATGTTTATGCACGGCCATCTCATGTGATTATGAGATAGCCGTGCTAAACTTTTCCCCTGCGGCACTCTTCCCCATCGACCCTGACCGGGAGGGCGGTGCTTTAGGCCGCCGCGATCACCCTTGCCACGAAAAAACGCACAGAGACCACAGAGAATCGCCGCGCCTGTAGGAGATGCGGTTTTCAACCGCATCAATCTAATTATTAGAATATTACGGTGGTTGAAAAACCGTCGCTCCTACCGAAAATCTCCGCGCTCTCCGTGCAGTTTCCAAGCTATGCCCTATCCCGGCTGCCCTGTGGCCTCCAGGCCGCGCGAACAGCGCGACCGCCGTCCTCCCTCCAACTCGGTTCTCTGCGCGCTCTGCGGTCTCTGCGTGATTCCCTTCCAGCCCAAAAAGCGCCATTATGCAAATCGCATAATGCAATTCACATAATTGAAAATTTATGCTCTGCCGCATTAGGGAAAAATCACGCAGAGCCCTCAGAGAGCGCAGAGGCCATCCGGACACGAGTGCATCGTTCGCGCTATACGCGCTCTCTGGAGTCCGCAGAGCATCCGTGATAAAGAGCTTCGTACCTATCCCCATCAACCCTGACTGGGAGGGCGGCGCTTTAGCCCGCCGCGATCTCCCCCGCCACGAAAAAACGCACAGAGCCCACAGAGAATCGCCGCGCCTGTAGGAGATGCGGTTTCCAACCGCATCAATCTAATTATTAGTATCTTACGACGGTTGAAACCCCGTCGCTCCTACCGAAAATCTCTGTGCTCTCCGCGCTCTCCGTGCGATTTTCCAACCATGCTTCATCCCTACGGCTCTGTACTCTCCGGCGTCATGATGAGGCGCGTACGGGAGGAGGGGAGCACTGTGCGCGCCGCGAAGTCGCGCACTGCGGCGGGGGTGAGCGACTTCAGAGCCGCCGGGTATGTCGCCGGATAGTCCAGGCCGTCGCGGTCGTATACCTTCAGCACGGCAAGCCAGTAGGCGTTGTCGTCGACACCCTCCGCATAGTCGCGCAGGGCCGATTCGCGCACCTTGCCTAATTCCTCGTCGGTCACGCCTGCAGTGGCGATGTCGGTAAGGATATCCGTCACGATCGATGCTGTCTCGTCCTCCTTCCCTTCCGGAACCTTCACGTACACCGGCAGCAGGAACACCGGGCCGTCGATACCGTTGATGTCGGGCACCATCGAGCAGTGCGAGTTGATCGAGTAGGTCCATCCGCGCTTCTCGCGCAGTTCGGCGAGCAGGCGCGACTTATAGATGCGCCCCATGGCAGTGGCGGCGACGATATTCTCCATTGTGTATTCCGTCGGCGCATGGCGGAAGGTGTAGACTACCGACTGCGGCGTCGACATCTTGGCGGTGAAGCGCACTTCGTTGTCGCCGGGAGTGTAGCGGTAACCCATCTCGCGCGGCTGCTCCTTGCGGCCCGCGCCGGGGAGCGATGCCACGTAGCGCTCAAGCAGGTCGGCGAGCGAGTCGGGGGCGAAATCGCCGGTCACGTAGTAGGTGAAGTCGCTGCAGTCGGCAAATCGGTCGCGGTATATGGCGAGCATCGTGTCGTAGTCGGCGGCCTCTACCGTCTCGGCCACGGTCTTGGCGCCGAGCGGCTGGTGGCTGTATACGTTGCGGTGGATCGAATCGCCCATTATCTGTATGGCGTTGCGCATCATGTTGCGCAGCTGTGCCGAGCGCGTCTTCACAAGCGACGCGTAAGCCTTCCGGTCGGGGCGTATGTCAGTCATACGCAGATACATCAGGCGCATTGCGTCGGTAAGATTGTCGGCGGTGGTGGCGGCCTCGACCACGATGAACGCGACGAGGGCGACAAGCCAGAAG
>JAHZGZ010000226.1:26923-36957 GCA_019420545.1 Bacteroidales bacterium | reverse complement strand
CTTACCCGTAAGGCGACGTTTCAGATCGTTTGCCGAGAAGCGTCCGTAGGCCGAGATGGGGATGATCTCCTCAAGCATCTTGAGCGACGGCACGAGGCTGTCGGCGTACTGCATCGACAGGCCGCCGGGGCTGAGGGCGCGTACGAGCACCTGCCCCGGGGTGGCCGACGAGCGGCGTGCGAGTACCTTGATACCGTTGGAGAGGGTGTAGCGCACTGCGTCAAACCGCCCGAGAGAGTCGGTGCTGACAATCGTACCGCGTACCGGTTCCGTCTCGAGCAGAGGGCCGTCGATAACCCTGTCGACATAGGGGGTGAGTGCCATGTCGTTTACGCTGTGGAACGCCGCGCGCATGTCGGCCTCTCCGAATGTATTGTCGGCTTCAGGCATATATGAGAGGATCACCACACCGCGTCCCGATGTATTTACTATGGCGCGCAGTGCCGCGGTCATTTCGTCGGCGGTGATCTCGGGCATCATGGCCGTCAGTGCGTCGGCACGTCCCTCCACCGACTGCAGCACGCCTCCGTCGAGATAGTGGCGCACATATTCGCGGGCGTAGTCCGAGCTGCTTTTGCGTGCGGCTTTCCGGCGTTCCGAGGCGAGGGTCTCGCCGAGCTGTGCTTTCGCGTGGTCAAGTTCGGAGGGGAGAAATCCGAAGTCAGCGGCGCGTTTCATCTCGCGGTACCAGGCGGTAAGGCTCTCTACCTCGCGGCCGGGCTGGCACAGGCCGCGCAGCATCAGCGAGCGGGCCGGGCGCGACATGAGGTATTTGCGGTCGGCAAGACCCATGTGGTTGAACGCGCAGTCGGGATCGGCCTCAAGCTCGTCGAAACGATTGACAAGCATGTTGAGCAGCAGGTCGCTGACAAGTTCGGCGCGCACCTCCTCGGCCTCGGTGGCATACTCGGGAGTGTCGTGGCGGAAATGAAGCTGCACCATGTGCACCGGCTGTTCCGGGTCGGTCTGGCACGACACGATCAGCTCCTCGTTCATCGGTATGGCCGGTGTCTCGGCCCTCCGGGCGCCCTTGGGTGCCTTTATGGGCGAGAACATTGCCGCGATGCGCGCCTCGATCGTGTCGGGATCGATGTCGCCCACCACGATTATCGCCTCGTTGTCGGGACGGTGCCACCGGCGGTAGAAGTCGCGCAGTGTCTTGGGCTTGAAGTTTTCAACCACCTCCATCTTGCCGATAGGCATGCGCTCGCCATAGATCGAGCCGGGGTAGAGGGTGGGAAGGGCCTTTTCGAGCATGCGGTTGGCCGACGAGTTGCGGTGGCGCCACTCGTTCACGATCACTCCGCGCTCGGCGTCGATCTCCTTGTCGGAGAGGGTGAGCGCACAGCTCCAGTCGCGCAGTATCAGCAGACACGAGTCGACCGCTGACTGACGAGCCACGGGCACCTTGCAGATGTTGTATACCGTCTCGTCGGTCGAGGTATAGGCGTTGAGATTCTTGCCGAACTTCACCCCTAAGGTCTCGAGATAGGAGATGAGCGAGTTGCCGGGGAAATGCTCGGTGCCGTTGAAGCACATATGCTCCAGGAAGTGCGCCAGGCCGCGTTCGTTCTCTCGTTCGTTCACCGAACCGATGCCGCGCGCCAGAAAGAAATCGGCGCATCCGGCGGGTACCGCGTTGTGCCTGATATAGTAGGTGAGTCCGTTGGGAAGTGTGCCGACACGTACGGCAGAGTCGGCCACGGCGGTATAGGCCGATGCCGACAACGATACGCCGATCGCGGCGGCTGACAGTAGAAATAGCTTTCTGAAATTCATAAGTTATTGTAAGATGTGAAATTGCGTGGTTTATGAAGATGAGGTCAGAATATGAATTGTATCGAGGCATTGCCTCCGTTAATCACCGGGCCGTGGCTGTAGTGCGCGTGCCGGTATCCGGCCGTTATGCCTATCGCATGGTCGCCGCGCAGCTTCCGGCTTACTGTGAGGGAGGCTCCGGCGTCGCGCAGTGTCCCCGGCTCGATGCCGAAGGTTGCGCCGTACCGCGCTTCAAGGCGCCAGTACCACGCTTTTCCCGCTGAGGCCACGGCTGCCGTCACGTCGCCGCGGTGCGATATCAGCTTGCGTGAGGCATAGGGCGAAGCATACATTTCCGAACGGTGCGTGTAGCCCCACGCCGGTGTCACGCTCCACGTGAGCGACTGCGCGGTGTGCTCGTAGAGCAGCCCTGCGGAAACCTCCTTGAGGTTGTCGGCATACATCTCAAGCGAGCCGATCTGAGGATAGGTGCCGGTTACGGCGTCGCCGAATATGTTTTCGCTCCCGTGGCGGCGGTAGGCTCCACCCTCGGCTTTCACGCCGAACGAGTGCACCGGTCCGATGGTACGCCATGCGCCGTGCAGCCTCAGTTCGTTGTGCCATACCGAAGCCATAGGCAGGCGGTTGAGATCCTTGAGTATGTGGTCGAACGTGAAGCGCGACA
The DNA here is from genome assembly GCA_019420545.1 of Bacteroidales bacterium. Lineage (GTDB taxonomy): Bacteria > Bacteroidota > Bacteroidia > Bacteroidales > Muribaculaceae > Muribaculum. The sequence continues at coordinate 34,514 of JAHZGZ010000226.1, read as the reverse complement.
CCTCGGCGTCGAGGCTGAGACCGGTACGCGATGCCGGCACGAGTGTGATGCGCGCCACGTAGCGGTGTCCGTTGTAGTAATTGCTGTAGCCCGAGCCTGTGAAGCGCTCGTAGCGGTTGCCAAGGCCCGTAAGATGGTAGACTTTCGCTTCGCCGATCTCGCTCATGAACATTAGGTCGCACGTCTGCCGGTATTTGCGGTATGCGCCCGCTATACCGATATAATAGTCGCCTAAGCAGCGTAGCGCTATCCCGGCGTCGATGTCGAGCAGCCCGGTGGTGTTGCGCGGACGCGGATCTACGTTGCGATAGTACAGTCCTGCCGAGTAGGAGAGTGATACGCCCCATGCCAGGCGTCCGCGCCGGTCGGCATAGCCGCCTCCGAAGCTGTAACGCTCGGCGCGCATGTCGCCGCCCACTTCGTCGGCGGTGACATAAGGGTAGATGAGGTCGATGTCGGAGGTCTCGTTGTAGCATACCGATCGGATTACGCCGTTGGTGTACCCCGCATTGCCCCATAGTGTCGACGTGCCGTTTTTCACCTCGGCCTCGGCGTCGAAAAATCCGTACTGCTCGCCGCTGCCGCGCTGAGGGTCGGTGGGCGCCGACATATAGTCACCCTTCCATCCCGCACCAACCGTGCCGAATGTGAACGGCAGACGGAACTGGCGCAGTGCCGGAGAGGAGTATGGCACTCCTACGAATGTTGTTGCCGCCGATTCGGCTGTGAGCTGACGGTCGAGCACGCCTGGGTTGTGCGCGATACTGTCGGTATCGGCGCCCACGGCGTGCACGGCGGTGAGTATCAGTGTGCAGAATATGATTGCGTGGCGGTTCATCGGCGGTTGGCTTGGCGGTAGGCAGCTTCTTTGTCGGGGCTGACGGGCGTTACGCCGTCGAATGTCAGCGTCGTGCAGCGTGTTCCGTTGGGATCGCAGGCTGTACCCTGAAGTTCGATTTCCGATGCTATGCAGTCGGGATTGAAGTCGGCCGAAGAGTCGTTGGTATCTTTCAGTACGGGCGTGCCGTTGTCGTTGAGATAGAGTACCTTGCGGCGTACCGAATGGAAGTAGCGAGTCTTGTCCTTGTCGATGGTGCCGCAGTGGGTCCAGCCGCTGTCGATCGACGGAGCAACTACGTTCCAGGCATATTTGGCTGCAACCGAGCAGCATACGGCGTCGACCACCCACTCGTTGGGCATGCGGAACGCCGACTGTTCCATCGGGAATATACCGGCCTCGGCTATGATGTCGTAATTGTAGCTGTAAAGGTAGTCGCGCAGATATGTCTCGCGGTCGACCGGGATGCGCGATATGCCGTAGGCTCGGAATCCCCGGTTGTGCAGCACGAAAAACGACAGGGTGTAGCAGTACCATTTGTCGAGATTCGGCACTGTGGGTGAGTCGATGTCGAGATGGTCGGGCTTGGTCGACACGTCGTACCACTCGAAATCGGCGTCGGAGAGATCGAAGGAGTTGGGGTTGAGCGTGCGGTGATCGATACCGGTGTCGGCGAGCATGAAATATTCGCCCGGCTGCACCGGATAGTCGGTGCCCGATCCGGGCACGGTATACAGTGCCTGTACGGTCACGGCTTCGGGAAGAATGTCGGGTGTGTAGTTATATTTGTCTACAGTGGTGAATTTCGACTCCCATAGAGTGATGCCGTCGGCATATATCACATGATCGGTGTTGTTGTAGAGCTTCACATAGTCGTCGCCATAGTACTGGTTGCCCGAGCTTTGCAGGGTGCCCGAGAAGAACACTTCGGCAATCACGAGATCGTCGGCGATGCGGTTGTTGTAGGCCTGCATCACAATATGCGCCGGTTCGGCCGATGCGGCGAATGTCACCGAGCGGCGTGCGGCCTTGAGTTGCGTCACAAGACCCGTGGGGAGGGTCACCTCGGCCACGTAGTCGATGTCGTACAGACCGGGCATTACGCTTATGTCGTCACCTTCGAGCCATTGGGTTGTGCGGCCCGAAGTGATGTTCTTGAATGAAAATGTGCCGCGCGATACAGTGGCGTCCGGATCGAGATCGGCCGGCCGGTCTATCTCGATTGTAACGCGTGCGGTATCGATTGCCCCCGAAAGGGTATCGTCGCCGCATCCGCACAGGAGTGCTATAAGCGGCAGCAATGCAGATAATATGTAGTTGCGTTTCATATATTATATGTAACTTATGTTGTGGTTTCTGTAGTAGTGGTGCGGCGTGCCGCGTTAGTTTATATCTTGAAATTCAGTTCCATGCCGAAATATGGGTCGGAAGAGCGTCGTACCAGTATACCGTTGGAATAGTAGTCGGGCTGATGGTCGAACAGGCGGTTGACGAACATGGCCACGTTGAGGTAGCGCCCTATACTTTTGGTAACCTTCAGGTTGACGAATATGGCGCGCGGTATGCGGAATGTGCGGTACGTATCCTCGTTGTAACGCTTTATCAGAAACTGCCGCACGGGGTCGGTCGCGTCGGTGTCGGTGTAGGGGTGCAGTTCGCCGTCGGCAGCCGAGAGATAGCTTACAGGCACGCCGTTCTGGCGCAGACGCGTCGACTTGGTCCACCACATGCACTGTACTGAGGTGGTGAAAATGAGTCCCCACTGCGGGATCTGGGTGTCAAGCATGAAGTTGGTGTTGAACTGTTCGTTGACACGTCCGTCGCGGTAGTCGTACAGACCCACGTACATGTCGCTTACCGGTGTCTGGCCTACGACGTCGGTAACCGTGGCATAGAGCATCTGCGAGTTGGAGTATGTAGAGCGGAACCATGCGCCGGTCACCGTAAGTGCCGTGGCAACCGCAGGGAGGCGCATGGTGTTGAGCTGAAACTCGATACCCTCCTTGTCTATGCGCGTGCCGTTGGTGGCGCGGCGGAATCCGTCGAGCACCGTGACCTCCTCGTAAGGGAGCGATTCAAGTGCCGGGGGCGCCGAGAGGGCGTCGGGATCTATGGCTGTTGCGTCATACTTGCGGTAGGCGTAGGGAGCATAACATGACGAATAGCGGAATCCGTCGTTCATCTTCTCGCGGAAGTATGTTACCGACAGGCGGTTGCCCTCCATTTCGGCTCCGAAGCGCACTTCCCATTTGTGGTTGCGCGCCGGGCGCAGCGAGTAGTTGGTGGCGTCGTCGATATAGGTGCGCAGATTCACGCGGCTGTGTTCGCGCGGATTGGCCACGTCGTAGTAGTTGAGCTGCACGAAATCGTTGTAGGCGACTTGGGGGAACAGGTAGTCGATCGTGGGCATTTTGGTGGTCAGTCCCCATCCTCCGGCGATCAGAAAGCGCAGGTCGCGGTTGCCGATGCGTAGCGCCGGGAAGTTCCACACAAGGTTGGCGCGCGGGTCGATGTAGATTTTCCCGCTGAGGCTGTAGCGGCTGTCGAGCCCCACGAGGCTTATCGTACGCGCTCCCGCCTGTATCTCTATGGAGTTGGTGCCGACCGGTATTGTTGCTTGCTCCTCGATGAACGTTGACACCACCTGGAGGGCCGGAATGTCGCGGTAGGCACGCGGACGCGATGTCCATGCCGCCGACAGCGGGCGTGTAAGGTCATATACCTGTCCGCGTCCGTAGTTTTTTGAGAATGTGTATTCGGCGCCGAGCTTCCAGTCGTTGTAGATACTCCCGAAGGGGAGCGAGCCGTTGGCGCGTGCTTTTACGAATATGTTTACAGGCTTGCCTTCGCTGAGGTAGTCGGCGATATATTCACCGAGAAGATAATGTCCGTCGCTTATCCCCTCGGCCATTGATGTGGGTGCTACCGACGCACGCTGGGGTGCCACCTGCTTGCGGCGTGTGAGCTTGTCGTCCTGATAGCTTCCAGAGGCATTGAGCGTGAGCCCTTTGAGGAGCTTCCCATGAGTGAAACGTATCGAGAAATCGGTAGTAAGAGCCGTACGGCGGTAGTCGGAGCGGTATTCGTCGACCTTACGGTAGGAGAGGTCGGGATCGGACTTGGCGTTGTCGAACGATCCGGTGAAGTCGCCTCCGAAAGAGAATGAGGTGACTGTCGCCGGACGCACCCAGCGCATGTTCAGGCGTGCCGTAGCGGTAAGGCGCTTGTAGTTTTCGAGTGAGTTGCGCGGATCGCTTTTCGAGTCGAGCCATCCGAGGTCGGCGTTTACTACATGCTCGTGCCCCTTGATGCCGAACCCCTTGCCGACGTAGAAGAGCTTGCTGTACTCGTCGGCCTTGAAGCGTGCGTGCAGAGGGGTGGAGCGGCGTATACGCTTTATGTTGACCAGGCCCGAAGTAAGGTTGCCGTATTCGGCCGACGGGATGCCGCGCACGATTTCAACCGATTCGATATTATCGGTCGACAACGTGCGCATATCCACCCCGCGGTTGGTGACGTTACGGGTGTAGTCGGGCGACGTGGCATCGGAGGTGGTACCCACAGTCTGTAGGTTCGCATCGCCGTTGACGGGAGCGCCGTCGACCATGAACAGGGTGCCGAGCGAAGTTACGGCATAGTCGGGATTGGTGACGTCGCCGCCTGTGGCTCCTTTTACTCCGGTCTCACGCAGGGCGATGGAGTTGACCGAGCTCATGTCGGGATCCTTGGCCATACCTCCGGGGAGGAGTTCGAGAAGATCGGTGAAGCTTGTCGGCTGCAGATGTGCCATGGCGTCGCGGCCTATGCGCGACGAACTGGTGATACCGGCCGATTCGGTGGCGGTGACCGTTACTTCGCCGAGTGTGACCCCGGAGCGCCGGGGATGAAAACTCATCGACAAGTCGCGGTCTACATTGATTTTCTTTTTGAGCGGGGTATAGCCGATATACGATATTTTAACGGTATACGTGCCTGCCGGAAGCGATAGGGAGAAGCGTCCGTCCAGGTCGGTGGCGGCGACATGGGCGCCGGGGACTATCAGTACCGAGGCTCCCGCCAGAGGCTCGCCGTCCGACGGGTCGCTGACATGTCCCGTAAGTTGGAAACTGACAGCTGAAAATGCGTTTGCAGGTACAAAAAGAGCGATTATCGCGAGTATGATGCTGAGGTATAGCTTCATAAATAGAACGGTTCATCTTTACAAATGCAAAGTTACCTACGTCGCCGAGTGTAGGAAATACCTAATTTTTGGTATTTAACCCCCGCGATGAAGCCTTTTTTTGCCTAAAATATGGTATTTCGGGTGAAATTTTGTGCCGCTAACTTTGCATCCGTGAAAACGAACTAACCAACAATAACTGATTTTAAGTATGAAGAAATTTACTCTTTTATTCTCGTTGGCGCTTGCCGGGGCAATGAGTGTTTCGGCTGCCGACGGCGATTCGCAATGGATAAACTACCTCGATACAAACAATGCAAGCGGTACCTGCCCGCTTGTAATCGAGTACGATGCCAACAGTGTATACTGGCTTTCTACAGCCGCCACAGCCGACAATGATGCAAACTATGATGTGCTTTACAACGGTGAACTCCTGTTCGAGGGGTCAAAATCCACGTCAAGTTCGGCCAACCATAACGTATGCCTTATAAAGTTTAACAAGTCCGGCGAAAAAATATACACACTCTACAGCAACCGCGGCGAGACCTGGACCAACCAGAACGGTGTGGTGGCCATGAAGGACGGCGGTGCGGTAATAGCCCTGCGTATGCGTCATGCCATGGGCTATGAATCGGAGCCGATCAACTTCGTCGACGGCAAGGGCGAGAACCACGTTATCGACTGGAACTGCGGCGCTGAACGCTACAATGCTCTCATCGTACTGAAAGTCGACAAGGATGGCGCCATACAGTGGTCGCGCCTGATCGACGTTGACAAGACTTTCAACGAAAAAAATGTTGCCGCCTCTTTCGATCTGCTTGCCGTTGAGGGCGATGATGACGACAACGTATACCTCGGAGGCCGCTACGTGATGCCGATGCACTTCCCCAATGCCGACGGTACGGAGACAGTGATTACTCCTGACAATATTAACAATTACGACGGTGACTTCACGCAGTCTGACAATGGCGACCTCTTGCTCGTGAAACTCGACAGCAACGGCTATTTTGTAAAGAACGCCGCCAACAAGGGTATTGTGAAGAAGGGTTCGATACAGTCGATGATGTGGGCCGACGGCGCCCTGTATACCCTCGGCTACATGAAGGGTGTCGAAGGCGAGAGCTGCGTGTTCGGCGGCACTACCCTGTCGCCTCTGGCAAATGTGTTCAATATGGTGCTTGCCAAGTTTGACACCGACCTCAATGCCGAGTGGGTATCCATTATCAACGGCGAGCGCGACGCTACATACGGTGCCAATGTGATCCAGAACACATCGATATTCAAGGCCGGCGACAATCTGTGGATCGGCGGTATGGGTAACGGTAAATTCTTTGATCCCAACACCGGCGTAAGCATATGCTCCAAGAACAAGATGCGTGAGGGATATATCTTCAAGGCTTCGGCAAAGGATGGCTCCCTTGTGGCAGCACAGGTTACAAGTTCCTACAATACCAAGACGGGTATCATCGGCTATTTCGGTGCAATTCAGAATCCTGCCGGTACAGGCGATGTATGGACCTACGGCTACAACTGGGGTGTGAGCCCTGCTCCCATATTCATGCATGCCATGGACGGCTCGACGCTTGCCTATAACGAATCGGCATCGTTCGATCTGATAACAGGCCTTACAGCCACCATGTACAACATGGCTTACGACCCCATTGATGGTGTCATCTACTACACCGGCCGCTCAAAAGGTACCCCCGCTCCCAAGGGACTTGAGCCGGGCGAGAAGGCTGTCAACTGGAAAGGCTTTATCGGTAAAGCCGTGCTGCCTGCGAGCCTGAAGGCTTCTACAAGCGCTATAGCTGAAGTCGCTCTTGGCGAGGGACTTGAGGTACGTCCCGGTGCCGGATTCCTTACCGTTGTCAACAACGGAGCCGACACCACCGTTTATGTCTACGATATCGTAGGGCGTCAGGTTGCCGCAGAATATGTTGCCGGCGAGTCGACAGCCTCCATTCAGCTTCCCGCCGGCCTCTACATCGCCGCCGGCAAGAAGATCCTCGTAAAATGACAAACTCTAAACCAACTGGTTCGATCTAATTATTGGTAATAAAAGTTGTAGGGACGCGGCGTGCCGCGTTATATCAAGTATATCAGGCTATTGGCTCTGCATCAGATGCAACGCGGCACGCCGCGTCCCTACAATCTATGAGCAAAAAAGTTATGCTATCGCGCTGCCCACCAGGGTATGCGCCCGTATAAATCCATACGGTTTGTCCCGACTTCATAGCTGTCGGCCGGAGTAAGGCCGAGGCGTGGAGCCGGGACTCCTTTTTCGAGCCGCACGGGGGCTGTCTCCACTTGCACGAAGTCGTACACTCCCGCATCGATAAACGCCTGGAGCATAGTAGCTCCACCCTCTACGAGCACCGAAGTTATCCCCTTCGCGCGCAATGTCCCGAGCATCGACACCGGCCCGGAATCGGCGAGGGTTATAAGGTGCTCTCGGTCGAGTCGGGTCGTGGCCGGATCAATGCGCCCTCGCCTGTCGGCGATTACAGGTATGGCGTCGCGGCCGGGCCATGCGCGGGTGGTAAGCGAAGGGTTGTCGGTAATGATGGTGCCGCTTCCGGTGAGAATTGCGTCGT
>JAHZGZ010000226.1:0-26913 GCA_019420545.1 Bacteroidales bacterium | reverse complement strand
GCAGGCGGTGTACGAGCATGGTCGATAATGCCGTGGAGAACCGTGTGGCTCCCTCCTGCGGTGTACGTTCGCGGTCGATGAATCCGTCGGCGCTCTGCGCCCATTTCAGGGTCACCCACGGGCGCCCGAGGGTATGTGCGGTCATGAACACCGGATTGATGGCCCGGCATTCCTGCTCAAGCATACCTGTAGTGACTTCTATCCCGGCCTTGCGTAGCATGTCTACACCGCGTCCGGCCACCCATGGTGCCGGATCGAGCGTGCCGACAACTACCCGCGGTATGCCGCAGTCGATTATCAGCCGGGCGCAGGGTGGTGTCTTGCCGTAGTGCGAGCATGGCTCGAGGGTGACATATATGGTGGCGTCTTTCAGCATGGCACGGTCGGCCACCGAGGCTATGGCGTTGACTTCGGCATGCCCCTCGCCGCAGCGGCGGTGCCATCCCTCGCCGATAACGGTGCCGTCGGGGAGGGTGATCACAGCTCCTACCATCGGGTTGGGCGATGTGGTGCCGAGTCCGTGGCGCGCAAGCTCTATGGCGCGGCGCATCGGCAGTTCGTGAGGCTGTAGGGATGCGAGGCTCATTGCGCGGGAGTGGGGGAGAGGAGTGGCAGAAGCAGGTCGTGGACAGCGGGAGAGGCGGCCACGAGGCTGATGTTGCGGTCGTGGCGGAATTCGGTATAGCGTCCTCCTGCCTCGCTTACTATGAGCATGGCGGCGCTTACATCCCAGCGGTGGAGGTTGAGTTCCCAGTATCCGTCGAGAAATCCGGCGGCTACGTAGCAGAGATCCATGGCTGCCGAGCCGAGGCGCCGCAGCCCGCGCACGCGCGGCATTATGCGCGAGAGGTTGTCGAGATTGTTGTCGGGAGTCTCACCCTTATCTACTGGGAATCCGGTGGATACCACGCAGTGGTCGAGCCGCGTTTTCTCGGCGCAGTGTATGGGTGTGCCGTTGAGGAATGCGCCGCCACCCTCCACGGCCGTGAAGAGCTCGTCGAGATATGCGTCGTAGACCACCCCGGCTACAGGACGTCCTTCGTACTCCACCCCGATCGACACGCTGAATATGGGCAGCCCCTGCGAGAAGTTGGTGGTGCCGTCGAGCGGGTCGATCACCCACCGGAAGCCGGGAGCATGGATGGTCTCGCCCGATTCCTCCGAGAGTATCGAGTGGTCGGGATACTTGGCGCGTATGTTGTCGATTATAAGCCGCTCGGCGGCTTTGTCGGCGGCTGTCACTATGTCGGCGTCGTTGAGCTTGGCCGTTATGTCGAGCTCGTTGCCGCGGAAGTAGCGCATATGTACCGCACCTGCCTGGCGTGCCCACGATATGGCGTCGAGCAGTATCTCATCGAGTTGGGGTCTGTAGTCCTGCATAGTTGTTAAATGTATTAAACAAGCAAATGTATTTATGCAGGCGGTGCGCACTCCGGAAGGTACCGGATGTGCGCACCGCCTACCTTATATTATTATAAGGTGTGGAGAGAGTGGAATGTTCGCGTTATGGAGGAGAGCGGTACCCCGATCAGTTACTTGTTGCGCGGATGGATGGGGAGCTGACGCTTGAACACCTCCTTGAAAGAGATGAGCGACTCTGTGCGTGCGAGGCCAAGACCCTGAAGCTCCTCGTGGATGAGGTGGAGCAGATGGTCGTTGTTGCGGGCATAGAGTTTGATAAACATGTCGTACTGACCGGTGGTGAAGTGTACCTCCACGACTTCGGGGATAGCGCGCAGACGCTCTACAACCTCGTCGAACTTGGAGGGGTCCTTGAGGAAGAAACCGATATAAGCACATGTTTCGTAACCCACCGATGCTGCGTCGATAAGGCATTCCGAACCTTTGAGCACACCCATTGCGGTAAGCTTCTGGATACGCTGGTGAATAGCTGCGCCCGACACACCGCATTCGCGTGCGATCTCGAGGTAAGGCTTACGTCCGTTAGATGACAGCGTATGCAGAATTTTGTAATCCAATGAATCCAATTGAGCTCTTGCCATAAACTTATATTTTAAGGTATTTGTTTAAAGTTTGTAATGAATTGTTGACGTTTGAAAAAGACCTAATGAACGACATTAGCTTTTTCACAAGCAAAATTACATATAAATAATGAAACTTTCATAAAGTTCCGCTAAATTTGTAAAACAATTGTCAAAAGTTACCATTGCTAACCCCGGCATTACGCATATGAAACTCGACTTTTTTAAAATTACATCCCACGAAAGGATGCCGATTTCTATCCTGTCGCTCTATCTGTTAGCCTTTCCGGCCGACGAGAGACGTCCGTGTCAGAATCTTTTTGCCCTTATCGATGGGGCGGAGCCGGCTTTCGATTTCCGTGTAATCAATTTTGACGGACGCGTGGTGGGTTTCGTTACGACATGGGACTCGGGCGACTTTGTGTATATAGAGCATTTCGCCACCCTCGACCATATGCGCGGACATGGTATCGGCGGCCATGCTCTCGAGCTTCTCCAGCAGGAAGCCGGCAAGCCTCTGCTTCTTGAGGTTGAGCTTCCGGAGTCGGGGCCCATGGCGCGCAGGCGTATCGATTTCTACCGCCGCCACGGTATGGTGCCGCGCTATTCGTTCAGCTACACGCAGCCGCCGTATGCCGCCGGCCTTAATTCGCTGCCGATGGTGCTGATGACATCGGCCGATATTGATCTCGAGAAAGCCCGCGATTTCCTCTACGAACGTGTGTATGCCGTAAGAAGCTGACCCCGCGACTTTCACCGACGACGGGAATTTACTAAATTTGCAAAAATATACAATAGATTATATCAATGGCCTGGATTCACTATCATAAAGTCGCCGACATCTTTCTGGTGCTTGCGTTGCTGCTCCCTGTGGCGATGCTTCCGGGATGCGTCGGGCGTCCGGAGCAGAAGCCGGCTCTGACGGTGAGCATCCAGCCGCAGAAGTATATGCTCGAGCAGATTGTCGGCGACAAGTGGGAGGTGCGCTGTCTGTTGAGCAACGGGGCCAATCCCGAGAGCTACGACCCGAGCATGACCCATCTGCTTAATCTGGAGACATCGAAGGCATATATGCGCATCGGCAATCTGCCTTTTGAAAGTGCGCTAATCAATAAGATACACAATAACAATCCGGGGCTCAGGCTCTACGACACGTCCGACGGGGTGGCGCTGATAAAGGGTACTCATGCCCGCGACGGGATAGGCGGCGAGGCCGCCGCGGAGATTGATCCGCATACATGGACCTCCGTGCGCAATGTCAGGAAAATCGCCTCAAACATGTATGACGCGATGGTAGAGATCGATCCGAAAAACAAGGCCTATTATTCGCGCCGCTTCACTGCGTTTCTGCGGTCGCTCGACTCGCTCGACTCGGCGATCGACTCCATACTCCGTCCATGTCGGGGAGCGTCGTTCGTGGTGTGGCATCCGTCGCTGAGCTATTTTGCCCGCGACTACGGGCTGAAGCAGATCGCTCTCAGTCCGGAGGGAAAGGAGATGTCGGTCGACGATGTAAGCCGGGCTGTGGAGAGGGCGCGCCGCGACAGTGCCTGTGTGATGTTTTTCCAGAAGGATGCCGATTCGCGCCAGGCTCAGACAGTCAATGCACAGATCGGTTCCGAAGTTGTGAATATCAATCCTCTTGACTACGACTGGAAAGGGGAGATGCTTAATATAGCGCGTGCGGTGGCCGCGGGATGCAGCAATGATGAGTAGTGGCCGTACACCGATAATTCAGCTTTGTGGCGTAGGGTTGCGCTACGACCGTCGTGTGGTGCTCCGCGATATCGATCTTACCGTGGCACGCGGCGATTTCATGGCTGTCACCGGGCCTAACGGCGGCGGCAAGACGTCGCTGTTGCGTCTCATTCTCCGGCTGATGCCTCCGACAGTGGGGCGTGTCGTCTACCGCGATGCCGCCGGCAGCGAGGTACGTCGTCTGGCTATAGGGTACCTGCCGCAGAAAAATCTTGTCGACTCGCGTTTCCCCATCACCGTGAGCGAGGTAATCGCCTCTGGGCTTCTCGCTGGAGGGGTCGACAAGGCCGAACGTGCGCGCAGGGTAGGGGAGACAATTGCCCTGATGGGTCTCGAGGAGCGCGCCTCGGCCCCGATCGGCGAACTTTCGGGCGGACAGTTGCAACGCACTCTACTTGGTCGAGCCATCATATCGCGCCCCGAACTGCTTGTGCTCGACGAGCCTCTGAGCTACATCGACAAGCGCTTCGAACATCATCTTTACGATATTATCGGCAATCTCGCCCGGAATACCACTATCATCCTCGTGAGCCACGAGATGTCGGCCATAGCCGGTATGGCCAACCGCCACATCATCGTCGACCACAACCTCCACGAGTGCACCGCCCATCACCACTACGTCCCCTCCGAGTGCGACGCCTGATCCCATCCTGGCGCGCATTCTGCCTTCCTGTCACCTGAATAAATTCCTCCCCGGCACAAAGTCCACAGAGAAAATCCCGCACGGAGAACACAGAGTTCACGGAGAATTTATTCCGCAGAAAGCCCACAAAGTTCACAAAGAAAAATCAAATCTGACTGGGAGGGCGGCGCTTTAGGCCGCCACGCCAAGCATGGGAAAACTTGACAGTAGTAGCGACGGTTTCCAACTATTGTAAAATATAATCAGTTGATAATTAATATAATGCGGTTGAAAACCATATCTCCTACAGCCGAGGCGTCCAACTTTGGTAAAAGTCAGTAAAAGAGGCATTATAAGCCTCCGAATCACCTCCATTCTTTTGAATTATGTTTGGATTTTTACGAGAAACGCCTCTAATTATCTTTGGTTTTTTCAATTTTTGATGCATATGTTTGTTTGGATTTTTCAAAAAATGTATATTTGCAGTTGAATAAACGGTTGATAATCATGTATTACGAACGACTGATCGACAGCCATCTTCTCGAATGGGCTTCACGCAGTGAGCACAAGCCCCTTCTGCTTCGTGGCGCGAGGCAGGTAGGTAAGTCTACGGCTGTGCGTCATCTCGGAGAGAAATTCGACAGCTATGTTGAGGTGAATTTTGAAAAACAACCTGAATATAAGGAGCTTTTTCGCGGAAATTTGGATGTGTCAAGAATTGTGCCTCAGATAGCGGCAATTGCCGGTCGTCCGATAGAGGCCGGTCGCACATTGTTGTTTTTCGATGAGATACAGGCATGTCCCGAAGCAATCATGTCTTTGCGCTTTTTCCGGGAGGATATGCCAGAACTTCACGTAGTGGCTGCCGGCTCGTTGCTGGAGTTTGCTTTGCAGGAACTGCCGACATTCGGAGTCGGACGCATCCATTCGATGTTTATGTATCCCATGACATTCGACGAGTTTCTGAATGCCGATGGGGAAAAATTGCTCATCGATATGCGTAATGCAGCCTCGGTCTCCGATCCGCTTCCGGCGCCTCTCCATGATAAGTTTGTAGGGAAGTTCCGGTCATATATGCTTGTCGGAGGAATGCCCGAGGTGGTGGCTAAATGGGTAGCTACGCATGATTATCTGCAATGTCAGGAAATTCAGGACGATATCCTCATAAGCTATGAGGATGATTTCCCGAAATACCGTAAAAAGGTTGATCCTGTGCTGTTGCGGCTGACCTTGCGTAGTGCCGCCGTGCAGGTTGCCAAGAAGTTTGCATACTCTGAGGTGGGAGGGGGATATCGCACGGATGAGGTGAAGAAAGCTCTTGAGATGCTGATACTTGCCGGAATTCTCACACCGGTAGTGCGTACTGATGCCAATGGTTTGCCGTTGGGAGGAGAGTGCGACATGTCTTTCAGAAAAATGCTTTTGCTTGATCCGGGACTTATGTTGCGTCTGCTGAATATGACACTTGGTGATATTACGGGACTGACGGCACAGATTCTCACGGCCGATGAAGTGGATCTTGTCAACAAAGGTCCGATGGCCGAGATGATTGCAGGTCTTGAAATGCTCCGGTATCGGAGTCCGAATATGCGTCATGAACTTTTCTTTTGGGTACGCATGGCCCGTAACTCCCAGGCTGAGATAGATTATCTTCTGTCACACAATATGACTGTGCTTCCGGTGGAGGTAAAGGCCGGAAGCGGAGGCAAGATGAAGAGTCTTTGGATATTCATGAGGGAAAAAGCGCTTACGCATGCCGTTCGTTGCTCTTTGGAAAATTTTGGATCGTTTGAGTATGTCGACAAGGAGGATGACGATGCTGTACGCAATGTCACAGTGTGTCCTTTATATGCTTTGTCGATGCTTGGACGGCTATTGCATTCCGCTACGGCGGGCTAAAGCGCCGTCCTACCGGTCAAATTCTATGGGTATATGCGGTATCGGTGTGATATTAAACAAGCTCTTATCCTATCGGACAGGGCGATGTAGAGCTGTTTGATTTGGCAAGCAACAGCTCGTATACGAGCAGGGCGTCGTCCTGGGGGAGACTTCTTACGGTGAAGTTGGTGCCTGATGTTGACAGGGAAAGGGCAACGCGGCCGGTAAACCTCGACAGCGGGGTGCGGGTTATGTTTACGACCTCGATATTGCTGTATTTCAGGTAATTCTTTATTTCAGCAAAGCGCCCGTTGTCGATGATGAGGTAAGACTCTCTGAGAGTGATATGGCTGTGGCGCATCGTCAGGAAGCCTTTGGGGATGGCTGCTGACAGGTATATGGCCGGGAGGATTATCCAGCTGTAGAGTCCGGCATACCACAGCGCCGCTGTAGCCACTGACGAGAGAAGCAGGTCGGGGAGCAGAGAGTGGATGATCACTCCTTTCCCGGATTTCGCGGCGGTGATGGCGGCTTCCGAGGAGTAGTCTTGTCCAAGCCACCAGCCGAGGAAAAATCCGGAACTGTCGTGTCCGTAAATTTTCAGGTCATTCTCCTCTTTCTGGCCGCTTGAGTTAAAGGCTTGTTTCATGGAGAGGGTGCAAAGGCCGGATCGCTTTTCAAAATAATTCCGCTTTATGCATAGAGTGCATATCTTGTTGCGCGCGAAGCGGGTGCTCAAGCGTGAAAACAGGCCGTGGGTGAAAGTGAGGATTGTGCTGTTGTAGGTAAGCGAAAGGTCGTAATATCGCACAACTACTTTTCCGAGCCACAGAACAAGAGATACAATATAGGTGAATGCCATTATCATGGCTATACCGGCCACCGACAGTGTGAAATTATCCAAATGCGATTCCAGATACCCCGCCATAATATCAATGGCGTTTTCCGACAAATCAGTAATGTGGCTGAAAATGACGGAGGCAAAACCGCCCAATATCACCATCCCTTTCAGGTGGTTCTGACACAGTGCGTCGAGCACAAGGTCTTTGTTGCTGAATTTTCTGAACGAAGACGCATTGCAGACATGAGCAGGAGTGGTATCCGTATATGGCCTCTCTTGCTGCTCGATGCGCATCAGGAGGCTTCGCCAGTCTGATTCGGTGAGTATCAGTTCTATTTCCTCTTCCTTGGAGGCAAGGGTGTCGAAAAGAATACCCCTGATGGCGAAAAGTCGGTAGAGAAGTCCTTGCCGGGTGCGCAGTGTATGTATGCGGTCGAGCGGGACGGTGGTGGTGGCACTGCGGAGCAGGTGGTGACGGTATATGAGATTTCCCCCTTCGACATGAAATTTTATCTTAAAGAACGCTATGGATGCGAGAATCAGCGCCAAAGCGGCTATGCCACCGATCATGAATGTAATCTTCAGCAGGTTTTCGATCACGCCGCCGTCTGATCTGAAGATTTTGTATGCAAGGAGAATGACGGCTGCGTTGAAAATAAATTTGAAGAACTTCAGAAAATAAATAAAGAACGCGCCGGGGCTCATCCTCTGAGGAACGGAGAAGTCAGTCATGATTGTTGTTGAGACGATTGGTTATGACATTCTTGATCCCTTCGGCCTTTTCTTTGGTAAGACCCTGTATGTCGAGCGATGACGACCACTGTGCCCCGTTCTCAATATTGATTGCGTATAGGTTGAATAGCCTGGATATAGGGTTCTGACTAATGCTTACCTGCTGTATTCTGGAGAATGGCATTGTAGTGATTTTCGGGAATATCACACCGCTGCGGTAAGTGATGTCATGTTCGCGGAGGGCATAGCCCTTGTGCTGATACGCTTTCCTGAGTATTATAAGATTGACGATGAATGCTGCAATTATTACCGTTTCGACAGCGATACACCAAATGCGCGTATCGGCGATGAGCAGCAATAGGGCGAGGGCAATCAGCATGATATAGGCGATGACCGCGCATGCAATCTGCACGGACCGGTATGTCTGACTCACTGGCTCATAACGAAGATCCTCAATACGGTCTGTCGTTTCGATATCTATCTGATGATTACTCATATATAACTCTTTGACTGCGTTTTGGCAACTACTTGTCTCGGTTTAATAATTCAAGTCTGGTTGTAGATAATTTCAGACTTGTTTTTTATAAACTGTAATCGTTACGTCTGCAAATATACGAAAATATCGTTGTATCACCTGTAAAACCGTTGATATTAGGAGCGCCGGTTTCCCACCGGCGTAAAGATAGTTGTTTTATGTTTGGATTTTTGCGAAAAATGCCCCAAATTTACCTTGGATTTTTACAAACTCGGCCAAAATCATTAGAAACAAAATTATACATTGAACATGAGTGAGATACAATACAAAGAAACCAAGGAATTCAGGCGCGAGGAGCTGGAGAGGCTTTTCCTGTCGGTGGAGTGGGAGTCGGGTCGCTATCCTGAATTGCTCGTCAAGGCCATGCATGGCTACGAGACCGTGCTTTCGGCATGGGACGGCGACCGACTTGTGGGAATGCTCTGCGCAATCGACGATGGCGTGATGACCGCATATGTGCATTACCTGCTTGTCGACCCCGAATATCAGGGGTGTGGCATAGGGCGACGCCTCGTGGAGATGACCAAAGAGAAATACAGCGATTACCTCAAGATCGTGCTCGTCGCCTACGGCAACGGCGTGCGTTTCTACGAGAACTGCGGCTTCCACGCCGCCCACGATTCCGTGGCCATGTATCTCAGCAAGCTCGGCGACTGAGAGGCGGCTGAGGGGCTTCCTGCGGAGCCATATGTAAAAGTAATTTCGCGGTATGGCGGATTTTTAGTAACTTCGCAGTCTGAAAATCAAGAAATAACCACTCGCTAAAAATATAATCATCATGGCATTGCAATGCGGCATAGTCGGCCTGCCGAATGTGGGCAAGTCGACACTTTTCAACTGTCTGTCAAACGCTAAGGCGCAGTCGGCCAATTTCCCGTTCTGCACCATCGAGCCTAATGTGGGCGTGATCACCGTGCCCGACGACCGCCTGACCAAACTCGTCGAGATGTGTCAGCCCAAGAGTGTGGTGCCCGCTACCGTCGAGATCGTCGACATCGCCGGGCTTGTAAAAGGCGCCTCGAAGGGCGAGGGTCTCGGCAACAAGTTCCTCGCCAATATCCGCGAGACCGACGCCATACTCCACGTGCTCCGTTGCTTCGACGACGACAATATCACCCACGTCGACGGCTCGGTCGATCCGGTGCGTGACAAGGAGATCATCGACTATGAGCTCCAACTCAAGGATCTCGAGACTGTCGAGAGCCGCATCGCCAAGACCCAGAAGCAGGCGCAGACCGGCGGCGACAAGGTTGCCAAGATGCAGCTCGAGGTGCTCCTGCGCTACAAGGAGGCCCTCGACAAGGGACTCCCCGCACGCTCGGTAAGCTTCGACGGACAGGACGAGCAGAAGTTTGCCCGCGACCTGTTCCTGCTCACCAACAAGCCCGTGCTCTACGTGTGCAACGTCGACGACGCGTCGGCCGCTACCGGCAACGCATATGTCGAGGCCGTGCGCGAGGCCGTCAAGGGTGAAAACGCCCAGATACTCGTGGTGGCCGCCCAGACCGAGGCCGACATCGCCGAGCTCGACACCTGGGAGGAACGCCAGGAGTTTCTCGCCGAGATCGGCCTGGAAGAGTCGGGCGTAAGCCGTCTGATACGTGCCGCATATGCGCTGCTCGACCTTCAGACATATTTCACCGCCGGCCCCGACGAGGTGCGCGCCTGGACATTCATGCGCGGCTCCAAGGCTCCCAAATGCGCCGGAATCATCCACACCGACTTCGAGAAGGGATTCATCCGCGCCGAGGTTATCAAATATGACGACTATGTGGCGCTCGGCGGCGAGACCGGCGTGCGCGAGGCCGGCAAGCTCGGCATAGAGGGGAAGGAATATGTGGTGCAGGACGGCGACATCATGCACTTCCGCTTCAACGTGTAATCACTTTCTGACACAGATACTTCCGGGCCCCGTTGTGCGCTTTGTCGTGGACGGAGGCCCGGAATTTTTTGATACATCCGTTTGCGGTGTGAACAAAATCGCCGCGCGCATAGTTATGATACTACAACGTTTCACACATTTATTATGAGAGGTAATCTACGCTTATTGTTAGCTGTAGTGCTTATCTACCCCTTGTGCAGTATGGCACAGGGGGTAGATGACCTTATTTCGCGCCTGCGAGGGGTGGAGTGCTACAATGCCACGGTCGATTTCCAGGTGCTTATGTCGCTCCAGGACGATGTGGCATATCATGTCGACCTGTATTCCACCGATGCCGCGGGCGACACACTTTCCCCGTGCGACTATCTGATACGCTGGACGGTGCCCGGTGCGGAGAATCCCGCCGGTGCCGACGGTTTCTCGGCGTACTTCGACGGCAGTCTGTTCACATTCCGCGGCGAGAGGATGGTCGAGCGCCACTTCTCAGCCGATCCGATGCCGTTTCTACCATCGGGCAGTACTCCCGGCGTGCAGCGGCGCACTCAGTTCACCGAGCTTCTTCCGCAGTTTGTGGCCGAAGAGCTGAAGATGATCATAACATCCCCCGGATATATCTGGCACTTCTGTGCCGACACGCTGGTGAAGGGGCGCCCTGCAATGGCGCTCGACGCGCGCCTGGTGATCAACGGCGAGACCTCGCGCGAGGTGCTCTATGCATTCGACCGCACCACCATGCTCCCCTTCTATATCGCTACCGACAACAATCCCGGCGCTCTGGCCGAGCAGTCGATCGTGGCGCGATACACCGATGCTCGTTCTCCGATAGGTTGTCGTCAGTTAAGCGACGGTATGCTCGCCGAGATGTATCCCGACGTGTTCGAGAAGTATCGCGATAACACATTCGCCATCGTCAACCTCCCCGGCCAGCCGTTGCCGCGCTTCGCTCTCCCCACGCTTACCGGTGAGCGCTACACCTATCTCGGCACATCGCAGGGATTCCGGCAACCCACGCTTGTGGTGCTCTTTGAGCCGGAAGCCGCCTTCGTCCGCGAGACGATCGACGCCGTGCGTTCCGCCGCCATGCAGCTCCCCTACAACGCCGACATTATCTGGGCCGCAGTGAGCAACGACCGCGATGCCGTCGACGCCCTGTTTCCGTCCTCGGCCATGGGGGAAACAACCCTTGTGTCGGCCAAGGCCCTCGCCCGCGATTGCGGTACCGCCACATTCCCCGTGGTGATAATGGTGGGGAGCGACGGCAAGGTGGCCGACGTGACGGTGGGCTACAACAATTCGCTCGTGTCCGATGTTATTCAGAAAGCGGCCATGCTCCATTGACCTGCCGGGCATCGCTTAAAGGATTGATCCGCAGGAGTCTGAGGCTGCCGATTTTCTGATATTAGCAAATTTAATCCCAGTTAGATATGGAAACCGTATATTTCAAAGGCAATGCATGCCATACCTATGGCGATCTTCCCGCAGTGGGCGACAAGGCTCCCGAATTCACTCTCGTTACACCCGAGCTCAAGGAGGTGCACCTCTCCGACTTCCCCGGCAAGAAGATCGTGCTCAACATCTTCCCAAGCCTCGACACACCTGTGTGCGCCACCTCCGTGCGCCGTTTCAACGCGCAGGCTGCCGAGAAGAAAGATGCCGTTGTGCTCTGCATCTCCGCCGACCTTCCATTTGCCGCCGGCCGTTTCTGTACCCTTGAAGGTCTGAAGGATGTGATCCCCGCCTCGGCTTTCCGCTCTCCCGAGTTTGCTCGCGAATATGGTGTTGAGCTCGTCGACGGTCCACTGAAGGGGCTCCTCACCCGCGCCGTCCTCATCCTCGACCCCGACCGCAAGGTAATCTACCGCGAGCTCGTCGACGAGATCACCAATGAGCCCGACTACGCCGCCGCTCTCCGCATGCTCTGATCCTCCTCTCTTTGCTACATAAAAGCCTACCGCATGGGCCGCACATCTGATTTTCCCGATGTGTGGCCCAACGTTTTTTTCAAGGGGGAGGGATATGTCGGCTAAAACCGCTAAATTTGCACAATAATATATAGAATATATAGGCAAATAGCTATGCGCATCGATATAATTACAGTACTGCCCGAGATGCTGGAGTCGCCGCTGGGATGCTCCATTCTGAAGCGCGCGCAGGACAAGGGACTTGTGGAGATACACGTACACAACCTTCGCGACTACACCACCAACCGCTACCGCAAGGTCGACGACTATCCTTTCGGCGGCGAGGCGGGCATGGTGATGCAGATCGAGCCGGTCGACCGTGCCATATCGGCTTTGAAGGCCGAGCGTGACTACGATGAGGTCATCTTCACCTCGCCCGACGGAGAGCAGCTCACCCAGCCGATGGCTAACGCCATGTCGATGCTCGACAACATCATAATCCTCTGCGGCCACTACAAGGGTGTCGACCAGCGCATCCGCGAGCACCTCGTTACGCGCGAAATCACCATCGGCGACTATGTGCTCACCGGAGGCGAGATGCCCGCACTCGTCATCACCGACGCCATCGTGCGCCTGATTCCCGGAGCCATCGGCGACGAGCAGAGCGCACTCTCCGACTCCTTCCAGGACGGCCTTCTCGCCCCCCCGATCTACACGCGTCCTGCCGAATACCGCGGTTGGCGCGTACCCGACATACTCCTCTCGGGCCATCAGGCGCGCATCGACGAGTGGCGCCACGAGCAGGCTATAGCGCGTACCCGGCAGCTCCGCCCCAACCTTCTCAAAGAGCTTGGTCTCGACTGACGCAACATGATTCTCAAAGAGATACAGATCAACGGCTTCAAGAATATCGCCGAAGCCTCGCTTACCTTCTCCCCCAAGGTCAACGCCCTGCTGGGCAACAACGGCATGGGGAAGAGCAATCTGCTCGACGCCATATACTTCCTCAGCTTCTGCAAAAGCTTCTCGGGGATGACCGACGCGCAGGTGATACGCCGCGGCGATGACTTCGCCATGGTGCGTGCCCTCTACCTGCGCCACGGCATCGACGAGCAGCTCTCGCTCGGTATCACCCCCGGCCGACGCAAGTCGCTCAAGCGCCAGGGGAAGGAATATCAGCGCCTGTCGGCCCACATCGGGGCCTTCCCCCTCGTCATGTCGTCGCCTCAGGATGTCGACATCATACGCGGCTCCTCCGACGAGCGCCGCCGCCTCATGGACATGGTGATCTCACAGACCGATCCGCTCTATCTCGACGCCCTCATACGCTACGGCCGCACCCTCGACCAGCGCAACCGCATGCTCCGCGACGGCATTACCGACCCCTCGCTCTTCGCTGCCGTGGAGATGCAGATGGATATGGCCGCCGACACCATCCATGCCGCCCGCGCCTCATGGACCGAGCGCCTTACATCGATCTTCTCACGCTACTATTCGGCCATATCAGGCCCAGGCGCAGAGCAGGTCGAGCTGCGCTACGACAGCACCCTCAACGTCCCCGGCTCGACCCTCACAGCGCTCCTCGATGGCGCACGCCGCCGCGACGAGGCCCTTCGCCATACCACCGTCGGCCCCCACCGCGACGATCTCGACATGCTCATCGACGGCATGCCCATGCGCCGCGCGGCCTCGCAGGGGCAGTGCAAGACCTATGCGATTGCCCTGCGCCTCGCCCAGTACGAATTTCTCCGCGACAACGTGGGGATGCGCCCCCTGCTCCTGCTCGACGACATATTCGACAAGCTTGACGCCACACGCGTGGAGCGCATAATGGAGCTTGTCGCCGGCGCGGCCTTCGGCCAGATATTCATCACCGATACCAACCGCACCCATCTTGACGAGATAATGCGCCGCACCGGCTCCGACTACTCCCTATGGCATGTCGATTCCGGAGCTTTCACCCCAATTCACCTTGACTGAAAAGCAATTATTGTGGGGAAGTTTATGGGGCTGTAAAGTTGGTAGGGACTTTAGAGACTTTAGGGTCTCTAGGGACTTTAGAGTCGTTAAGGACTTTAAGGACTTTAAGGACTTTAACGACCCTAAAGACTTTAAGGACATTAGAGCCGTTAGTGTAATCCATTAAAATAATACCGTCGTTAATAATGAAGCGTACCGATCCCAAATCAGTCAATCAGATCATCGACGAGTACCTCAGCCACGAAGGCCTCACCTCCACTGTCGACGAGCAGCGTGCCGCATACCTGTGGCCCGAGGTCGTGGGCCACGTCATCAACCGCTATACCACGCGCCGTTATGTAGGCCGCGACGGCGTGCTGCACGTGTATATATCCTCCGCTCCGCTCAAGCAGGAACTTGCGTTCTGCCGCGAGCGTCTCGTGGCGGATATCAACAGCATAATAGGGCGCCCTGTAATAACGGATATTGCAATTCATTGACCGCACAATATTAACATAATTAAGTTAAATCATCCAAAGCGCAAAGGTTCACAATACTTCCGTTTGCTGTCTATTTTGTTGAATTTGAGGATGTATATTTATACATACGCAGAAATCCAATCGGTATGAGTGTTAAATAAGTTTAATGAAAAGCAATTTCTATAGTCGAATTAGCTAAATTTTATTTAAAACGCATTATATTTGCCGTCGAACTCCGAGGAGGTTTGTTTACAATTTTGACAAACCTACCCTAATGAGTCTGAAGATAGTTTTTTATTCAAGTGAAAGAAAGATAGTTTTTAGCATTCATAAGAAAGAGAGGGTCTGCCCCCCGGTATCCCCTTGAGTCTTTGTCAGTCATCCCGCCTCTTTTCTCTCTCCATTCCCATGAAGCACGTGTCTTACCGTTGCCCGGGAAAACACCTTTGTCGCGATTGCGCGGCATAAATGTCTTATAGCCAACTTTTTTATCAACAATAATTATTAAACAAACTCTTGCATGAAGAACATTTGGTTCCAGATGAATCGGAAGGCATGGATCGTGACCTTGATGGTCCTCTGTCTTTCCCTGCCGGCTCTTGCACAGAAGATTACCGTATCAGGTACAGTCACTGACAAGACCGGTGAACCCCTTATCGGGGCGAGTGTGCTCGCAAAAGGCACCCAGATGGGTACAGCCACCGACTTCGACGGCAATTACCGTATCGACGTCGACGCCAACGCTACCCTTGTATTCTCTTATGTAGGCTACGATACACAGAACGTAGCTGTAAACGGCCGCACTACCATTAATGTGGTGCTCTCCGAAAACTCCGTCATGCTCAACGAGGTGGTGGCCATCGGCTATGGTACCGTCAAGAAGAGCGATGCAACCGGCGCTGTATCGGCCATCAAGCCTTCTGAAGTGCAGGCCGGACTCTCGACATCGGCCCAGGATCTTCTTGTAGGACGTTCGCCCGGTGTGGTTGTCACTACCGCCGGCGGTCAGCCTGAAGGCAAAGCCAATATCCAGATTCGCGGCGGCGCTTCGCTTTCTGCCTCCAACGAGCCCCTTATCGTTATCGACGGTGTGCCTATGGACACAAAGGGCACTCTGGGTTCTTCCAACCCTCTGTCGCTCGTCAACCCCGAGAGCATCGAGTCGATGACAATCCTCAAGGATGCATCGGCAACTGCAATTTTCGGTAGCCGCGCATCCAACGGTGTGATTATCATCACCACCAAGAAGGGCAGCTCGGGCGCTCCGACAGTCAATTTCGCCGCCAACATGTACATCAACACTCCGCGCAACTACATGGACATGATGTCGGCCTCTCAGTTCCGAAACTTCATCATTAATGAATATGGCGAAGGCTCTTCTCAGGCCAACGCCCTCGGCAACTATTCTACCGACTGGCAGAAAGAGGTGCTCCGTACAACTGTAAGCTCCGACTACAATCTCAGCGTAGGCGGCACATACCGCGCGCTTCCCTACCGCGTGTCGGTAAGCTATACCAACAACAACGGTATTGTCGGCCTCAACCTTTCGCCCAAGTTCTTCAACGGACTTCTCTCGATCAACGCCAACCTCCGCGGCGCATACATCAACAACCGGTTCTACGAGGAGTCGGCTCTCGGTAGCGCGGTGAGCTTCAACCCCACTCTACCCGTATATGCTCCCGACGGCAATATATTCCTCAACTACACCACCTATGCAGGCACTGCTGTTGCCGGCCCCAATACCAAGGGCTCGGCCATCAACACCCTGAAGGCCCTCAACCCCGTGTCGCTTATCAAGGAGTACGACTCGCAGTCGAAGGTGTTCCAGTCGATCGGCAACCTCCAGATCGACGGCGCTCTCCCCTGGCTCCCCGAACTCCACGCCAACCTCAACCTCGGTTACGACATCTCGCGCTCGAATGTCGACACTATCAATAACGCCTACTCTCCCGCATCGTGGAAGAATGGTTCCGACCTCCCCTACATCAAGGGCATAGGTGCCGACGGCAAGGAGACCGACATACTTATCCCCGTCGACCAGCTTGGCAATCTCCCCAAGGGATACTTCATCAAGTCGACACGCGACGGACAGGGCCGCGTGTTCCACGAACATCAGGTGAAGGCCAACCTCCTTCTCGACTTCTATCTCAATTATAAGAAGGATTTCGACAAGATCTATTCGAGCGTCGACGTTACCGCCGGTTACTCCTGGCAGTCGTTCCGCTGGCAGGGCAACAGCCTTACCCGCATCGGTACCGGCGACTATGCCGGATTCCAGGCATATCCTACAAGCTACTACCGCAACGACCTCGCGCTCGTGAGCTTCTTCGGCCGACTCAACTACGGCTTCATGGACAAGTACCTCCTTACTTTCACCGTGCGCCGCGACGGTACCTCACGCTTCTCGAAGGATCACCGCTGGGGTACATTCCCCTCGGTTGCCCTTGCATGGCGTATCATCGACGAGGACTTCATGGCTTCGCTACGCCCCGTGCTCTCCGACCTTAAACTTCGCGTAGGCTACGGTGTAACCGGTCAGCAGGATCTCGGCAACGACTTCTTCCCCTACCTCCCTGTATACATCATCGGCAACAACGGCAACGTAGAGCCCAACACCACTTCCTATCCCAACCCGATTCCCGAATCGCTGCGCGGACAGTATGGCTCGGCCTACGACTATGTTAACGTAATCAAGCCCAACGGCTTCAATCCCGAAATCAAGTGGGAGGAGACCCATACATGGAACGTCGGCGTTGACTTCGGCTTGCTCAACAACCGCATCAACGGGAGTATCGATTTCTACAAGCGCAAGACCAAAGACCTCCTTACCTATACCACAGTTCCCGCAGGCTCCAACCTCACCAACGCGCTCAACGTCAACATCGGTGACCTCGAGAACACCGGTATCGAGTTCAATATCTCGACCCGCCCGATCGTCACTCAGGACGTTACCTGGACATCTGACTTCAACATAGCCTGGAACCACAATAAGATCACCAAGCTTACGGCTACCGACGATCCCGACTTCTTCATCCCCACCGGCGGCATCTCCGCAGGTACGGGAGGCACCATCCAGGCCCACAAGGTAGGACATCCCGCCTACAGCTACCTCGTTTACCAGCAGGTATATGACCAGAACGGCGATCCCATCGAGGGCCAGTATGTCGACCGCAACGGCGACGGCCAGATCACCGAAGCCGACAAGTACCTCTACCACAGCCGCGACCCGAAAGTCGTGCTCACATGGAACAACACCGTAAATTATAAGAACTGGGACTTCGGCATCGTGCTCCGCGCCAACATCGGCAACTGGGTATACAACGACTTCGAGGCTTCCAACGTGAGCAAGTCGTCGACGGCATCAGTGCCCCTGAGCAACCTCATGGCCAACCGCTTCCTCTTCAACGACCTCGGCGTGAAGGGCGTGCAGAGCGACTACTTCGTGCGCAACGCATCGTTCCTCCGCTGCGACAACATCACAGTAGGCTACACCTGGCCTTCGCTCCTCAACAACGCCCTCCGTCTCCGCCTCTATGGCGCCGTACAGAATCCCTTCGTCATCACCAAGTACAACGGTCTTGACCCCGAGGTATTCTCCGGTATCGACAACGGCGTATATCCCCGTCCAATCACCGTATCGCTCGGTGTAGTAGCTTCTTTCTAATCTCCTAAAGGATACATAATCATGAAACTCAATAAGATCAAATATACCGTTCTCGCCTGTGCCGCCATGGCCGTAGGAGCAACCTCCTGCGTGGGCGACCTCGACATTACTCCGAAGGATCCGAGCAAGAGCACCGACCTTACTTCCGGTCTGCAATACTACGGCGCGTTCGCCGACCTTTATGCGGCCCTCACCATTTCCGGTATCAACGGCGGGTCTGACATCTCTGTCGACGACCCCGGCGCCGGCGTCTACACCCGTCAGCTCTGGAACCTTCAGGAACTTTGCTCCGACGAAGCCTTCATCGGCAAGAACTGGAACGACGCCGGTATCGACGAACTCGATTACGGCACCTGGAGCCCTGACAACCACTGGCTCTACGAGGCCATGTCGCGATTCATCTTCGAGGTGACTCTCTGCAACGAGTTCCTCCGCACGATTGACAACGCCGCCAATGTCGCCAATCCCGTGTCGGCTGGTGAGATCGCCGAGATGAAGCGTGAGGCACGTGTGCTCCGCGCCCTCGCCTACTACCATATGATGGACTGCTTCGGCCGCGGCCCCTGGGCCACGGAAGAGTCGCAGGTAGGTATCACTCCACCCACCGAGACCCGCGAGCAGATGTTCCCCAAGGTCGTTGCCGACCTTAAAGACGCCATCGACGGCGGCATACCCAAGGCTGCCGACCAGGTATACGGCCGTGTAAGCCGCGAAGGCGCCCTGATGCTTCTTGCCAAGCTTTATCTCAACGCCGAGGTATATACCGGCACCCCGATGTACGACAAGTGCGCCGAGGCATGCCAGGAGATCCTAAAGACCGTCAACACCCTCGTAGGCGAGAGCGACGGCAAGGAGTACAAATACCTCTTCTGCGCCACCAACGACCGCTATGCACGCGGCGGCGAGATCCTCTGGGCCATTCCGCAGGACAACTCCTACACACAGAGCTACGGCGGCACCACCTATCTCGGCATGGGCGCATACAATGCCAATATCGACGGTGACCTTCAGAAGCGTCTTGGCATCGACGGTACAGGCTGGGGTGGCCCGCGCGTACGTCCGGAGCTTGCCAATGCCCTCACCAAGAGCGATGCCCGCTGGCTAATTTGGGACGACGGCCTTACCAACGACCTTCATGAGATCGGCGACTGGGGCATGCCCGGCGGCTCGGGCCTGATGTGCATAAAATATGTTTACACACCCGAGGAGAACTATTACAACACCGACGGCTCTGTCAAGATCAACACATTCAACTCGGCCGACTTCCCCCTGTTCCGCCTCGCCGATACATTCCTGATGCTCGCCGAGTGCCAGCTCAAGGGTGTAAGCTGCAACGGTCAGAACTACTTCGACCGCGTGCGTGCCCGTGCCGGTCTCGCTCCGGTAGCTCTCACCGCCGACAACCTTCTCGACGAGCGCATGCGCGAGCTATACTGGGAGGGACACCGCCGTTCCGACCTTATCCGCTTCGGCAAGTTCACCACCGCCACATGGTCGTGGAAGGGTGGCCTGGAGGCCGGAAATACCGTTTTCCCCGCCACACGCCAGCTTTACGCCATACCTACTCAGTATGTTTCAACCCTTGGCCAGAACCCCGGCTATTAATCTCTTAAAATCAACGAAAAGAAGATTATGAAAAAGATATTATCATACCTTGCCTTTGCCGCTGTCGCCATGGCCTTCACAGCATGCTCCGACGACACCGACCCCAAGGCCGAGTACCCCACCAACCACGATTTTCTCAACATCCCGGTGATGGCCAACCAGACAATCGTGCTTGAGACCGCCGGCGCCGTCGATTTTACCGTGTCGCAGCCCGACTACGGAGTGGCTCTCGTGCCCGACTATACTCTCCAGATCTCGCTCGACCCCACGTTTGAGAAGCTCCCCTCGCAGATGGGAACCGAGATCTCTTCGCTGGTATACAGCACCGAGAACCAGAGGGCTTTCTACCAGATGCCCAACCCCTCCAACAGCGCACAGTTCTCCGTCAGCTCGAAGGATATAGCCGACGGCATCTCCGCGATATTCGGTTACGACGATATCGAGCAGTACAAGGGCCGCGAGGACATGGTATATACCGGTCCGCTCTACTGCCGCGTGCTCTCGTCGCTCCCCACCGCCAATCCCGGCACATTCGACAAGTATGCCATCCTCTCCAATGTGGTTACCCTCGCTACCGTTGTAGGCTATCCTACCGTGCGTCAGCCCGGATGGATTTATCTTGTAGGCGCTCCCGAGGGCTGGGTCGGCCCCGAGGAAAGCAATGCCGAGCACTATCAGGACTGGATGCTGTTTGAGACCAAGCAGGGTATCGACTCGAAGATCTACCACGGTACCTTCGATATACCTGCCGATAAGTTCACATTCCGCTTCTATACAGCTCTTACGGGTTGGGATAAGGACTCCTGGGGCTCGCAGAAGGATGACAACCCTGTCGACATTGAGTTTACCGACGGTGTCTACAGTGATGCCATCGTTGCTGGCAAGGGCTCGTTCAATGTGCCCGGATGGCCCGGCGGATGGGTCAAGATGACCGTCAACCTCAAGAACAAGAATGTGAAATTCGAGATAGTCGACGGCCCCGAAGCCGAGTAATCAACCATATTCTCCGGGACGGTGACGGCTTTCCGCCCGATCCGGCCACGGAGGAATTTCAGAAATCAACATCGTATTTATGAAACTTCGCTCAAATATATGGCTTCTCGGTGTGCTGGCTGTAGGCCTTGCCGCCTGCTCCGACGATGAATACACCGGCGAGCCCCAGGTGACTCCGCAGCCCGATGTGCTCCCCGCCAACGCTGTGTCGGGTACCGATGTGTATGCTCCCGGAGCAACTCTGGATGTCAACGCCGAAAAGGCCGACATAGCCAAAATGATGCCCATGCTCAATATCAGCCGCCTTGACGAGCAGCCCGCAGGCTACGACCTGCAGGTCAACATGCTTGTGGCAAAGTCGGAGGCCGATCTCAATAATCCCGCCGCACGTCTCGACACAGTACTTACCGAACTCACCCCCGAGTCGGGCGCTCTGCGCACCATAGGTCTGTCGGCCGAGGCGCTCAACGTGCTTTTCCACCGTCTCTACGGCACAAATGATGCCGTACAGCCCATCGCCGTGCGCTTCGACGCATATTCCGTAAAGGAGCAGACTTCGGCGCTGCTCGGCACCGTAGGTACTACCGGCACCATCAATTTCAAGCCCGTGCAGTATGCTTATGCGCCTGAAAACAGCTACTGGGTTGTCAATGCCGACGATCCTTCTGAGAAATATGAGATGACGAATTCTGGAAAATCCGTATGGGAGGATCCTAATTTCTCGGTTGTGTTCAAGGTACCCGCAGGCGGCATCAACTGGAAGGTTGTACCCGGCTCGATGGTCAGCAATCCGGTATCGGCACAGTGCTTCGGTCCCGAGGTCGCAGATGCTTTAACGGGCAGTCTCGCCCTCGGAGGTGAAGCCGGCATGATCACTACAGCCCAGGCCGAGCCTTATATGATCTCCGTCAATATCACCAACCCCAATACATCGTATACCGCGCTTGAGCCTACCTATGAGGTGAAGCTCGCTTACGAGGTAATCTACATCCTCGGTAACGCACAGGGCGGCGACGGTGCTCCTGCCGTGCTCACCACCAAGGACTATGTAACCTACGGAGGTTTCGTGGCATTCAGCGGCTGGGGCTGCAAGATGACCGATAAACCCACCTGGGGCGGCAACGAATGGGCCAACTTCGCTTTCGCGCTTAGCGAGGACGGTAAGTCGTATACCGGCACTGTAGGTTCTGGCACCAAATCGGGCAATATCGAAGGACTGCCCGACGGTATCTACGCATGGGTATTCAATATCCTCACCGGCAAGGTCACGGCTACCCCCATCGAGTACTTCGAACTTATCGGTACCGCTACCGGAGGTTGGGGCGACGGCGACGTGCAGAAACTGACTCCGACTACCGATGCCGCCGACTGCGCTACCTTCTCGGCCGACATCAACTTTAAAGAGACAGGCGAGTTCAAGCTCCGCGGTGTACAGCCCAGCCTCAAAAACGCATGGGCATTCTCGCTCGGCGGCGACCTTGACAACCTTATCTGGGACGGCCCCAACTCCAACTACACCGGAGCCCTGGGTACCCACAAGCTTACCATCAGCTTCAACGTAGCCAAGGAGGGTGCCTTCGCCGATGCTCCTCGCATCCACTACGTGATCGAATAGTCTTATCCTCCCGATGAGGGTGTTGCAAAAGTCATGCGCCATCCTCATCGGGGCCGAAAAATAGTACAGAGAGATCAAGACAGATTCATCTGGAATCCGACATAATTCTCCGATTATGTCTTCTCCGCAGGGAGGCCGTTAGCCGCGGCCTCCCTGCTTCGTCATACACATAGTCCACCGAGGATTTTGTATAGACCCGCCTGTAGCTTTGTATATGTAAATCTGCACAGAGTCCACCGAGGTTTAGGGAAAGTTGCACAGAATTTGACTGGGAGGGCGGCGCTTTAGCCCGCCACGAGGAACTTTCCCACCTCGCGTGCCGCCGACTTTGCATCTCGCCTGTAGGAGACGCGCTTTCCAAGCGCGTTACACCCATTCAAGAGTAAAAAATCACGCAGAGCCCGCAGAGCGCACAGAGGCCATCCGGACATCTGGGCCCCGTTCGCGCTATACGCGCTCTCTGGAGGCCGCAGAGCAGTCATGACGATAATCTAATCCTACACGCAACAACCAAACGCTCCCAATAAATTATTCTCTGTGTTCATAATCTATGTTTACTCTGTGCTCTCTGTGCTCTCCGTGCGGGTTTCTTTATACAAATTCTGTGCTCTTTGTGCGTTTTTTATTGCATCGTGCAGCCCATCTCGGCTGCTCTGTGATCTCCAGGGAGCGCGTATAGCGCGAACGGGGCCCAGATGTTCGGATGGCCTCTGTGCGCTCTGCGGGCTCTGCGTGAATTTTTATAAAACGCGCTTGGAAAGCGCGTCTCCTACACGCGCGGCTGCAAAGTTCCTCGTGGCGGGCTAAAGCGCCGCCCTCCCAGTCAGATTCTGTGCAACTCTACTAAACTCTGTGTTTTCTGTGCGGGATTTTTCGTGCAGGGGTATGGGGCAGGGGCCGCGGAAGCGCGAGGCGAAGGTTGATGCGGATTTACGAGGGGTGGGGGAGGTGTTCACGGACTGTACCGTGCTGCGCCGCGGGGCAGCCTTCAGACGACGTGCCTCGCGCTTACGTGCCTTGCGCTCGTCGATAATGCGCTGGGCCTCGGCTTCTTCCGCCAAGCGTGCCTGACGCTCAGCCTCGGCTTTGCGGCGTGCGGCCGCCTCACGACGGCGTATCTTTTCGGCTGCGGCTCGCTCGATGGCTTCGCGGCGCTCGCGACGACGCTGGCGTGCACGGGCATTTCGCTCCTTACGCTGGTCGATGCGCGCCTTTATCAGCACCCATACCGGTATAAAACCATCATAATAATAGTTGATGTCGCGTATGTCGGGTTCGCGATCCTCTTCGATATAGCGGCGTATCTCGGCCTCTACGCGGTGGTTGCAGTCGCCGAGGAGGCGCAGTGCCTCTTTCCAGTCGGCGTCGAATTTAAAACGTGGTTTCATCGTGTGTGTTGTATATGATTAAGATTAGTGATTATATTGTGTGATATTCTAATCTAAATGCAAATATACATTGTCATTTATTATTTTGCAATACTCCTTACGGTTAAGAATAGTAATGAAATGATGTTAATGTTCGCGAAGTCATGTAGTTGCGTCGGTTTTTGAATGGTCTCATTTAACCTTTTTTAACCGAAAGTAGCCCTTTTGTCCAAGTTTGGAGCCATCATTGAGAGTTGATTTGAAAAAATATTGGTATATTTGCACAAGATTTTAGGAGAAAACTTTTATTTAGTTACCCTTAGATATATTATTTTTCTGAAACTTAGGGGCTTGGCAGTGCAGGCAGTGCAAGTATCCGGCCGGTACCCGTTATATGACCTTTACCGTATTTTTCCGCAATCCCGGCGTGCGCGGCATTCATGCGGCCTTGGCAAAACAGATATATATTGAATCATCATATGGTATCATTAATTTTTGGTATTCAGAACTCTACTCTTGCCGTGGTGGGCGCCCTTACAGGCGTGGCCCTCGTGGCGCTTGCGCTCGTACTTGCGGGGCTTATCTCGCCGCGCAGCTTCAACCCTCAGAAAGGTGAGGCCTACGAGTGTGGTATCCCTACACGTGGCGAGAGTATGGCGCAGTTCCACATTGGCTACTATCTTTATGCCATTCTGTTTTTGATGTTCGACGTAGAGACCGTGTTTCTCTACCCTTGGGCTGTCAACATGAAAGCCCTCGGCACCGACGGTCTGCTTTGCATCGCTGTATTTTTCGGAATTTTAGTGCTGGGCCTCGTATATGCCTGGCGGAAAGGAGCACTTGAATGGAAGTAACCGCACAAGGCATGCCCTATGCCGACTTTAAGGACAATGAATATATAGAATCGCTCGTCAACGAGCTCCGCACCAACGGCACCAACGTCGTGGTCGGCTCGCTCGACAAGCTTATCAACTGGGGGCGCAGTAACTCTATCTGGCCGCTCACATTCGCCACCAGTTGCTGCGGTATCGAATTTATCGCACTTGGAGCGGCGCGCTTCGACATGGCGCGCTTCGGCTGGGAAGTGGCACGCGCCTCGCCCCGTCAGGCCGACTTCATGATGGTGGCCGGCACCATCGTACACCGCATGGCTCCCGTCGTGCGCCGTCTCTACGACCAGCTCGCCGAGCCCAAGTATGTGATCGCCTGCGGCGGATGCGCCATCTCCGGCGGCCCGTTCAAAAACAGCTACCATGTAGTGAAAGGCGTAGGCGAGGTGATCCCCGTCGACGTATACGTCCCCGGCTGTCCTCCCCGCCCCGAGGCCATGATCTACGGCATCATGCAGCTCTCGCGCAAGATCAAGGTAGAGCGCTTCTTCGGCGGCGTAAACCGTCAGGAAAAGCGCGAGGCATTCCTCGCCGCACGCGACGCCGCACCCTCGATGGTAAAAGAGGCCGTGGAGCAGGAAGAAGGCTTTTCGAAATAAGTCAGTCTAATTAAAGTATTAACAAGCACCAATCATCACATAGATATGGCAAACGTTCAGGAACACATCGCCCGGCTCTTCCCCGAAGCTACTTTCGAGGAGGGGGAGTGGCTGCTGGTGAATATTCCCGATGCCAAGTGGCACACACTGGCCAAGACCCTCAAGGAGGATCCCGAACTCGACTTTGACTACCTCGTGGCCCTCGTGGGAATGGACTGGACCGAGACTCTCGGTGTAATGTACTACTTCACCTCGACCCGCCTCGGACACCACGTGTCGGTACGCGTGGCCACCGACAACCGCGAGAAGCCCATGCTCCACTCCATCAGCGACCTGTGGCATGTGGCCAACCTCTACGAGCGCGAGGTATACGACTATTTCGGCATCATCTTCATCAACCATCCCGACATGCGCCGCCTGTTCCTGCGCAACGACTGGGTGGGATACCCCCTGCGCAAGGACTACGACGACAGCCCCGAAGTAAATCCCGTGCGTCTCGACCATGAGTCGGTCGACGACATCACATATACATATGTAGAGAAGCCCGACGGCACCGTCGTGAAGGAGAAGCGTACGGTATTCGCTCCCGAGGACTTCGTGGTCAACATCGGCCCGCAGCACCCCGCCACCCATGGCGTGCTCCGCTTCCGCACCGCCGTCGACGGCGAGACCATCAAGAAGATCGACCTCTACCTCGGATATATCCACCGCGGTATCGAGAAGCTCTGCGAGGGACTCGGCTACATGCAGACCCTCCACTTCACCGACCGTCTCGACTACCTCTCGGCCCAGCAGAACCGCCACTGCCTCTGCCTCTGTATCGAAAAGGCCATGGGCATCGAGGTACCGCGCCGCGCCGAGGTGATCCGCGTGATGATGGACGAGCTGATGCGTATCAGCTCCCACCTGCTGTTCATGGGCACATTCTGCATGGACCTCGGCGCCACCACCATGCTCTTCTACACACTGCGTGAGCGCGAGCGCATCCTCGACATCTTCGAGAAGACCTGCGGCGCCCGCATGACTTTCAACTACCACTGCATCGGCGGCGTGCTTGAGGATATCGACAAGGACTTCGTCGACGACGTGAAGGCCCTGCTCAAGGTAATGCCTGCCGCCATCAAGGAGTACGACACCATATTCACCGGCAACGTCATAGCCCACAACCGTATGGACGGCGTGGGTGTGCTCTCGAAAGAGGACGTGATCAGCTACGGTGCCACAGGCCCCGTGGGCCGCGCATCAGGCTGGGCGTGCGACGTGCGCAAGACCATGCCCTACGGCATATACTCCGAGCTCGATTTCGACGAGATCACCCTTCCCGAGGGCGACTCCATGGCCCGCTATCTCGTGCGCGTAGAGGAGATCAAGCAGAGCTGCCGCATTCTCGAGCAGCTTGTCGATAACATCCCCGAAGGCGACATCTGCGCAAAGGTGCCCAAGATCATCAAGCTCCCCGAGGGACACTGGTTCCAGCAGGTGGAGGCAAGCCGCGGCGCTTTCGGCGTGTACATCGAAAGCCACGGCGACCAGAAGCCCTGGCGTGTGAAGTTCAACTCGCCCTGTATGAACCTCGCCGGTATCGTTCCCCATGCCGCCGAGGGTGGCAAG
>JAHZGZ010000225.1 GCA_019420545.1 Bacteroidales bacterium | reverse complement strand
TAATCGTCGAGGCCTCCGAGCACGCCGAGCCAAAGGGTGGCGATGATCATCAGAGCCATATAAACGTTGCCGAGCTTGCCTACGAGCAGACACGGTATCAGTATCGCAATGATGATGATGATGCCGCCCATGGTGGGGGTGCCGGTCTTTTTCATCTGGCCTTCGAGGCCGAGGTCGCGGATAATCTCGCCTACCTGCATCATCTGGAGACGGTCGATGATACGGCGGCCGAATACGACGGCGATGAACAGCGAGAGTACGAGTGCCGCACCGCTGCGGAATGTGATGTAATCCATCAGGCGTGCTCCCGGCACGCCGAATTCTTCAAGCCATTGAAAGAGATAGTAGATCACGTCGGTTGTGGAGGGGAGGTCTTTTTGTGGATGGTTGTGTGATGTTGTATGTGCGGAGAGAACGGGTTATACGAGGAATTCTTTTACAACCTCGCGGTCGTCGAAGTGGTGTTTCACACCTTTGATCTCCTGGTAGTCCTCGTGGCCTTTACCGGCGATGAGGATTACATCGCCGGGCTGCGCGAGGGCTGCGGCGGTGCGGATTGCCTCGCGGCGGTCGGTGATGCTGAGGGTCTTCTTGTGGCCCTCTATGTCGAGACCCTCTTCCATGTCGCGGATGATGTCGGCGGGTTCCTCGTCGCGTGGGTTGTCGGAGGTGAGAATCAGCCGGTCGCTGCGCAGTGAGGCCTCGCGCGCCCTGATCGGGCGCTTTCCCTTGTCGCGGTTGCCGCCGGCACCTACAACGGTGATGATGGAGCCGCGTGTACCTACCACCTCGCGGATGGCCTGCAGCACGTTGACGACGGCATCGGGTGTATGGGCGTAGTCGACGATGGCTGTAAAGCCCTTGGGTGAGTGGAATGCCTGGAAACGTCCGGCTACCGGCACGAGGCGGCTCATGTCTACGAGTACCTGTTCGAGAGGCCAGCCGATGAGCACCGACGCAGCATAGACGGCGGTGAGGTTGTAGGCGTTGAAGCGTCCGGTGAAGAGCACTTCCACCTCGCGTCCGTTGAAGGTCATCGTAGTGCCGTCGAGGCGGCTTTCGATCACGCGCCCTACGAAGTCGGCCTGGGTGCGCAGCGAGTAGGTGTATTTCTTTGCGAGCGTGTTCTGGAGCATCACGAGGCCTGCCTTGTCGTCGGCATTGGTGAGGGCGAACGCGGTGGCGGGGAGGTCGTCGAAGAACGACTTCTTGGCCTGGAGATATGCCTCGACCGTCTTGTGGTAGTCAAGATGGTCGCGTGTGAGATTGGAGAATATGCCTCCGGCGAAGTGGAGTCCGGCTATGCGGTGCTGGTGGGCGGCGTGGGAGCTGACTTCCATCGAGGCATAGCGGCATCCGGCGTCGACCATGCGGCGGAGCAGTGCGTTGATTGTAAGCGGGTCGGGCGTGGTCTGGTTGGTGGGGACGGCCTCGTCGTCGACGTAGTTGCATACGGTTGAGAGGAGTCCGGCCTTGTAGCCCATCAGACGGGCCATCTCGTAGATGAGGGTGGCGGTGGTGGTCTTGCCGTTGGTGCCGGTAACGCCTACGAGCTTCAGATCGCGCGAGGGGTTGCCGTACCATTCCGAGGCAAGGCATCCGAGGGCTACTGCGGAGTTTGCCACACGGATATATGTGATGGAAGTCTCGAGAAACTCCGGCAGTTCCTCACAGACGATTGCCGCCACTCCGCTGTACTGGAGCAACGGAATGAATGTGTGACCGTCGACCTGTGTGCCGCGTACGGCTACGAATAGTGCGCCGGTGGTTACGCGGCGGGAGTCGCTTACGACGTCGGTAATCTGCTTGTCGTCCGATCCGATGACCTCGATCACCGGTATTGCGGAAAGGAGTTGTGAAAGAGCTTTCATATATGAAAGTTTAAAGGGTGAAATGTCAGTTTATTGGGCGAGAGTGAGGTGGACGCGCGCTCCGTAGGCAGGGATGTGTCCCGGAGGCGGTGTCTGCGACGTCACGTAGCCTGTGCCCGTGAATGTGACCTCAGAGCCGGCTTTCTCGAGTCGGTTGAGAGCCTCGCGCAGGGAGTAGCCTACGACTGAGGGCACGCCGTCGTGCTCATCGCGGGCAGAGGCGTAATGGCGCACACGCGGTATGTCGAACTCTTCGCGCAGACGCTCGATATGGTTCTGGTCGGTTGCGTATATGGTGGGTACACCGGGGTCGGCCGGAGCGTCGTTGTGGAAGTCGGAACTGTTGTCGAGCATACCGCGGGAGTACATCTTCATGGCTACGTTTTTCAGAACGGTGCCGGAAGTTGAGGCTGCTCCGAAGAAGTTCTGTCGCGGATGGCATGTGAGCACGATGCAGGAGTACTGAGGCTTCTCTGCGGGGAAGAATCCGCAGAAGGCGAGGCGCTTCTTGGAGGTGTTGTAGCCACCACCCTCGATCATGTAGCATGTGCCGGTCTTTCCGGCGATGCGCACTTTGTCGTTGCGAAGCATCTTTCCGGTACCGTGGTCGCCCCATACCACCTGGGTGAGCATCATGCGCATGAGTTCGGCGGTCTTGGGTGAGCATGCACGTCCGGTGCCCATGTGGGCCACGGGGAGCACTGAGTCGACCCCGTCGTTGCCGATGAGTTCCTGTACGAGGCGCGGGCGCACGTATACGCCGTCGTTGGCGATGGCGTTGTAGATCGACAGAGTGTAGAGCGGGGGTATTTCGGTCGAGTAGCCGTAGCACATGCGCGAGAGGGCTATACGGCCTCCGCGGTTGTTGGCCACGCTGTCAATACGCGGGGGACGCTCGCCGGCGATGCCGGTGTTCATCGGGTCGAGGAATCCGAGGCGCTTCAGACGGGTGTAGAACGCGCCGGGATTGTCGCCGTAGCGCGACGTGATGATCTTGGCCATGCCGATATTGGACGACCGTTCGATCACCTCGCGCACGGGCATGGCGTCGCATGCGTGGCTGTCGGTAATGGGACGCCCCCCGGCATAGGCGAATGCGCGCCCGGTGGGGATAACCTGCTCTACGTTGGATACGATACCGTCCTCAAGGGCGATCATCATCGACAGGGTTTTCACCACAGATCCGGGCTCGTAGCCGAGCACGGCGCGGTTCATTCCTTCGATGTATTCTGTGCCGGCGCGGTTTTTTTCAAGGTTGGAGATGGCTTTTATGTTGCCGGTGGATACCTCCATGAGTACAGCCACACCCCAGTCGGCGTCGCATGCCCTGAGCACATCGTTGAGGGAGTTCTCGACGATATCCTGCATGTTGATGTCGATGGTTGTACGTATGTTGTAGCCGTTGACGGGGGCGACGTCGGTCCAGTTTACGATGTCTTTCGTAAGGGGCACTTTCTTGGCTATGCCCGGGATGCCATAGAGCAACGAGTCGAGTGCGCGTTCGAGTCCGGATATTCCGTGTGTCTCGCCGGTTATAGAGTCGATGCCCACGCCGCCGATCGAGCGTCGCGCCATGGCTCCGTAGGGGTTGACGCGCCGCATCACCGGCTCGCGTGTGAGGCCTGTCTTGTTGCGGTTGGGAATGTTGAAGAACGGGAAGGTGCGCAGCAGCTGATACTGTGTGTCGGAGATGTTGCCGAGGAGTTTGTAGGCACGCGGACGTTTCTTCTTGTCGGCGATCTCCAAGGGTTTCATCAGGCGCTTCTTCCACTCGGCTTTGTTGCGTATGGGGAAGTAGCGGGCGAGCGAGTCGGCGAGTGAATCGACGGCCACAAGGTAGCGGCCTTCGAGGAAGCGCTCGCTGCGGTAGTCGATGCGGATATTGTAGAAACAAAGATTGGTGGCAAGGATGCTGCCGTTGTCGGCGAGGATGTTGCCGCGGTCGGGTGGAAGCGATACTACACGCGACAGCTCTTTCATTGCTTTCTCGTTCCACTTGGGCGCAGAGAGTATGGTGTTGTCGAGCGAATGGTACACGACAGCGGCGGCGAAGAGGAATATGATGCCGATGATTACGGCGTAGCGGATAAGTATATGCGAGCGGTTTTCTTGTTTCATCGTGCGCGTGGGTTCATGCCGGATGGCTCATGAACGGATTATGGGGGTGGAGGAGTGTGAGGCTTAATTCGTTTGTCGGGTTAGCGGGGAGGGAGGAGGTAGGGCGGTTTGTCCTGTACGCGGAGGTTGAGATGCATCGTGTCGACAAGCTCCTGCATGGACGATTCGCGTATGCGGCTCATATATTCGCTGCGTTCGCGTATGCGTTCGGTCTGCACTACCTCGAGCTGATGTTCCAGCTTGCGTATCTCTTCCATTCGGGTCAGGCACTGGTAGCGGTTGGTGATATATACCATGATCATGCCTACGCACAGCACCACGTACACCCAATGCTTCACGAAGTAGTCGATCGGTAGCAGGCGTCCGTGGATTATTCGCAGCAGCCAGTTGTCGCCATTTTTTTTTGATATGTTCTTTTTTGCCATTGCGTGACGGAGAGGGGCAAGGGTTGTTATATCTTTTCGGCGATGCGGAGCTTTGCGCTTCGCGAACGCGGGTTGCGCTCAATCTCGTCGTCGTCGGGAACGACGGGCTTTGACGTGAGCAGCTTCAGCGGGGAGAGGTTGCGGCCATAGAAGTCCTGCTCAAGGCGTCCTTCGAGATTGCCGGTGCGCATGAAGTTCTTTACGAGGCGGTCCTCCAGTGAGTGATAGGTTATTACGGCAAGGCGTCCGCCGGGCTTCAGGACTTCGAGCGACTGGCGCAGGAACGCCTGCAGGGCTTCCATCTCGCCGTTGACCTCGATGCGAAGCGCCTGGAATACCTGTGCAAGCT
Organism: Bacteroidales bacterium; assembly: GCA_019420545.1. Taxonomy (GTDB): domain Bacteria; phylum Bacteroidota; class Bacteroidia; order Bacteroidales; family Muribaculaceae; genus Muribaculum. Next base: position 2,021 of record JAHZGZ010000225.1, on the reverse strand, counting down.
CCTTTTTCTCGCGCCGTTTGTCGATGAAAGGGGTTGCAATGGCGATGAGGCGCTCTACGGTATCAACCGGAGCGTTGTCGCGCTCCTTTACGATGGCATGTGCGAGGCGTCGCCCCTGACGCAATTCGCCGTATAGGGTGAACATGTGGCTGAGTTCCTCTTCCGATGCGTTGGCGAGGAGCCATGCGGCGGTGTGCTCGGCGCGGCGGTTCATGCGCATGTCGAGCGATCCGCCGAAGCGGAACGAGAAGCCGCGTTCGGGGTCGTCGAAGTGGTGGAACGATACGCCGAGGTCGGCAAGGATGCCGTCGACCTGCGGGGCGTCGTAGAAGCGCAGGAAATTGCGCAGAAACCGGAAGTTGCCATAGACGAATGTGAAGCGAGGATCGTCGATGGCGTTGGCCATTGCGTCGGCGTCCTGATCGAAGCTGAGCAAACGCCCGTCTTTGCCCAGCCGGGCCATTATCGCGCGCGAATGTCCGCCACCGCCGAAAGTTACGTCGACGTAGGTGCCATCGGGCTTTATATCAAGCCCTTGGATGGTGGCTTCGAGTAGTGCGGGAATATGATAGGGCTGGTTGGTCATTGCTCGTCGGTTGAATGGTGTAAAGTTACAGAAAATCCCTATATTTCCCCAAAAATTTGCAACCCCAAATTTTAAAAATTTATCTACATATTCCCAAAAGATGTTTACGCTCTGCCACAACCCTTTTCCAACCGCTCTCCGTGCTCTTTTTGACCTATTCCCGCGCAATGGGACCACATCCTCATGACCGTCCTTCTCCGAGTGTTTACAAATGCAAACACTCCTTTGTCGGTTGAGCTAAATTCCGCACAGAGAATACGGAGGGCACAGAGAAGTAGAATTAACTTGACCGCGTTTGGAGGGATTTCGGGCCATTAAAGTCGTTAGGGTCGTTAAAGTCCTTAACGACCCTAAGGGCCCTATAGCCTTATAGCTTCTTGTTGATGATTTTTATGCTTTCAGTGGCTTTCGTGCTGGATTAGCGCATGCCCTGGATGGCGATTTTGCGGGAGCTTTTGCCGCGTAGCTCAATATAGATGCCGGGAGCGGTGGGTCGGTTTGTAAGGCGATGGCCCTGAAGAGTGTACCATTCAGTGGCAGTATCCGGCGTAGCATCTTCGATGTATTCAATTGCCGAGCTGCCGTTGCCGGGATCGGTGATGGAGCGTATGTCGGAGAACTTGCCCCATTCCGGATCGGCCTTGTAAGCCTCGATGCTCTCTGCCGGTACCAGAAGCGGATAACTGTAGCATCTTTCGTCCTTGAAGAATGCCACCTTGGTGCCTTCGACATTTCCGACATACTTTATCTGCGGAGGGGTTACCGAACGGGATATGATACTGTCGGTGCTCATTACTCCATAGGTTCCGGTCTGTGAGTACATATATTCCGAATCAGCGATGAGATTGATGTCTCTTCCGAGATCCAATACCTCTCCGAGGCCACCCCAGTCAGATTTTAGCGTAGCACCGTCGGCAAGCCGTACGATACCCGAAAGCATGAATGTAGAGATGGAGTTCTTGCCAAGATATTGAAGGGATGTCTCATTGTCGAAATATACTATATTGCCTGGAGTGGCATTGTCATTTACACGGGTGATATTGGGCGAAATGGTACATGAATAGCATACCACATTGTTGCTGCCGTCGCCAATTGCCGTAATGGTATAATAGTTCCCGTCATCGTCGCGTACAGGGTTCGATAGATTGAGATCGGGATATACGCTGTAAGGATAACTTCCCTTTTCAGTGCCGACCCACGCCACGCCTGAGTCATTGTCGTTTACGCGGAATATGTGGCCGCCCTTAATGGAAGAAGAACCGTCCACATATACTGTGAACTCTTTTCCGGCATACGTGGAGTCGGAAATCGCTTTTATTGTCGTAAATCGGCCCCATTCGGCGTCGTTGCGGTATAGGTCGACACTCTGCGCCGGTACGAAAAGCGGGGCTTTGGCATAAAATTCTTCTTTGTCGAAAATTTTCGGAGTATCGCT